>JAGAUA010000065.1 GCA_017847885.1 Oscillospiraceae bacterium
ATGCCCTTTTGTATCTGTAAATTGTGCGCTCTTACTACGTGGTAAGGGCGCTTTTTTATTGCCCGAAAAGGAGAATTATGACGGACGGAAAATATACAATTGAGGTGAGCCTGACAGGCGGAACAGGGCGTTCAAGCGTTCGGTCGCCTGCCGAACTTGAAGTAGAAAACGGTATTATGACTGCTGAAATAGTATGGAGCAGTAACAGCTACGATTATATGGAAGTTGACGGAGAGGAATATTATCCCGTAAGCGGCGAAGAATATTCAACCTTTCTCGTTGAAATACCTGCTCTTGATACGGACATTCCAGTACTTGCTGAAACACTGGCTATGAGTGAGCCGCACCTCATAGAATACACATTGAAATTTGATTCCGCAACCCTAAAAGAAGCTGATACACTCCCGATTTATGCGTTGGTTATAAGCGGAGCAATTCTGCTTGCGGGCGTGATTGCTGTTTTTGTTGTGAAAAGAAAGAAGAAAAATGAAACTGATTAAAAAAATGATTTTTGCTGTTGTTTCAGCATTTATAATTATGCTTTCGGGTTGCTCAAAAACAGAAAAAATTCCCGAAAAGCATATAGAAATAGACGGACTTATTTTTTCGCAACGTGTTGAGCTTATCTACGCGGAGCAGTTTGCCATAGACCGTTATGAAAACGGATATTCGGTAATTCACACGATGAACGGCGAGAGCTTTCTGCTTGTTCCAGAGGGTGAAAAAACGCCTGACGGATTGTCTGAAAGCATAACCGTTATCGAAAAACCAACGAAAAACATATACCTCGCCGCAACCTCGGCAATGGGGCTTTTTGCAGAGCTTGAACAGGGCGAGGCGGTTAAGTTTTCGGGAACAAAGGCTGGCGACTGGTATATTGACTATGCTCGTGAGGCTATGGAAAACGGTACAATGCTCTATGCCGGGAAATACCGGGAGCCTGACTATGAAATGCTACTTGAAAATATGTGTATGTTGTCCATTCAGTCCACTATGATTGACCATTCTCCTGAGGTTAAGGACAAACTGAACGAGCTTGGCATACCCGTGTTTGTGGATTATTCAAGCTATGAAACCCACCCCCTCGGCAGGAGTGAATGGATTAAGGTTTACGGAGAAATGACAGATACCTCTGAGCTTGCCCGACAACTTTTCAGCGCGCAGGCAGAACAGCTTGACAGCATATCGGAGCAGAGTACAGGAAAAACCGCCGCATTCTTTTATATAAGTACCTCGGGACAGGCTGTAACCCGAAAATCAGGCGATTATGTTACGAAAATGATTGAGCTTGCAGGCGGAGAGAATGTGTTTGAAAATCTCGGTGACGATAAGGCGACATCTTCTGTAACAATGGAAATGGAGCAGTTTTATTCACAGGCGAAAAATGCCGATTTTATCATATACAACAGCACCATAGGCGGTGAAATTACGACTGTTGAACAGCTTATCGCAAAGAATGAGCTGCTTGCCGATTTCAAGGCGGTGCAGAACGGAAATGTGTGGTGTACCAAAGAGAATCTTTTTCAGGAAACTATGAAGCTGGGCACGGTGATTTCCGATTTCAACTCGATTTTTACAGGCAATACGGAAAACGAACCGCCTGTATTCCTGTTCAGATTAGAGGACGGTGAAAAAGATGACTAAAGGAAAGATAACAGCAATGTTTACACTGCTTTCCGTGGGAGTCATTGCTGTGCTTTTTGCAAATCTGTTCACAGGGAGTGCCGATATATCTGTTTCTGATGCTGTTACAGCAATTCTCGGAGAAGAAAATACCGCAAGCGATATACTGTGGAAAATCCGTATGCCGAGAGCCTTGGCGTCATTGCTTTTAGGGGGTGCATTATCCCTTTCTGGCTACCTTTTGCAGACCTTTTTCCATAACCCTATCGCAGGTCCGTTTGTGCTTGGTGTGTCATCGGGTGCAAAATTAATCGTGGCGATTTCTATGATTTTTTCAGCAAGCTTTTTCGGTTTGCTAAGCTCTGCATTTATGATAATATCCGCATTTGTCGGTTCAATGATTTCCCTTGGTTTTGTGTTGCTTGTATCACGAAAGGTCAGACAGATGTCAATGCTTGTGGTGTGCGGAGTTATGATAGGTTATATATGTTCGGCGGTTACGGATTTCCTTGTAACATTCGCTGACGACTCGGATATTATAAACCTGCATGACTGGTCTATGGGTACATTTTCGGGGACGAGTATGGACAATGTAAAGGTTATTTTCATCTTTGTACTCATCGGTTTAGTCGGTACAATACTTATTTCAAAGCCAATCGGTGCATATATGCTTGGCGAAAGCTATGCACAGAATATGGGCGTTAATATAAAATTACTACGTGCATTGCTTATAATCCTTTCGGGACTTTTATCTGCCTCGGTAACAGCCTTTGCGGGGCCTGTCTCCTTTGTGGGAATTGCCGTTCCGCACATTATCCGTGTGCTTTTCAAAACGTCAAAGCCACTTGTGATGATACCCGCCTGTTTTCTCGGCGGAAGCATTTTCTGTATGCTCTGCGATATGATAGCAAGAACAGTTTTCGCACCCACCGAGCTTAGCATAAGCACGGTTACGGCTATTTTCGGTGCGCCTGTGGTAATTGTCATAATGCTGAACAGAAAGCGGGGCGAAATAAATGGATAAAACGCTTATTTCGGCTGACAGACTTTCTGTAGGCTACGGTAAACGGGTAATAGTAAACGGCATTGAGTTTGAGGTTAAACAAGGTGAAATTCTCACTCTTATCGGACCCAACGGCGCAGGGAAATCAACGGTACTGAAAACTATTGCAGGGTATCTTTTAAGGCTTGACGGCACAGTAGTAATTGACGGCGAGGACACAGAGAAAATTACCGAAAAGGAAATGGCGAAAAGGCTGTCGGTGGTACTTACCGAGCGTATCAGCCCCGAGCTTATGACTTGCCGCGAGGTTGTTGAAACAGGACGCTATCCCTATACGGGCAGCTTTGGCTTACTTACAGAAAAGGACAGGGCTGTTGCGGAAAATGCAATCGAAAAAGTATCAATGCAGGATTACGCGGATGTGGATTTCAGCTCTGTAAGCGACGGTCAGCGGCAGCGTGTAATGCTTGCCCGTGCGATATGTCAGGAGCCTGAAATTCTTATTCTTGACGAGCCGACTTCATATCTCGACATACATCATAAAATTCAGTTTCTGGAGATACTGCGAAGCCTTGCAAAGGAAAAGCAGATGGCAGTTATTTTGTCGATGCACGAGCTTGATTTTGCAGAGAAGATTTCTGATTATGTGCTTTGCATAAAGGGCGGTAAAATTACGCTTTCGGGAACACCCGATAAGGTTTTTACGGCAGAAAAAATTATGGGGCTTTACGATATCCCCGAAAAACTTTATCGTAAATACTTCGGATAAATACGCAAACGGCGTACTTATATAAAAACAATGTCCGTGGAAACACGGGAAAGGACGGTAACTAAAATGAAGAACAGTAAAAAGGCACTTATTATGGCAGGCGTTATGGCGGCAACTATGGCTTTCAGCGGCTGTCAGGCAGAGGAAAAGACTCCTGTTATCTTAGCGGTAAGCTTCGGCACGAGCTTTGATGACAACAGAGAGGTAACAATCGGCGCAGTTGAAAACGCAATCAAGGAGGCTAACCCTGATTATGAAGTAAGACGTGCATTCACAAGCCAGATTGTAATTGACGTTATCAAGGAAAACGGCGGCGCAGCTATCGACAATGTTGAAGAAGCATTCGACAGACTTGTTGAGGACGGCGTAAAGGAGCTTGTAGTTCAGCCTACACACGTTATGAGCGGTTTTGAGTATGATGACCTTATGGCAGTTATTGATGAATATGAGGGTAAGTTTGACAAGTTATCTGTTGGTGCTCCTCTCCTTACATCTGACGCTGACTATACAACACTTGCAGATGCTCTTGTAGCTGACACAGCTGCTTACAACGTTGACGGCACGGCAGTTGTATTTATGGGTCACGGCACACATCATGAGGCAAATGCTACATACGGCAAGCTCCAGGAAACATTTACAGCAAAGGGCAACTCCAACTACTTTGTAGGCACAGTTGAAGGCAGCCCTACACTTGAAGATGTCATTGCAGGCGTTAAGGCAGGCGGCTATACAAAGGTAGTTCTCCAGCCACTTATGGTTGTTGCAGGCGACCACGCTAACAACGATATGGCTGGCGACGAGGAAGGCAGCTGGAAGCTTGCATTTGAAGCAGAGGGTATTGAGGTTGAATGCTCCTTAAAGGGTCTTGGCGCAATTAAGGCTGTTCAGGATATGTATGTTGCTCACACAGCAGAAGCTGTAAAGGGTCTTAACTAATTAAAAATTAAGCTATGCCAAGGACAGCTCGCCCTTGGCATAGCATTTTATAAGGAATACTATGAAAAGATTATTTTGTATTATATTACTTATGATAATGACAATGTGCATTTGTTCTTGCGAAAAGGAAATGACGCCGATTTATGCAGATGGGATAAATGACGGTACATACAGTATTGAGGTTAAATCAAGTTCCTCAATGTTTAAAATTATAGACTGTCAGCTGACGGTTGCAAATGGAAAAATGACCGCTGTAATGACATTAAGCGGTACAGGCTATGAGAAGGTATTTCTCGGCACAAAAGAAGAAGCGGATAATGCGCCTGACAGCGAGTTTTCATATTTCACAGAAACAGACGAGGGCAAGTATTGCTATGAAATACCTGTGGAGGCGCTTGATAAGGAATTTTCCTGTGCAGGCTTCAGTATAAGAAAGCAGAAATGGTATGACAGAACTCTTGTGTTTCAGTCGGAAACTTTGCCGAATGGAGCGTTGAAATTTAACTCTGTTCCTGTTATAATAATTGCAGTAGCTGTAGTAGTTATGATAGCAGCAGCGGCAATAATTATTATGAAATGCAGAAAGAAAAGAGGATAATAATGGGACTTCTTCATATATACTGCGGTGACGGAAAGGGTAAGACAACCGCCTCTCTCGGACTTGCCCTAAGAGCGGCAGGTGCGGGAATGAAGGTGTGCTTTGTTCAGTTTATGAAGGGCGGAGATACCGCCGAGCTTGAAACGCTTAATCTTATACCTGATATAACCGTGAAACGCTGTAACAGAGCTTACGGCTTTGTAAAAAACATGAGTGACAAGGATAAGGAAGAAATTACGGTATGCCATAATGGACTTTTGAAATATGCTTTCGGCGGCAGTTTTGATTTGGTTATTCTTGACGAGTTCAACTCTGCTTACGGGTGTGGGCTTATGAATAAGGAACTTGCCGAAAAGCTTATACTTGACGGTAAGGATAAATTTGAAATAGCAATTACAGGACGTAACCCTGCTGAAATTTTTCTTGAAAATGCCGATTATGTAAGTGAGATATGCTGTGTAAAGCACCCCTATGAAAAAGGCATAACCGCAAGAAAGGGGATAGAATATTGAAGCTTGAATATGTGCTGCCGAGTGATATTGAAAAACGGAGCTTTGAGATAATCGAAAGCGAGCTTGGCAATAAAAAAATCCCCGAGGAGATAAAGCCGATAGTTATGCGTGTAATCCACACCTCTGCGGATTTTGATTACTATGATAACCTTTGTTTTTCGGAAAACGCGGTTGAAATTGCTTTAAAAGCAATAAAAAACGCTGCTGTTTTTGTAACCGACACGAATATGGCAAAGTCGGGAATCAACAAAGCGGCACTGGAAAAGCTTGGCTGTGAAGCAGTGTGCTTTATGTCAGACAAGGATGTTGCTAAAGCGGCAAAGAAAAACGGCACAACAAGAGCGACCGCTTCTGTCGATAAGGCGGCGGCACTTGATAAACCTGTGATTTTTGCCGCAGGAAATGCACCAACAGCCTTAATACGTCTGCATGAACTTATAGAAAGTGGCGCTTTCAGACCTGAACTGATTATAGGTGTTCCCGTAGGTTTTGTGAACGTGGTGCAGTCAAAGGAAATGATTATGACTTCCGATGTGCCGTATATAGTTGCAAAAGGAAGAAAAGGCGGAAGCAACGTCGCTGCCGCTATATGTAATGCTCTGCTTTATATGGCGGGGGGAAGGTGAAAATAAATACATCTATAACACATTAAGCCTTATCATTCCGTGATGAATGATAAGGCTTTTTCACAAAATCACAAATCTGCTTGGTTTTGTGCACAATAGGAATTTAGCATATTTTTAGTAGCAAACTTTTCACGCAGCGGCTGCACCTGAAAATTCTTTGTACACTTAATTGTATATCCGGAAAAGTCAGCAATTACAATTGGCTTTACCCCTGCTCCAATTTCGGGCATATTATCGCTCTCAATAACTTCAAGACCAAGGATTTTATAATCCTCTTCCTTGAAGTACGGCAGGCCGTTAGCATCCTTTAACTTACAAATAGATGTGTATGTTGTAGGGTTCATAAGCCATTTGGCTTTATTTCTGAATCTGCGCTTGAGTGAATGCTTGAGAGAAACAAGCTCATCGTATGTTATAGCAACTGCAGAAGCTGCAGTAATACCCTTGTCGGTATTAAGAATACCTTTGATTTTCTTAGTGCCGCTGATAAACTCACCTTCAAGTTTAGCATAAAAAGATTCTGCCATCTGCTTGACGACAAAGCTTATAATATCAACGTCAGTATTGTTGATAAGTTTGTTGGAAATAAGAGAAAGAGCCCCGATTACATATCCTGTAAGATTAATTGATGTAAACGTACCCACATTATCGGTAAGGTCTGTTCCCTCATCAACATAATCTGCGTTTATGTAATTAGTTTCGTTCTCGCCGTAAACAGGAATGTTGAACTCTCCGTTTGTTTCGACTACATCTGACAGCTCCAAGAACGGACACATATCTTTTATCTCTGTGATAATTCTGCTTGAGATTCTTGTTGGGACAATATCGCCGTTTTTACCCTGTGTCATTTCAAAGCCGCTGGCTCTGATTTCCTGCACCGAACCGCCTCTGATGTATCTTTCAAATGCAGTTTCTTCCGCATTGGCTCTTTCTTCTGATGCCTTTTTATCTTCTTTTTTGTCATCTGAATTTGAGTTATCCTCTTTGAACAGTTCTCTCGCACGTTCCTCAGCCGCAAGAGTAGCCTTAATTGCGTTTGCTTCCTTTTCAAGGTTGGTAAACTCCTTGTCCTCGTCCTCAGACATAGCACGTGTTTCAGCCTTGGCGCCGTCGAGAATTTCCTTCATTCTCTTTTTCTTTGCGGCAAGCTGCTCCGTGAGAAGCTTGGGGTTGACATCTTCCGCCCTGTACTCGGGCACTCTGAATTTTCTCATGGTTTTGTTTCCTCCTTTAATCTAATGCTTTAAGCCTTTTTTCATATCCGCTGTAATCAGCGGAAGCCGTTTCGTAGTCATCGTCCGTGAAATCCATTGCACGGAATTCAATGAAATCACCATCGGCACGGCATTCAACCGATGTTCCTGCATAGCACGGCGACTTGCGGCTGTCGATAAGCGATACCTCGAAAATGTCGATATCGGTAAGATGCCGCCTCGGAATGTCGTTCGCACGGCTTTCAAGCCTGCTTTCGTTCACATACATACCGAAAGACCAGCCGCGGAACTCCTTGTTTCTCGCCTTGTCTATCATTTTGGGGTCGGTTAACGTACATTCCGCACGCAGACCGATATTGTCTTCTGCAAGCTTCAGCGTTCCGCCTTTTACGGAAGCATAGCTGCTGCCTATTTGGTGATTAAGCCTTAACTCTACATCTTCCGCACGCTCCAGCGCCTTCCGAAACGTCCCCGGCTCAACCATTTCAACGCAGCGCCCGTCGCCCGTGACCAACGGTTTGCTGTCTCTGCCGACGGCGTTGACATAACCGGAAATGTTCACACTGTCGCTTCTGACTTCAATTTTCATTTCAGCACTCCTTCCCGATGTTTTCTTTATGATAACACAAGAAAAGCGGACAAAACGGACAACTTTTTCAAAAAGGCAAAAAATACCGCATTGCAGTCAACTGCAAAACGGTAAAAATAAAACCCCTCGAATTCGAGGGGTTAAAATATGAGGGCAAAAAATAACGCCTCCTGCTGCGACTCGCCAAAGCTTCAGCAGAAAGCGTATAAAGTAAATAAGAAAACTATTCACCTGCTCCGATTATAACACATTTTCCGAGCAAGTAAAATTTTCGGGGATAATTTTATTATATCACATTTTCGGGATTTGTCAATACATTTTCTTCCGTGGGCGTCATATCCCCAAGGTCTTGAAACTTGTTCGTATTCGGCGTGTAGATCCTGTTTGCCTTGACATCAAGAAGAACGTCCTGCAAGCCAAGCTTTATGAAATTGAAGCCCAAAGGCGGCAGGTCCTCACGCTCACGGACTTCATCAAGCTGCATAACGTTTTTATCCAGC
Source organism: Oscillospiraceae bacterium (assembly GCA_017847885.1). Taxonomy (GTDB): domain Bacteria; phylum Bacillota; class Clostridia; order Oscillospirales; family Ruminococcaceae; genus RGIG8773. The sequence continues at coordinate 8,371 of JAGAUA010000065.1, forward strand.
GCAATAGCATATCCGTTCATTCGGGAATTAAAATCGCCCCTCGTCAGTTCCACCGTGTCAAAAGCAAAATACCGCTTTTCTTTTTCGCTTTCCAAAAGTAAATCACTGTCACAAGCCGCCTCGATTACGTTCAAAAGGGGCATAATGCAGTTTTTCACCCATAACGCCTGTACCTGCTCCGAAGCCTTTCCGTTAAGTATTTCGGGCGGCGTTTCAAAAATCGAACATATCTCGTTGCGGCTGGTGAGCTTGTTTTCGTTCAGCTGCATTTCAACGGAAGTGCTGGAGCTTTCGACGAACTCAAGACCATCGTTAAGTACAACAACATTTTCATTATCTCCATTGTTGGCGTATATTTCTCGGAAAGAAGCCTTGAGCGAGTCCATCACCGCCTTGTCAAGTCTGTTTTTTGACATCAGAAAACCCTTTTTGCTTCCACCCTTTTTCACAAGTGCATTTTCAAACTTCATCGTGTTATATGCCACAGAAAACAAAAGATTATTTTCCTCTGCAATGCTCTTTCCCTTTCCGTAACCGTCATTTCGGCGCAGTATCTTCAAAAAATCATGGGGATAATACTTCTGACCGTTTACATAAATGTCATATGCCTTAAAAATCGGGTCTGCATTGGTCGTAATGCTGATATTTTCCTCGCGAACATACCTCAAAGACTTCACATCACCGAAAATATCCCGCTCTATGTAGGTGTACGCGCCCTTCCCGAGGAAATAATCCTGCACCCATTCACGGCGCATTTCCGTAGCGTTCAGCGTGTCCCCGGTATCACCGTTCAGCAACCGTACCCGAATATCGTCCGTTATCTCCTTAACCTTTTCGCCGTCTTTTTCGTACAGCTTTAACGGCAGCGATGCTATCTTGTCGGCAATAAGCTTTATGCAGCTGCTTACCGATGATACTTCCGAAGCTTGGGATTTGGATAACGGAGCATTTCCGCCGATAAGCGCCCGAAGCACTTCGGCGCCGATGTTTTCCGTCGTTATCATTTTTTCGGTACTTATAATATTTTCGGCACGATTTTCTTTTCTTCTCCAAAAGGGCATTTTAATTCTCCTCTCGCTTATGCAACCTGACCGCCCCAGCCCGTAGGACTGAGCATATCCTGCTGCAATAAATATACCGCATTTATGACCGCAACCACGCAGTCAACCTTTCCTGCGGATTTCTTTTTATTTACATAACGGTTCATGTTCGTATCAAACGTACACCGCGCATTTTGGAAATTTACCTCAAGAAGCAGGCTATTTTCATATCGGAATGTACCGTGAAGAACATACTCCTTGACAAGCTTTGTGGGCGCATGAAGAACGCTGGAGTGCTGCTTTATCTCAACACATTCATATCCTTCCGCTTCAAGCTTCTGCACCGTAGAAAGCGCATTGTATCGGTCGTATCCAATCTGTACGATAGTCACACCGAACTTTTCTTCCATACCGAGAATAAACCGCTCTATGTCGGAATAATCAATGACATCATCGCCGCTTTCAAAGCATTCACCTGCTCTGATACTTGCGTTGTAATCAAACTTTTCTTTTTCGGTTTTTCTCTTGACAGCGTCCGCAGGAATAAAGCCCCATACTTTGGCGTATATGTACCCGTCAGCCTCGGTCACCATAGCAACAGCCGTGTTATCCTCTGTCATAGACAGGTCAAAGCCTACCCATACACGGCGACCGCGCCAGAATTCGGGGTCACTTTCTATCCTGCACTCCCTCAGCCGCGCAATATCAATATACCCCTCAACGCCCAGCGACTTGTATTGAATGTTACAGTGCTTGCAAAGGAAGTTTTCTCGCTTGTTTTCGTAAAGAACAGCAAGCTCCCGCTTCTTTTTCAGGTCATCGAAAATGTACGGATACGCATAGGCAACGGGGTTAGACTGATATATGACCAAATCGTTATCCTGCCATTGGTCGCCCGACTTTATGTCATCGTCAGGCTCATATAACAGCGCAAAATACCGCTTGTCATCGTTAAGCCCGTCAAGCACCTTTTTCGCATAGTCAATTTCCGTGAGCAAAACGTTGTTGTCATTGGGGTATTGGGTGGAAATGATTATGCCCAGCTTGTTCCGCAGGGTGATCTGCGACGAGCGCATCGCCTCAACGGGGTAATCGTCCATAGCTCCGGCTTCATCTGCAAGAAACATATGCGCCATTTTACCGTCCATTTTGTCCTCAGAGTACGCAAGGGGCGTAAACTCGCTTTCTGTCAAAAGACAGCGTATCTCACTACGCAGGGTCTTAAAGCTCGACATCAGCGCAGGACTGCTTTTTATGATTTTCTTTATCGCAAGCTGTATCTCCTTGGAAAGCTTCAAGTCGGGCGCAACGGAGAAGAAACGGCTGAAACGCGGCTCGATTACCATGCCTATGATGAAAATAACACCGCTGTAAAAGGTCTTGAAATTTTTTCGGCATATCTCGAGGAGCGCCGTCTGATATAACCGAAAATTCCCGTCACGGGTCTTTGTGCAGAACACCGCAACGATAAGCAGCCACGCATAATCCTCCATGCAGCTTATAAGCGGCTTGCCGAGGTCGGGGTGTATCATCAAACGGAGAATTTTGCATATCTTCCGGAAAGTCTTTTCGCATACAAACGCTTCCGTGTCAAGCCCGTTAACGATATCCAGCCATACAGCGCATTGCTTTTTCACGTATATCGGCACATATCGGTTATCCTCACGAATACACCAAACAGCATACTTGACCGCAGCACATTCCGTAAGCGTCACTGAAAATTCTCCCTTCCGTTTTTTTTCATTATAGCGCAAGGGAAACGGACAAAACGGACAACTTTTCGGGAAAAAGAAAAAACCGCCCATTTCTGAGCGGTTGAGTTGTTATTAATCATCTATAACTTCAAGTTCCGGAACATCTGCAAAAATCAATTTGCCTATACCGTCAAAATCTTCGTTTGGATTTTTATCAATGATGTCAATAAATTTATCAAAGCAATCATTTTCTTCTGCCATTGACAAAATAATAAATATTCCATCCTGCTTATGTGTTGGGCTGTATGTTTCTGCTGTACTCAAAGAGGATAACTTTTCTTTCAATTCATCATATTTTGCCATTATCTCGTTCTCCCTTTAATAGCATATTTACCCACAAACTTGTAATCGCCGTGTCCCTTAACAATAAAAGCGTATATGTTATCACCCCAACATTTAGACCTTACAGTTCCGTCACAAGGTAAATTAGGGTGATCTGTCAATATTGCGCTAGATACAGCTCTTTTTTCAGATTTTGAAAGTACGGTATTTGATTTGATTTTACCACGCTTTTTATTTTTTGTCAACATACCTTTTGCAGGTGCAGATTTATATTTCCCTGTTTTCCAATCTCGATATGGATTATATCTCAGCTCGGCAGGTCTACCCGCTTTCTTCTTCGTCATCATCGAAAGCACGGGAATCAATTCCATACCAGTAGTTATCAAACTTTCTTAAATTATTCTTTCTCCACCTATCATAAGTGGTAGTGGTTTTACCTGTCAAATCCCTTTGTCTTAACGTCGTATCTTGATTTGCTTTAAGCATGCGTTCTCTTGTATCAATCAATCTTTTTATTTCTGGGCTACTGCTGGAATTTGCATAAAATGCATGTGTACCGTCATCAAGATAGCCCTCAATCAGAGTATTTCCGTTTTTTTCGTGTACTCTTGAATTGTATACCATCTGTTCAGCAGTTTCAGCCGTTACAGCTTTGGCGTTTTTAAAAGCATAATTTCCTGTACCTTCCTCTGCTTTCTTGCGGATACCCTTAATATTGCTGTTAAGACCTTGATTCAGCATATCATTTTTTATGCTTTCAGACAGCTCAATTTCAGCTGATTTTTTAGCAAATTTATTGCTGTCAACCACATAAGACCCTTTACCTTTCTGCCCTTTCCCAACAAAAAGATAACCGCCGCCAGCTCCGCCCGGACCCGTAAACCGCCCCGTTGTCGGGTCATGATAGGGATTATAACGCAGTTCGGGAACAGCAATAGCATGCTCCCACAGCTCAGCCGCCATTTCGGCGCTCTCTGCTCTTGCCTCATAACGGCAATGCTCACAGACAACAGCAACGGAATTCCGCTTGTTGTCAATTGCTATCTGCGGTGTACAGCCGCAGGAACACGGCGACAGCCTTTCAAATATTTCCTCATACATACCTGCTCACTCCTCCTCGTTATCATCCATCAACGCTTTCAGCAGCTCGTTTTCCTTTTCGTCAGGTGCTTTCGGAATAGACCTCAGCGCCGATGAAACGGTCATAACGTTTTCTTTTTCAATATCGAACATCATTTTTCGCTTGCTCATAACCACCGAGTCATACGCCGCTATCTGCCGTACAAGCTTGTCTATCGCAGAAATAAATTTAATCATAGCATCGCTCTTGGCCTTAGCGCTTGAATGCTTGATGTTCCCGAAGTTGTCACGCATCTCTGCGATCAGCTTCATGACATCATTCCGCAGCTGCTCATACTCACGGCATTCCGCATACAGCTGACAGTATCGGTTTATAACAGCCGTGTATAACGCATCGTCCTTTTCGATTTTCTTCATCTCTGCCCGGACGCGGAGAAACTCCTTGTGTGCGGCCGCATTCTCCTTGACCTCGGGGCGTTCCGAAATCGGCTTCCCGGACTTGAGAGCCTTCTCGGATTTTTCTCTTGCCTCAAGCTCTGCTTTGGTGCGGTGCGATTTCTTCTCCGACTTGATCACAGCGGCAGGTTTTGGCGGTCTGGACACGGTTTGAGCCTCCTTTTCTCAAAAAAATGCCTTTTTCAAAAAGCTATTTTGGGAATATTTTATTCACGGAGGGGCATGGTAGGTGGATTAAATTCGCATGGGGGAGGGGGCAAGGGGCAGGGGGGGATATTTTCACGCAATTTTTGGCGAGGAATTTCACCTTTTTCAGCGAGCTCGTGATGGTATTCACAAAGGCAAATCAGGTTGTCATTTTCCAGCCGCTGCGAAAAGTCCTCAATCAACGGTGTGATATGGTGTACGTCCACTTCCGACTCATACGAAAATCCACCGTCTTTAGTGTACAAACCGAGGCGACAAAGTACGCACAAATTGAGGTCCCTTTTTCGTATTTCTTCACGCTTATTTTTCCACTCAATTGACCCCCGAAATTTATCAATTTCGGATACCTTTTTTTTCTTGACGGGTCTGCTCGGACATATGTAATTTTTTTCATGAATTTTTCCACAAAAACTACACGATTTTTTCAAAAAATGCCTCCGAAATAATAAATTTTTGATTTCATTTGCATTATATCACGAAAAAATCGGACAAAACGGACAAGTTACACTTACGGTTTAAAACGTTCGTACATCTTGCGGACGCTGTCAGCTGTATTTCCTCCGCCAATTCGGTAGGCAATTGCATTCCAATTTAGCCTTTTGACACAGCGCAGATACAACAGCTGTCGAGTAAGAGGGTCAGGATATTCAAGAATATACTTTGTGACTTCTCTTTCGGTTTCGACGATTTCGGAGAGATGCTTTTCAATAGCCTTTTCAGTTTTTTCGTCCGTACAGTTTTTCAATGCCTCTTGCCACATCGGGATCTCTTTCCTCAGCTCGCGGAGATTATCCAGCTTTTCTTTTGTCATATGCTCCCTCCTACTCATTTTTCACCAACGTATATTTTTGATACGGATATCCAGCCCAACCGTCCTCGCTGTTATAAACGCTATCGGGCTTGATATGCCAGCCTTTCGGCGGTCTGGGATTTTTCAGCCACGTATCCGCTAATCCCGTTTCGTATGTAATCACGGGTTTGACACAGTTCCTGCTGAAACTGTACCGCCTCTGCCCTTTCCGTCGGTCATCGTCCTTTTGGCCGCCCTTTGTTTTGTCAACGTAATACTGCGCCAATCCGCGGAAATCGCCGTTTGCATACAGCGTATTCAGTACCCGTATCTGCCCGAATTTCCAACAGTCGTACATCATCGCTATGCTGATACCCTGCGGCAAGACAAAATGATGATGCCACTTTTCCGAACGCACGCCCTGCTCAGACATCGTCAAGTATTTCAGTTCAATACCTGCCTTCTCACAGCGCCGTTTTAGCTTCGATATAAAATTTCTGCGGTCTTTCAATGCCCTTTCTTCGTCCACGCCGTTGTAATTTTCGTCCGAATAGGTCAGCGCTATGTGCCAATCGTGGGGAACAAAATTCATTTTCAGCATACCCTCGCACTCGTCCACCGCATGGACCTCGTTAATTTTTTTCACGGCAGCGGACGTCCCATTGATTTTTCCGCTGCGCCGTTTATGATTTCCGAACATCGGCGCGTTGATATTTGTCACTCGCCGCTCGTTACCAAAATCAACCGTTTTTCTGATTCGCATAAAAATTCCCCCGAGTGCGCGAAAAGTTAATACTATAACAAGGGTGCTGAAAAGGCACTCAAAGTCCTTGAAATTTTCCTATTATAATAGTATACCCGTCCAAAGACAGCGCAAGGGCAAGCCTGACCTGCTCACCCTTTTGCTGTTATGATAACGCGCCGCCCAGACCACCGGCTAAAGCGGAATGTATCCTCGCGGACGGCTGCGGTATCGGTGTTAATTATCTATGTCACTCGTTTATTCTCGCTTTTCGTTCTGCAAGCAGGCATTTTTCACATTTGATTATTTTTCCGTTACTGTCAGTATCCAAAAATGGGTAAAAAATTTCACAATACGGTTTGTTTCCCTGTGTATTTATCCTGCTGCATTTTTTTTGATTATTCATGCAGTAAAATCCCGAAGGACAATCTAAATCAATAGTTTCTGTTATTTTCATTTTTCATCACCGTCCCATTCTTCTTCCTGGTTTATATTTTGGGACACGTAATTTTTCAACTCTTCGATGTCATATTTTTTGCCTTCAAGTTCATCTACATAACACCACGACTGCGGCGGTCTTTTAATCTCGATGGGCTGATATCCGAATTTTGTTTTCCGCAGTCCCTCAAAATCGCTTAGTTCCTTGGGGTTGTCGTAGATTACAAGGTCGGATATGTGCCAAGCGTAAGGTTTAAGACCTTGCAAATAGTGATATAATTCTTTAGGTGTCAACCCCGAATCTGCGCAAAGCTCTTTTTCCTCTTTTATCCCGTATCCGTCAGAATTATAGGAATAGCAAGCTATTTTATCACAGGTAAACTCGCCAATAACCTTAGTGTCAAGTCGAATATTTTTATCAATCCTTACCCAACCTTTTGGGGCTTTGGTGCAATAGATATAGCACTTAAACGGTGTTTCAATCTTCGGTCTGCTCTTGCGCATTTCAATGGTCTTTGTGCCGAAAAATATCAGACCGCACCATTTTGGCTGTATGCTGATTAAAACAGCTTTACTCATTTTATCGCCGCCTTTCAAATTATCGAATTCCCAAACGCGTCAACTACCTTCCCCACATCATACGAATGCGGTTTGTAGTCGACTGCAAGACCCGTGTTCACATCAAAACCGGCTTTTGCAATGCAGGCGTTGACATCGCGCCTGCACACACGGTCGACCTCGCCGAGGAAACGCTCCCGTGCCTCGGCGGCGTTATCGAAAATAATTCGCTCACCGTTCTCGCAGGTGACAGCGAAGAAATTCCCGTCATACTCTATCGTTATCTCTCGGAATTTCCGTAAAAACCTGCTCACTGTTCGCCCTCCAGAGCTTGTATGATTCGTTGCACTTTTTTATTACTATTTTTCGGGGAACTACCCCTCTGAATATATTTATCTCGGCAACCGTCGCTATGCAATGTGCAACTTCTTCGTCATTTTTGGTTCTATACGCCGCAATAACCTTCTGCGCCATGTTTCTGTCAAATCCTTCTGCCATCAGTCTTTTTTTAAATCGCTTAGCTCTTTTCGTCATTAGAATTGTCCTCCTCGATTTTTATTTTCACCCTACGGAACAATTCAACGGTTTTCGGCACGTCCAACACATTGTTGACGAAAATTTCAAACTGCTCACGCCGCCACCCGAAAAACTCGGCGCTGATATGCCCGTCTTTAGGCAGCGGCGGAACATCAGGCGCCTTCGGGTCATATTTCCGGTACAGCCGCCTCAGGAAATTCCATAGTGATTTTTCGAATAGCGTCCGCTGGGTATCACTTGGTGGACGCAATATCCCGTAGCGTTTTATGTAATCCTCATACAGCGCGTTTATAACGGGATTATTCACGTTCAGCTGATAGCCGTATTTATTCAACGGCGTGGTGAACAGGCTAAGTTTGCGCCGTTCGCGCTGCTCTGCGGTTTCTTGGTTATAGCTCAAGCTGTTCACCCTCGTCGTCGGCTTCGGCCACCGACTGCATATCCATCAGCTTCCTATAAACCATCTCAACAAAATCTATTTTCTTTGGGATATCATCTTTGCGGAATATAACGGGCATAATCACCGCTTTGACGATCATGCCGTCGGTTGCGACAACGGCACACTTTTCGCCGTCTAATTTTCGATAACTATAATTTAAAATGCCGTCATCGTCGCTGATCGGCGCAAGAAATTTCGTGTTGACGAATACGCAAATGTCGGGAAAACCGTCGTTGTCGGTGTTGTGGTACGTTTCAAACACCGTGAATCCGAACATATCCCACGGCGATTTTTTTAACGGTATTTCGCCGTCCATAAACGGTACTAACGCATCTGACCACCATTCCGGGATTTCTTCGACAATATAGTGTGTCGGTGTTTCGGGGTCAACGTTTATCAGTCCGCGCAGTGTTTCCGCGTTGAATATCGGCAGGTTTTCCAACGGATAGCAGGCGCACCCGTCGGTTATGTATTGCAGCGCGATTTTCTCCTCGCCGTTGGCGTTATACATTTTGTTATACAGTTTCAAATGCGCGTTTTTTCTGAATAGCGCGTATATTTTTTCTTTTTTCATAAACTCACCTCTTGTAAAATTTAATCGGTCTGACTTTTATATGTGCTTTTTTCAGCTGTTCATAAATCCTGCGATAATAGTCCGTCGTATATTGGGCACGCATATAACTTGAACAATCCCCGATAGTACATACAATTAGGTGTTTGTCATTCCAATCTCTATACTGGGAGAAACACCCCTTAATTAGCAATTCCGGACTGATAATATTGCTTTGGTCGTTGTGAAAATCGAGAATAAATTTTAACGCACAAGCCGTTGTTAAACCGCAGCATCTCTCGGTAAAACGAATATATCTATCATAAAATACGTAATCAACAACATCGGGGTAAAGTTTAAATCCCAGCGCTTTTTCAATGCGCTTGATCAATCGGATTTTCCGCAGTCTGCGGAAAAAGGCAAGTATTTTCATTTAAAATTCCTCCGCCGTATCCCTCAACGTGTCCGCCAGTTCGCACAATTTACCTGCATATTTCTTCTGCTTCTCGGGCGCGATGTTCTCGAGAACATCGAAAATCTCTTCCAACCGTACCTGCAGCTGTTCAAACAAAATGCTGAACTTTGTATCATTATCCGTCCGGGAGTCAGACAGCTTTTTCTCCAGCTCCGCCGCCTTCTGCATAGCTTCGGTAACGCTTGCCTTCTGCGACTCCAATTTCTTCTTGTAGCCTTCGATCTGATTTTGCATTTCGGCCGTGGCATGGTCAATCGCTTCCTGCTGCTTTTCGGCAGCGGCTTTGCGCTCCTTGTCAATAGCGGCACGCACCGCCTTTTCCTGCTCTTCCTTGGCCTTGGCGGCAAGCTCTTTTTTCACCTTGGCAATGTCCTTGCCGGGCTTGTCCGCCTTTGCTTTCAGCTCCTCGACCTGCGCGGTGAGGGCGTCCACCTGGGATTTATAATCCGTGTCGTCTTTTCCGGAAACCTGCTCCTGCAGCATGCTTATCTGCTCGCCTTTCAGCCCGTTTTCCTGCTCCAACTCCTCAATGCGCTTTTTCAGGTCTGAAACGGACATATCCTCGACTGCGTTGTTATCCATGAATTCAGCGCGGTCAAGTGCAGGTACGTGCGTCAGCAATTCCAATTTTGTAATGCCCAGCTGCGCATTCGACTGCAAAAACTTCGGACCCAATTCCTCACACGCTTTTATGTAATTGTACGCCTGCCGCTTTTTGATGTTTGCCTTTTTCTCGCAATACTCCTCGAATTCCGAAAATCCGAGAGATATATACAGCCGCTCGTCGCGCATACGCTTGAGGCAGCGGCAAAGCTCCCACAACGCTTGTGCGGCGATAGTGCCGTTGGTGATAATTTCATGGTGCAGCTTAACCGCCTCGTCATATGCCGCGGAAACCTCGCTCGGCTCCACATCTATAATTTTGTTTTCCATTATAATCAACCTGCCTTTTCAATATTTTTTGCAAGCAGCTGTTTGTGCCATTCTTCGATGAACGCCTTGACCGCCTCGCAGGGCGTGCCGTTCTTGTAGCCGCGCGCCTGCCGTATGTGCTTTAGGTCGGGCGACAGTTCCACCGTTACCATGGGTACCTTTGGACTGTTCGCATTCCGCACGCCTAATATAATGCAGCTGCCTTTCGCGTATCTGTCTGCATAGGTTGCCACGCAATGCCGCAGATATTTCGACTCGTTGTAAAGTTCACCCCACGTCATTAACGGGGCAATAGCGTACTCCTTGCCGCATAGCGTGATACCCTTGATTTTCACAACCTCGGCCGTTTTCAGCGCTAACTCGTCCGCATATTTGGAATATTGTTTATCATAGCTTTTCAGCCGCTCGTCGATTTCTGCCTCAGCGTGCGCCGTGAATAAATCATGGGGATTTATAGTCGCGGTATCGTCCATGTTGTATTCCGCATTGACCGCGTCGCGGATATAGTCGGAATAATCGGATATGACCGCCGTAATGTCACCTGCATCATGGGTTTGATATACCACCGCCTGTTCGTTGATATATCGTATATACCTGCTCACGGGCTGGTATTCCATGGCGTTGACCATATCCCTATAATATTTTGCATAGGGCGCAAGCTGCTGATATTCAGCCATTCCCGATTTGCGCCGCATCAGATATTTGTACAGCGAAAATTCTGCATATGTTGGGTCATACGGCGCAATGGCGTTCAACTCTGCCCGTGTCACGCCGAGAATGTGCGCAAGGCTTTTGGGGCGCTGTGTAGGGTGCGCCCATTGGTCGGAATTCACCGTATAATTGGATGATTTCAGACAATATTTCACAAGATTATCCAATTTCATTTTCAGCAGATATTCAATCCACGGACATTCAATCAGCCGTTTGAGCACGAACACGGGCGAATATTTATTAATCGTTTTCCTAACCTTGTCCCATGGAATATACCGCATCTGTTCATAGTGGTCGAGTGCCGTTCTGATATTTCCCGTATATACTTTCCCATTGACATCGGGGTTATTACGGCTATTGCACCAATACGGTGAATGGGTCTGCATAAAATCGCCCCATTCAAACGAATTGCAGACGTTGCCCGCTGCGTTGATGAAATACCGTCCCTGCTCCGAAAGACTAATGCCCATAGAAAATTCAGGCGTTATCTGAATGTCAATGTCGCCCCAATGGGTGTTTTTGCATAGGTTGTAATCCGCCGCAAATAACCGCATACAGCAGCCCTCGGACGTTTTCTGAATGTACCATAATGCCTCGGTACGGTTCTCGATCCCGCCGTCGCGGAAGCACCCCGAACATATCAACACCGCTTTTTTGTGGCAATGGGGGCACACCATTTCTTTTCGGTGCTCCCATTTCTGACCGCCCTTTGGGATCTGTTTCAGACAATGAGTGCATACACCGAAATCCTCAGCAGTTTTATACACGATGTAAACCTTGTCGCTCTGCTTTTCCGCCCATTTCGTGAAACCCTTGACCGTCGGGCGTATCTCCAGCATACACCTGTCCGTTGCCTCTCTTATTTTGCGGTGTCGCTCAGCGGTCTTGAGGTCGCGTATGCGCTTCTGCATAGCCTCAACGCACTTTATCCCCTCGGACCATCTGCCCCACACAGCCGGCAAGCTGTATATGTGCATTGATTTTATATACTCGTCAATAACCTCGTCGGCGCCGTTGATTGGGACGTATGCCTGGGAATACTGCGTAATATACCCCACGCTCGCGGTTGACTTTTTCGGGTTTTCAACGGACGTCTGGGTGCAGTAATCCGTATCGGAAATAAACGTGCGCCATGCAAATTCGCCGTTGAAATATGCCGTAACAATCAGCAGGTTTCCGTCCATTTCGGCTATGTAAAGATAGTTCCGTATCTTCCGCGTGTAACCCTTTGCACCCGACCATTGGGGCGGTTCATACACCGAACTTTCGGACGGGACGTCTGTTATCGGTGCAGGCGGTATCGGGCGCAAAATCAATTCCTTGAAATTCATGCGCACGCCCCCTAATCGTCCAAGGATACCGCACGGAAACCGCGGCGTTTTGGCTTCGGTGCTTCCTGCGGAGCGGCGTCAATGCCATAATAAATGTGCAGTAGGGGGATTATAAATTCCGATGACAGCGTAACGATGCGACAGTCCGTATTATCTACCACCATTTTGCCGATTTCGGTGTTTTCGGGAACATTTTTGACAGGCTCGCCGAGTATCTGCGCAACGACCTGCTTTCCTGCTTCTCCTGCCTCTCTGGAATACTTGTTGCTGTGGATATTCTTAGCAATATCCTTGATCCGTTCCATGAATGTTTCAAGGTCTGTATTCGGTTTCAGAACGCACTCGGCGTTTTCTTCGGTAGTCAAGACGAACATCTTAACATACTTTCCCAGCGTTTTTATCTCGGGGGAAGCGTTTTCTGTTTCTTCCTCAATTTTCTGAATAGCTTCATTTATCATAAACTTTTCTCCCATTCCGTGCAGTCAACTGCAAAACTTGACAAACCTCCGATTTTGCAGTATAATATGCACATAAACTTTTTTCCTATTTTTCTCTCTTGGGGCGCGTGCAGGCATCAGCTTGTGCGCGTTCCTTTTTTACCTCGGCGAGAAGCTTGTCCGGCTCGGGTTTGCCCTTGTCGTAATGGGGCGTGTAACCCATGCGGCGCAGCTCATACTCTACAATCGTGGGCGTGGTACCCATTTTCTTCGCTATTTCGCGCACCGTCAAGCATTTCGTTTGCAATATCCGCAGGCGCATCGTGTCTATCCCGGTGCTTTTTGCCTTAACAGTTTTTTTTTTTTCATCGCGGCTCGTCCTCGCTTTCCTCGGGCGCTTTCGGGTCGAAACAAAGCGCGATGTTTTCACCTAACATCAGCACTATTTCCAACACCAGCAGCGCAAGCAATATCGGCGCGGCAATCATCCATGCTAACATTGTTTCGACCTCCTATACCCCTAAATACATCCGTACTTCGTGGCTTTCGCCGAGGTACTGCGAAACTATTACGGATTCACCCGTAATCGGACATGTGAGTTTGTAGTCCCAATGTCCATAGTCACGTATAGTGACTACCTGTCTATATTTTTTGGGCACATAAAAACGTGCACCCGCGGTTATCCCTATACATACCAGGTCGTCATCTGTGGGAATGGGGTCAATGTATGACTTCACATATGCCCCCGGAATAACTGCGTCTAACATATGCGATTTATCCTCTTGAAACAGCTTTACAACTTCCTGGAATAACTTTAATTTTTTTGATTTTTTTATTATTTTCATGTTCGTTACTCCTCACCTCTTGATTTTCTCAACCGTGTATGTAGTGCCAAACCTGCGCCGCTTGCACTTGAAACAATCGACTTTCCGCACGTTTTCCCCGACAGGAATAACCGTGTGCGTGCCTGCCGCTTTCAGCGCTTCGGCGCAGGGCTTACACAGTTTACGCTTGAACTTCATAGCTTTTCACATCCTCCCTAACATTTATAAAATCCCGTCACGTATCAGCCGTTTGGTGAACTCAGGCTCGCGAAGAGGCAGACCGCTAAGGTGTCGGGACAGCCTCTCGGTGACGTTTTTCTGCCACTGTTCCCTCTCCTCGGGCGTTATTTCGTCCACGGGGACGGCAACGATCTTGCCGTCCCGTTCTACCTCCAGGAAACGAAGCACTGTCAATTCCTTTGCCATGTAAACACCTCCCGTAAAGTGTATGTATCCTGCGGTTTGTCCTATTTCTCACGATGTTCTCTTGACACCCCACACCATTCCGCTGTATAATAATGGCGGAAGGAGGGATATAATGAATACTTTTTGCCCGTTTATCAACGGAGAATGTCGCAGCGATTGTGTTTTCCGACTTGTGCGAAAGGTCGGAGAAGAAAACGGATTAACTATCTGCCAGCTCGCCACAAGCTCAGCAGTCAGTGAAAGACTTTGCGACATTCTTGTAAAAGAAAAACAGGAAGATGATAAATAATCATTCATCATCACACGCTTTTAATTCCGAGCCGAACAATTCGGAATAATCTAACTCAGGCACTGTTGTATTATGATCCAGCTTCATTCCTACATAGGATAAAACACTGTGAGCATCTGCAACAGTGCATTTTTTATCAGCAAGAATTTTGAAAATCTCCATAGCGGCTTCAACATTCTTGTGTGTAATTGGCATTCCCATTACTTTCACCTCCTCTCTAAGCCCTCACCGTTTCAGTACCGACGAGGTAGTCAATTGAGCAATCAAATAATTCCGCTTACGCTTGAACTTCATAGCTTTTCACATCCTCCCTAACATTTATAAAATCCCGTCACGTATCAGCCGTTTGGTGAACTCAGGCTCGCGAAGAGGCAGACCGCTAAGGTGTCGGGACAGCCTCTCGGTGACGTTCTTCTGCCACTGTTTCCTCTCCTCTGGTGTTATTTCTTCCACGGGGACGGCAACGATCTTGCCGTCCCGTTCTACCTCCAGGAAACGAAGCACTGTCAATTCCTTTGCCATAAAAACACCTCCCGTAAAGTGTATGTATCCTGCGGTTTGTCCTATTAGGATTTGCCATGCTCTCCATCCTCTCTAAGCCCTAACCGTTACTGCTGACCAAAAAAAATCTCTTGCACGGTCTTGTTAAAATAGTTTGCAATCTTGATTTTAACCTCGTCCCTCGGAACTCTCTCACGATGTTCTTTCAAACAGCTGTTCCAGCATCATGTTTGTTCCGAGTTCCTTTTTAATGCACAGAGTTTCGTCAAATGTAAAATCATTTTTACCGTTACACTTAACGATAAATGTCTGATACCTGATATTCACCCTTTCCGCAAGATATTTTTTACTTATACCTTTTTCTCTTATTGCTTTGTCGAGATTTGGATATACGCACATTTTATCAACTTCCTTTCTGAGTGTCGATATTTCGTTACCTCACTTTTAATTATATGTCGAAATATCGCTATTGTCAATACGTTTTTGAAAATAAATAGCGAAATATCGCCACTTTGTACAACTGCACAAATTTAGTACCGATATTTCGTTATAATTTAATATAGAAAGTATTGATTTTTCGTTATAGTTATGATATTATATAATTGTTGGAGGTGATAAAGTGACAAGGGAAGAATTTTTAAGTGACTTGCTGAAAAAGCAGGGGCATACAATTAAAGGATTTGCACGACAAATAGGACTGCCGACATCAACGTTACGCTCTATTTTAAAAAATGTCGGCGGCGCTGCCGTTGATAATGTTTTTAAAATTTGTGCAGGCTTGGGAATAAAAGCTGACGATCTGAACGAAATAAACGATAATCCAATCGTCGTTGAAGCCACCCCAAGTATTAAAGATGGTGAACAAGACCTGCTCGACCTGTACCGCCAACTGCATAACGATGATAAAATAAGGATAGTCACAAAAATGGAGACCATTATCGAGGACTATCCCGAAAACAAAGAAGGCGCATCATAAAACTAACCGCCCTTGGTGGGCGGTTTAAATAAAATACTGAAACACCAAAATCGAATTGGAGACGTATATGCTTATAACTATACTTGGCTTATTGCCACTAATCCTAATAGGCATTTATGCTGCACTTGCAATTAAGAAAGATATTGAATCAAAGCAAAACAAAAATATAAATTCAACATCAAAAGGATTGAACTATACCCCTTTAGCCAAATCAGAACTAAATTCAAAATATGAAACATCAGCTAAATATGAAAAAACAAAAAGCATGGAGCAGCCAAAAGAAAATTCAAATGATTTACCTCATGTTACTAATAGTAATACGTCAAAACCTGTTATTCGTTCATTTTTTCTTCCTGCTGATGTTAATGGACTTCCAGCTGCTTACTGCTATGAAGATGTACATATTTGCATTATTAAAGGAAAAGAGCCTGATATGTCAGCTGTACTGAGTTACGCTGAAAACGATGCAAACGTTATTGTCGAAGTTGAACCTACCAATCCATATGATAATGAAGCCGTTGCTTTATATACTTCTACGCGTATACGCTTAGGATATTTATACAGAAGCAGATTGAAAGATATGGCATATGATTATTTGAAGCGTGAATTGCCTATTTGCGCAAGGATTTCAGACATTAAAGAAAATGAGATATACATAAATATAGCTTTTTATGCTCCTGCCAAACCAACATTACCGAAAGAATATGCAAATCAGATTTCTTTTACATTACAATCTTCAACTAATGATATGCAAGAAGCTCTTGAATTTGCTGATGAAGGTGATGAACTTGAATTCGATTTTGATTTTATGAAATGCAAATATGTTTTTCTTAATGACTACCAAGAAATTGGATATGCACCAAGCAAATACGATGATATTTTAAATGATATTGATGATTATGAAGCTAAAATAATAAAGCTTAATGAATTGAATAGTGGAAAAATTTCTGCAAAGATTACTTTAAAATATTAAAAATCCGCATATATAGCGGTTAATATTAAAAATTAATGGAGGAATGACAAATGAATTCAAAAATTATGAGGATCATCGCATGGATTTACACCGTATTGGGCGTAATCGGAAGCTTTGTGTCGGGGGCAAAACTTGAAGATATTTTTTATCGCCTTGATGCAAGCGCTGCAATTGTAACCATCATAGGCATTATCGGTACGCTCTTTTCTGCTTCTATATTGTTTGCTATTGCAAAGCTTCTCGAACGTGCCGAATATTGTACTGATAGTACAGCTTCCATAAAGTTGATGCTCGAACGTGTATGTGCTTCTGCGGCTCCAAAGGGCGCTTCAAACTCCAAAATGAGTCTTTCGGATATTGCAAGTAAATCCACAGGCGGAGAATGGCGCTGCCCCAAATGCGGAAAAACTAACCCATCGACATCACGGGTATGCAAAGATTGTGCATATGAGAAGTAAGCGCATACATAACATTAATTGCAGTCAACTGCAAAAAATCCCCCGAACCTAACGGAACGGGGGAAAGCAGTGTACATATAACTCAAATTAATTATAAAGGAAGTGCTTTTACGGCTAATAAGATTAATACACAAAGAAATCAAAATTCAGATTTTTCCCCTCAAGCTAAATTTAATGAACTAATAGAAAATAATGCTCTTTCGTTTGCAATAACCGAAACTAAAAAGTACATCTATGAAAATTGTAATAAGAAAAATAATACTGATGAAATATTGAACTTATATAAGAAGCAATATAATGCAAACAAACACGCCCGTGGCCGTTTGAAAGACCTATTGGTATCTTCAACCGTATTTATCTTTACTATGTTTTTCACAAAATTATCAGAAATTCCATTTTCAATTAACTTTAAATTGGAACAACCAATCACATTAAATAATATTATAAATTCTATTTTTCAAATAATTCCTTCTTTGGCATATGTATCGGCTTTTATAATTATGGCTTTTCTTTGGCTCAAATATATAATAAAAACTTGTTTTGATTTCTCAAGCCCATATGATTTATACATAACGCCTTATTTATGCGATATGATGTATAAACGTTTGAAATCAGAAGGATTTAATCCACCTAAAATTCCATTTGATGATTTATAATAAAACCACAGAAAGGGGTCCAACTATGAAAACCGGTGCGGTATATATCCGTGTATCAACAGATATGCAGGTCGAACTTTCCCCCGACAGCCAGCTGAAAATGATTGAGCAGTACGCCAAAGCGAACGATATTATCATCAGCAAAAAATATACCTATGTCGACGAGGGCATAAGCGGCAGAAAAGCAGAGAAGCGCCCTGCGTTTATGGAGATGATCGCAACAGCAAAGACGAAGCCGCGCCCGTTTGATGTGATTTTGGTGTGGAAATTCTCACGTTTTGCAAGAAACCGTGAGGATAGTATTGTTTATAAATCCATGTTAAAAAAGGAGTGCGGCATTGATGTTGTGTCCGTTTCCGAGCCTATTGGAGAGGATAAGACATCAATACTGATAGAAGCACTGCTGGAAGCTATGGACGAGTATTATTCCCTAAATCTCGCCGAGGAGGTCCGCCGCGGCATGACCGAAAAAATCTCTCGGGGCGGCGTTGTCGTTGCCCCGCCATTCGGTTATTCCATAGAAAACGGTGTGTATGTTCCCAATGATAACGCACCCATTGTTAAAATGATTTTTGAAAAATATCTGTCGGGATCTGGCACACGAGCAATCGCGGCGGAGCTGAACGAGCTGGGCATAAAATCTACCCGTGGGAATACTTTCGGCAACCGCAACATTGAGTATATTTTAAACAACATCACCTACATTGGGAAACTGCGCTGGAACCCAAACGGCAAGGTTACTGCATCACATAAATACATGGCAACCGATGACACAATCATAGTCGATGGAAAGCACGAGCCAATAATAGACAATGAAACATTTGATGCAGTCCAAGAAAAGCTTGCCGCGACCAAGAAAAAATATCCTGCACGATATCAGCAACGGCACGAAACGTATTTCTTCCGCGGATACGTGCGTTGTTCTGCTTGTGGCGCGACCCTCGTCCGCGCTCAGGCGTCGTCAAGTGACTCCCTGCAATGTCATAATTACAGCCGTGGGCAATGCAGCGTCAGCCATAGCATTACTATACGCAAACTGAAAACGGCGGTGCTTGAGGCTATCGGACGGGATATCAATAATCCTAATGCAATCAATTTTGACCCCGTTTCCAATAATGATAACATCGGCACCGATGCGGCATTACTGCGTGAAAAAATAAAAAAAGAGGAAGCCAAGCTCTCCCGTGTCCGCGAAGCCTACGAGGACGGCATTGACACGTTGGAAGAATACAAGGCTAACAAGACAAAAATAACACAGACAATAGCTGCGTTGAATGATAAGCTGAACGATATCCCGACCTGCTCGCCCTGTGACAGAATTTCATTCATAGATAAATTGATTACGGTATACGGCATAGTGTCACAGCCCGATATTTCCCCGGAAGAATTTAATTCAAATATGCTTGAAATCATTAGCAGGATTGAATTCAACCGCAAAAAAAATACAATTTCCATTTTTTATAAATATTAATCATATCTTTAAACAACTCGGCGGCCCCGACGGTGAGCTTGCCGCTTCGACGCGATACCTCAACCAGCGTTATATTGCGCCAAACGACCAGGTAAAGGGAATACTGACAGATGTTGGAACGGAGGAACTTGCGCACGTTGAAATGATTTCCGCTATCGTTTATCAGCTCACGAAAAATCTGACTCCTGAGCAGATCAAAGCAGGCGGACTTGACGCTTATTATGTTGACCACACATTGGGTATATATCCTCAATCGGCGGCAGGCGTACCCTTTACAGCCGCGTATTTCCAATCAAAGGGAGATATAATTACCGACCTGCATGAAAACCTTGCAGCAGAACAGAAAGCAAGAACTACCTATGACAACATTCTGCGTATGGCAGACGACCCCGATGTACGCGACCCCATCAAGTTCCTCAGACAGCGTGAGATCGTACATTTCCAACGTTTCGGCGAGGGTCTGAGAATTGTTCAGGATACCCTTGATTCCAGAAACTTCTACGCATTTAACCCCTCTTTTGATTAATTCCGAAAAAAGGCTTGATACCTGCGAAAAACGGGTATCAAGCCTTTCAAATATTTTTATCCTTGCATTATAGGACGCGTATTCAAATGATTATATCCCCATGCATATACAAAGCCGCGCTGCCCGATATTTTTACATCGTCCTCGCCAAGCCTGCAATAAAGAGTTCCGCCGCGCTTTGAAAGCTGCTTCGCTGTCAAATCATTTTTGTTAAGCTTTTTCGCCCACAGCGGAACAAGGCTGCTATGAGACGAGCCTGTTACCGGGTCTTCAAGATTCAGTTCGGGGCAGAAAAATCTTGAAACAAAATCGCAGTTTTCGCCCTTTGCCGTAACAACTATACCAAGCCAGTTATCCAATGTTCCAAGCTTTTTGTAATCGGGTTCAAAGCTTAATATATCCTCCACGCTGTCCGTTACAGCATACAGGTCGCGCTCGGAGTACAATTCCTTAGGAGCAAATCCCAGCGCAGCTGTAATTTCATCGGTAACGTCAATTCTTTCGGGAACTCTTTTCGGGAATGACATTTCATATGCGCCGTTTTTCCGCTCAACCGTCAGAATACCGCTCATCGTATCAAAACGTACAACATCTGACTCGGGTTCAAGGTAGTTCAGCACAACAAAAGCCGAAGCAAGCGTTGCGTGTCCGCAAAGGTCTATCTCAAATGTCGGCGTAAACCATCTCAACGAGTAGATATCGCTCTTTTTCAGCACAAAGGCAGTCTCGGAGAGGTTGTTTTCAAATGCGATTTTCTGCATTATTTCATCGGGAACTGTTTTTTCGAGAATACATACCCCGGCAGAATTGCCTTTGAAAATTTCGTCCGTAAATGTGTCAACTACATAATATTTCATATAAATTCTCCGCTTTTTGAATTAATAAAACTATTTTTCAAATCTGAAAGATTTAAAGTCAAAATTGCTGCCCGGCAGAAACGCAAAAGAAACCTTGCATTTTCCCGTTACGCCGTCAACAGTAAATCTTCTCTCAGTGTATTCGTCGGCACGCTTAAATTCCGCCAGCACACGTTTTTCCGTTTCACCGCTGAAAATTATATGGATACTGTTAAGCGGCAGTTCTGACCTGCCCGTAATTACGATTGCAGACGGGGAATTTTCTCCGAAATCAAACTCGCCGAAATCAAGCATAACGTTGTTGCCAATGCCTGTAACGTCGCTTTCTCCCACGGTAAACTTGTCGCCGTAGATATTATCGTTGTCGGCAGCGCATATTTCGGCATATTCCTTTGCCCTCTTTTCAAAGCTAAAGCCTTGGATATCATAGCCGTCCCCCGACTCTAAAGCAATGATATGCACCCCTTTAAGCGTTTTTGAAAGCTTATAGGTTTCGGGAATATATGTAAGCCAAATCGACTTTTTATGATATTCAAAATCGCCTATCAGCTCGCCGCCTTCGCCCGGTATGCCGTCATAAAATCTTATTCTTACGGCGTTATCACAGTTTGCAAAAATCGGAACTGTGACCGTGTCGCTTCCAACAGGACCGAAATCAACGTTTTCAAATCCAAACCAACTGTTTTCATATGAAAATTTTGCGCCGTGCTGAATACCGTTTCCGATATTCTCGCTTGACAAAGTATACAAACCGCCGAGTACAAGCTCATACGGGTCAAATACCGCCGCGCCTATCCCCTCACCCGACAATTTTACAGCAGAAATTATATGGTATTTATCCGTGCCGTTTTTGCAGAGCGCTCTCAAATAAAACTCACCGTCTCCGCAGCAGCGCACCGTAACAATACCTTTTTCAGCGGAAACTATCTCAGCAAGGTTTGACTCTATGCCGAGAACGGTAGTTATGCGGTACTCTATCTCGTCTGCATAGGACGCGTTTGCAGGGTATACCTCCGCTTTAAACTTTATTTCCCGTCGGTCTGCGGTAAACAGCTTGCTTTCGCCGATAAGCTCAATTTTTCTTACGGGAATATCCTTTTCGGCTGCGGTACAGTCAAACTCACGGGGAGCATTTTCGGTGCTTGCGGATATTCCCTCCTGCACCTCGGCAGGAACAGCCTTAAGCGTAAGTCTGCTTTCGGGAAGCTCCGGAGAAGTGACCTTTATCTCAATATCACCCGGCTCTGTTTTTGCAGCAACAACAGCAAGCAGCTTGCCCGAGAAAAGTCTGCGCGAAACGCCCTTATACTGCTCATAATCGGTGGAATCGCCGTTATCGAGACCAACAAGCCGCCCTGCACCGCTGACAGAAACAAAGACTCTGTTGTTAGCATTTGCCACAAACTCGCCGTTTTCGTCATATGCCGAAATATCAACGAAAATCAAATCAGTACCGTCAGCATTCATTTCCGTTTTATCGGGAATAAGCCTCAGCTCCGCCGTATCCCCGAATGACCTTTTTACATCACGGGCAATTTCGTTTCCGTTCTCGTCATAAGCAACGGCGCAAAGCTCGCCCTTTTCGTATTTTATAACCGTATCGAGAGTAAGCTCCTTACCGTGAATATGGTCTATATGCTTCTCCCCCACAAGGTTTCCGTTAAAGAAAAGCTTTACCTTAGGCGCATTTGTTGCAACGCGGACGTCAATATCCTCCCCCTCGGTAAAATCCCAATACGGGAAGATATGCACAAAAGGAGATTTTTTGTGATCCGTCCATTCGGCACGGAAAATATATGCGCTGTCTTTTGGGAAGCCTGCGGTGTCAATCTGACCGAAGTAGCTGTTTTTCGTGGAATACGGCGTAGGCTCGCCGATATAGTCAAAGCCCGTCCATATGAACTGACCTGCGCAAAATTCCGCGTCACGGTCGGCGGTTATGCAGTATTCGGTATTTTTCGCGCCCCAGCCTGTGGTGCAGTTTCCAAGCGATGAACATTGCTCGTCGTCATCGGCAAGGGTTGCCTGCGAAAGCGGAAAATGGTATATGCCGCGGCTTTGCACAACGGAAGCGGTCTCGCTGCCGTATATCATCCAATCAGGGTGCTGGCTGTGATGCTCATCATAAAGCCGCTCCGTGTAGTTATATCCTGCAAGCTTTACTATGTCGGCACACTTCTGCGCATTTTCGCCCTGCATGAAGTTTGAGCCGATAGTGACATAGCCGTTGCACCTCGGGTCATGGCAGCGGACATACCCCATAAGAATAGAGGTGACCTCCTGTCCCCTTTCGCTTGCGTGGGTATCGTAAATCTCGTTGCCTATGCTCCAGCCGATGACCGAAGGGTGATTTCTGTCGCGGCGCACCCATGACGCAACGTCCTTGTCCGCCCATTCGGGGAAAAACCTTGCATAGTCAAACTCGGTTTTAGGCATCTCCCACATATCGAAGCCCTCGGACAAAATCAGAAAGCCCATTTCATCGGCAAGCTCCATAAATTCCGTTGCAGGCATATTATGGCTTGTGCGTATAGCGTTCACTCCCATGACTCTCAGCGTTTCAAGCTTGCGCTTTATTGCGGCTTCGCTCACCGCCGCACCCAAAGAGCCAAGGTCGTGATGCTCGCAGCAGCCGTGAAGCTTGACGTGCCTGCCGTTAAGGAAAAATCCCTTATCGGCGGTAAACTCGATTTTTCTCACGCCAAAGCGGTTTTCTTCCCTGTCGATAACCTCACCGCCACGCATAAGCTCGGTAACGAGGGTATAAAGCTTGGGGTTTTCGATATCCCAAAGCGAAGGCTTTTCAATTATCAGATAGTCGGTATTTACGGTATAAGAGCAGCCGTCTCTGAGGACAAGACTCGGCATACGGCTTCTGTCAAATGCGCAGCAGGAACGCTCTGTACGCGCGATTTCCCGTTCGCCGTCCATGATAATATGCCGCAGGGAAAGCTCTGCCGCAGCTGTACCCTCTGGGCGCTCAGTTTCGGCGGTAACAGTGACCGTACCGTCCTCAGCCGCGCTTATGTAAATTCCGTCGGCGGTGAGGTGACAATCGGGATAGGTTTTAAGCCATACTCTGCGGTATATTCCTGCGCCCGAATACCATCTTGAATTAGGTTCGCGGTAGTCAACACGTACCGAAATGAGATTTTCTCCCTCCCGAAGCAGGTCGGTAATGTCAAATTCAAAGGTGGAGTAACCGTACTTCCACTCCCCTGCAAGCACGCCGTTTACGTATACGCGGCTGTCCATATAAACGCCCTCAAATCGCAGCGAAACGCGGTTTACGTTTTTAGCATATTCCAGCTTTCTTCTGTACCAGCCCGTAGAGGTTTCATACAAATTTTTGGTATCATATATAAGCCAGTCGTGGGGCAGGTCGACCTTTTCCCATTTAAGAGCGTCAGAATACTCCGTATTGATCGGATTTTTTGAAAATTCCCAGCCATCGCAAAGCAGTTTTTTTATACTCATAATCTTTCCTCCTATTAAGCATAAATGCCGAATTCATTTTACTAATGATAACATAATTTGTACACTCCGTCAACGATAAAATGAAATTTTTCTCATATTATCGTTGGAAAAAGTTACTGTAAACATTGATTTTTGTGCTTTTATATGGTAGTATTAGTTTATTGTATAGACTTGGAGGTAAAACGCTATGAATGACTCAATGCGTGAAAGCTTAAGTTATTTTGGCTTATACAGTAAAATGCTTCGCGTACAGAAAAAAACTGTCCCGGAGTCTGTTTCATTTGGAAACGATAAGGACCAGTATTTCTTATATTATGAGCCTGATAATGTTTTAAGTGACAAGGTTATTATTTGGGTGCATGGCGGCGGATGGAATGCCGGGACGCCAAAGTATTTTGACTTTGTTGGTCAGTGCGTTGCCAATGCAGGATATCGCTTCGTTTCAATCGGGTACAGACTGTCACCCAAAAATAAGTATCCATGTCAAATCGAAGATGTGTGCAACGGATATAAGTCAGCGATCCGATACTTGAATGAAAAGAAAATCAATACGTCCAAAGTAATTGTTTCGGGACCTTCTGCCGGAGCACATCTGTCATCTATCCTATGTTACAGTAAATCGGTGCAGGAAGAGTATGACATAGATGTGTCAAATGTGGTCGGTTTTATCGGAGTTGGCGGACCGTACAGCTTTTCCGTTAAGACGTCTCTGTCTGTAAGGATACTGCTTGATCAGTTATTCGCAAAAGGATATGACAGAACAAACGGAGAGCCGTGCTCACTTATGACTAAAAATAATATTCCCATGCTGCTGATTCAGAGCAAGCACGATGGATTGATAGATTTTTCATGTGCAGAACGATTTTATGAAAAGGCAAAGAGCCTTGGAAATGAATGTGAACTCTATGAGGTTGTTGATAAAAAGAATACACATTCATGGTATACGGCAGGAATGTTCCTTGAAACAAGAGAAGAAAACCAAGGTTTAGATAAGTTCTTTTCATGGATCGAAAAAATATAATTTAACAATCTGTTTGTAAGAACACAGCCAATATTAACACAGAGGTGCAGTATGATAAGGATAATGTTTGTCTGCCACGGCAGGACGGAGTGGCTACCCGCATTTCGCAATATTATGGGGCAAAACGGGGCAAGTCGTGAGTGATTTTTGTGACAGGACTACCATAAGACTACTTTTCATCAAAGTAAAAAAAATAGGTGTAAAAGTAAGCAGAAATGCCGTATTTATGCGGTTTTTGCTCTGTTCTTTGCTGTGAATTGTTTCACACGATATATTTCTTTCATTGGGGTGTGGGTACTGTTTGGAAGTACTTATCCCGTCACCTCGACCAAATAAGGACTACAGTTTTGATACGAAACCGTAGTCCTTTATTTTTTGCCCGAAAGCCTTTATTAAAAGGCTTTCGGGCATTTTTGCTTTTATAGAATAGTTTCATTGTGGCGTTTTCTCTACTCCGCAGAGGCAAATGAGGTCGATTTTATGACTATAATAAATCACTCTGAAACTATTCTTTTGAGAAAAGTTTCAGAGTAAGGGGAAAAGTTTCAGAACGACTTATTTCTACAAATGCATATGATATTCGGAAAATCATATCAAATTACATTTTAAAGCTATCAATCTCTTTTTCCGTCAACTCTGGTCTCGAAAGTAATTGTGTCATGTGTCCGGCTGAATCTCTAAAAAATACAATATGCCAGTGTGATACACTTCCATCGTCCTCCAATGAATAATTCAGCTTATCGGTTAGTTCATCGATTACATGAACTGGAAAGACCAGAACTTCATTTGCGTTTTTGCAGCCATAAACTATAAACTGTTCTTGGCAATCAGAAAT
This sequence comes from Oscillospiraceae bacterium, assembly GCA_017847885.1. Classification (GTDB taxonomy): domain Bacteria; phylum Bacillota; class Clostridia; order Oscillospirales; family Ruminococcaceae; genus RGIG8773. The sequence continues at coordinate 34,420 of JAGAUA010000065.1, forward strand.
ATCATCAAAGGGATTTTTCCTATAAGCAAACCAATATTTTTCACGCTGACCTTGTTTATAAGCTTTTGACACGCTGAATACATATCCTTTTGTTCGATCTTGAGTACAATACGTTGATCGTCCTCGCTTAATTAATGTATCACCAATGTTTGATTCTATGCGTGAAATACAATCTGCTACAAAAGCAAATGTGGATGAGCGATTAGCATCAGGAAGATTTGTTGCAGCCTGTACCGTTGAAGAAGGAAGGGTTTCTTCAACTAACATCTTCATTTCAGAGTAATCAATACCCATTGCTTCACAAAACAACCTTTTAATAGTTTCAAATCTTGAAGTGCAAAATTCTGAATAGAATTGACGCAAATCGTTAAAGTCTTCCTCACTTTCAAATGGCATATCCATCCATTCTAGATCTTCACGGGTAGTAAAGCTATATTTTTGCTCAACAGATTCAAGATTAATGTACTGCAAGTATTTTGTGTCTTGATAGAAGTTCCTGTCTTTTTTACTTCTATTAACATATTCAGGTAAGTAACAAAGATTTGCAATACAACTTATCGGTAATCCATTGCCTCCGCATTTTGCAATAAGATTTTTCATCTGCTCTTTAGGTGCAATATGCTCAACATCAAACTTGTCAATAGAAAGTTGATCCATCGCAGTAAATGTGTGCAAATAGATACAATTTAGTATTACATATTCTTCACTTTTGGGATTTGCAATCTTACTAGTTTCTGTACGGAACATAGATTTTTCAAAATAGCCATCTAAAGCTGTTCGCCATGCACGTGGTGATATTTCCTGTAAATACCGATTTGGCTTTGCGGCACTATGTATCTTTCCAGTACCACCTTCGCTCCAAAAATTTGTGATAATGTCATACACATAATACAATCGAAGATTTTTAAGCAAAATTGATTTCTTAGGGAAACGCTGAATAAATAGCATTCCAAGATAAAAAAATTCACGCCCAGCCTGAAAAAGTCTTTTTTCCTGCAAGAATGTGAAAAATCTCATCATATTTTGCCCCAAACAGGGCTTCTTACCCTCAAAAGGGCAGAAT
>JAGAUA010000008.1 GCA_017847885.1 Oscillospiraceae bacterium
CCGCAGGCGCCCGAAAAAACGGAGCAAGGGGTGAAAAATGCGACAGCATTTTGAGGGGAGGCGAACAAGACCGCCTCCCCTTGTGGGAGCTACAAATAAAACTTTTCTTCAAAACAGTCCGGTGGACTGTTTTGAACGGAGCATATTTTGTAGGGGCTGATATTATCCGCCCGTGTTATAGGCATATTTATTCGGGCGGCTGATAGCCGCCCCTACAACATTGGGACGGTAAACCCGTCCCCTACAAAATGTTGCAATAAATTTTTGTTTAAGTGAATAGTGAAAAGAGAATAGTGAATAGTGAATAACATTGGGACGAAAACCCGTCCCCTACAAAATGCTGCACCCAAAATTTATTCCTCAAAAGCAGTTGTATTTTTGGAAAATGTGTGATATAATTATTCTATTGCGTTGCTTGGAAAGGAGCTTTTTTATGACGGAAAATTCGGTCGTGTCCCTTGTATGCCCCGTATGTAAAAGTACGTTTGAGGGAGAGAGCCACACGGAAGCGGTTTGCCCCGTATGCGGAAATACTGCGGATACGGACAAGCTTTTTGAAGAAATGAAAAGCTCAAAAACCGAAAAAAGCGTTGCGGTCTACAGGCTTATGTCCTCCGCCGACGCCTTCTTTTCAAAGAAAAGCTACGACGAAGCCTACACAAGCTATAACGCGGTCATCGACGCCGACCCAAGCTGCGAAAAGGCTATTTTCAGGCGCGAGCTTACAAGTCAGTACCTCACGCAGGAGTCCTCGGCGGTATACCTTAGCTGCGACAGCTTTTTTGGTAATCTTGAAACTCTCAAAAAGGAAGCAAGACCCGACTTGTTTTTCTCAAAGGAATACACAAGAAAGCTGGGTCTGACGATACATAAGGACGTGCTGGACTTCATTTCCGTGCGTGCGGACTATGAGAAAAAGTTTTCCGATATCGGGGGAAATTCCCAAGCGGCGGATATTTACATCACAGAGCTGATGAAGCTTTTGGAGTACACCAAAAATATCATGCTCCGTCTTATGGATGGTATGGACGAAAGCTGCGAAAGGGATAAGGCATATACCGTGCTGAAATGTCTGGATACGGGAAATAAGCTCTACGGTATGCTTCTCAAGGGCGCGGATTATACAGAGATACCCGAGGGTGAGTCAATGTTTTCCGAGGACGGCAGCGTGCGTGACTGCGCGGTGAAGAGAAGCCGTATGCTTAGCGCGGAGGAGACTGCGAAGGCGGACAGCTGCATCGACAGCATGAGGGAAGCACGGGAGGATATGCTGAAGGTCATAAGCGATGAGCTTTACAAGGAAATAAAGGAAGCCGGAAGCAAAAATTCCGCGGCGGACAAGAAAAAGTCACGCTCCGAGGAATTCAGCCGTTCGGAGTACGACCAGTGGCACGAACGCAATAAAAAGGAATATTATGCTGCCGATAAAAGAATGGTGATTTTCAGCATCATAGGCAAGGCGCTGGCGGCATTTGCGATAGTTATGTTTGCAATGTTTATAATTGGGGTAATATTCGACGATGAAATGTACTGGACGTTAATTACGTCGCTTGTATTTTTTGCTGTACACGCTGCTTTTATGTTCCTGCGCAGGTTTGCCGCAAAGAAAAAGAATTTTTATACCGAGGTTTTGGAAAGAGGAAGCTCCACTCTCCGTGCAGGCTCGTCCTCCTTTGATGTATAAAATTGCAGTTTTGGGATAAAATAGCTATACATTAAAATCTGTTTGTCATACATAACCGCAGTTCATATCACTGCGGCACAAAATGAATTTTTGACATATAAAAAATATGCGGAAAAATTTGTTGAAAATGCTTGACAAACGGATTTTTTGCGTGTATAATAAACAAGTATGTGAGTGCCAATGGGGCTTTCATATAATTTTGTAAGAAAGGAGATAGATTATGCCAACCTTTAACCAGTTAGTTCGTAAGGGAAGAACCGTTCTTGAGAAGAAGTCAACAGCTCCCGCACTTCAGAAGGGCTACAATGCCAAGAAGAAGGTTGCTATCGACCTCAGCTCACCTCAGAAGAGAGGCGTATGCACAGCTGTAAGAACCGCTACACCTAAGAAGCCTAACTCTGCTATGAGAAAAATTGCCAGAGTAAGACTTACAAACGGTACTGAAGTAACAGCTTACATCCCCGGTATCGGTCATAACCTTCAGGAGCACTCCGTTGTTCTTATCAGAGGCGGACGTGTAAAGGACCTCCCCGGTGTGCGTTACCACATCATCAGAGGTACACTTGACGCACAGGGCGTTGCTAAGAGAAATCAGGCTCGTTCCAAGTATGGTGCAAAGAAGCCTAAGGCAGGCGCAGCTAAGTAAGCTGAAATGTCTTGAAATATCCGGTAAACTCAATGAAACCACATCATGATTTATGTGGAGAATTCATTTTATATAGATGAATGCCTCTGCATTGGTCGTGCGTGTCATCACCCGCAAAAGCGGTTGTGGAATGAAACGAGTACCTATGATATCATTTTTATGAAGGAGGGAAGTATTGTGCCAAGAAGAGGTAAAATAGCAAAACGTGAGGTTTTGTGTGATCCTGTTTACAATTCCGAGATCGTTACACGCCTTATCAACAACATTATGCTTGACGGTAAGAAGGGTGTAGCTCAGAAGATCGTATACGACGCATTCGAGATCGTAGCTGAAAAGACAGGCAAGGACGCACTCGAGGTTTTCGAGCAGGCTCTTGAGAACATCATGCCGCTGCTTGAAGTAAAGGCTCGCCGTGTAGGTGGTTCCACATATCAGGTACCTATGGAGGTTAGACCTGAAAGAAAGCAGACTCTCGGTCTCAGATGGCTCACAACATATTCAAGAGCAAGAAGCGAAAGAACTATGAAGGAAAGACTCGCGGCTGAAATTATCGACGCTACAAACGGTCTCGGCGGTGCTTGCAAGAAGCGCGAAGATACCCATAAGATGGCTGAAGCTAACAAGGCTTTCGCACATTACCGTTGGTAATAGACGCGGCATAAACGTGAAAATTCCGGCTTAGGAATTTGAATTTGGAGGAAAAAATTATGCCAAGAGATTGTTCACTTGAACAAACCAGAAATATTGGTATAATGGCTCACATTGACGCAGGTAAAACAACCACAACTGAGCGTATCCTTTTTTATACAGGTGTAAACCATAAGATCGGTGAAACTCACGAGGGTTCTGCAACAATGGACTGGATGGAGCAGGAGCAGGAGAGAGGTATCACAATTACCTCCGCTGCTACAACTGCACACTGGGCAGGCCATAGAATCAATATCATTGACACTCCGGGCCACGTTGACTTTACAGTAGAGGTTGAGCGTTCACTTAGAGTTCTTGACGGTTCTGTAACTGTTTTCTGTGCAAAGGGCGGTGTTGAACCTCAGTCTGAAACCGTTTGGAGACAGGCTAACAATTACCGCGTACCCCGTATGGCTTATGTAAATAAGATGGACATTATGGGTGCGAACTTCTACCGCGTTGTTGATATGATGCATGAAAGACTCAAGTGTAATGCAGTTCCTATTCAGCTTCCTATCGGCGCTGAGGATACCTTCAAGGGTATCATCGACCTGGTAGAAATGAAGGCGTATGTTTACTATGATGACCTTGGCAAGGATATCCGCGTTGAGGAGATCCCCGCAGATATGGTTGACAAGGCTAAGGAATATCATGAAAAGCTTCTCGAGGCTGCTGCTGAGCAGGACGAGGAGATCATGATGAAATATCTTGACGGTGAAGAGCTTACAATTGAAGAGATCAAGAAGTGCATCCGTAAGGGTACTATCGCTAACGAGATCGTTCCCGTAACCTGCGGTACTTCTTACAAGAACAAGGGCGTTCAGAAGCTCCTTGACGCAGTTGTAGACTATATGCCGGCTCCTACAGATATCGAAGATATCAAGGGCGTTGACCCCGAAACAGGCGAAGAGGTCACAAGACCTTCTTCCGACGATGAGCCTTTTGCGGCTCTCGCATTCAAGATCGCAACAGACCCCTTTGTTGGTAAGCTCTGCTACTTCCGTGTATATTCCGGTAAGGTTGACGCAGGCGCTACCGTTCTTAACGCAACTAAGGACAACTCCGAAAGAATGGGACGTATCCTTCAGATGCACTCCAACCACAGAAAGGATATCGATACTTGCTATGCAGGTGATATCGCTGCTTGTGTTGGTCTCAAGAACACAACAACAGGTGACACGCTCTGCGATCCCAAGCACCCTGTAATCCTCGAATCCATGGAATTCCCCGAGCCTGTTATCCAGCTCGCTATCGAGCCTAAGACTAAGGCAGGTCAGGAGAAGATGGGTATCGGTCTTTCAAAGCTTGCTGAAGAAGACCCCACCTTCAGAACATGGACAGACGAAGAAACAGGTCAGACCATTATCGCAGGTATGGGTGAGCTTCACCTTGACATTATCGTTGACCGTCTCCTCAGAGAGTTCAAGGTCGAGGCTAATGTTGGTGCTCCTCAGGTTGCATACAAGGAAACGATCAAGAAGCTTGCAGACGTTGACCACAAGTACGCTCGTCAGTCGGGTGGTAAGGGTCAGTACGGTCATGTTAAGATCAAGGTCGAGCCTAACGAGTCCGGTAAGGGCTACGAGTTCGTTAATGCTGTTGTCGGCGGTGCTATTCCCAAGGAATACATTCCTGCTGTTGACAAGGGTATCCAGGGCGCTATGAAGGCAGGCGTTCTCGCAGGCTATCAGGTAGTTGACGTTAAGGTTACACTTTACGATGGTTCTTACCACGAAGTCGACTCCTCTGAAATGGCGTTCTCCATCGCAGGTTCTATGGCGTTCAAGGAAGCTATGAAGAAGGCTGATCCTTGCATCCTCGAGCCTATCATGAAGGTATCCGCTATCGTTCCCGACGATTTCATGGGAACTGTTATCGGTGATCTCAACTCCCGCCGCGGACAGATCCTCGGTCAGGAAACAAACAACGGTACAGCTCAGGTTGACGCGCTTGTTCCTCTGTCCGAAATGTTCGGTTACTCAAACGACCTCCGTTCCAAGACGCAGGGCCGCGGTCAGTATTCTATGGAGCCCGACAGCTATATTGAAGTTCCAAGATCTATCGCTGAGAAGATCATGACTGCAAGAAGCAAGGGCAACGACTAATATTTTTTATAAAAATTGAAGAAAACACTTGCAATATTTTATTAAATCTGATAAAATATAATGTGTTAGTATTCCACTATATTATTTATAAGGAGGATCATTCCAATGGCAAAGGCTAAATTTGAAAGAACAAAACCCCATGTTAACATTGGTACAATCGGTCACGTTGACCACGGTAAGACTACTCTTACAGCTGCAATCACAAAGTACCTCTCCCTCAAGGGTCAGGCTCAGTTCGAAGGCTACGCTGATATCGATAAGGCTCCCGAAGAGAGAGAAAGAGGTATCACAATCAATACTGCTCACGTTGAGTACGAGACTGACAACCGTCACTATGCTCACGTTGACTGCCCGGGCCACGCTGACTATGTTAAGAACATGATCACAGGTGCTGCTCAGATGGACGGCGCTATCCTCGTAGTTGCTTCCACAGACGGTCCTATGGCTCAGACTAAGGAGCACCTCCTCCTCGCTCGTCAGGTTGGCGTTCCTTACATCGTTGTATTCATGAACAAGGCTGACCAGGTTGACGATCCCGAGCTTCTCGAGCTCGTAGAGATGGATATCCGTGAGACTCTTGACAAGTATGAGTTCCCCGGCGATGACACACCTATCATCATCGGTTCTGCTTTCAAGGCTCTTGATTCCGCTTCCAAGGATCCTTCCGCTCCCGAGTATGAGTGCATCCAGAAGCTCATGGACGCTGTTGACTCTTACATTCCTACACCTGAGAGAAAGGCAGACCTTCCTTTCCTTATGCCTGTTGAGGACGTATTCACAATCACAGGCCGTGGTACTGTTGCTACAGGTAGAGTTGAGAGAGGTCAGCTCAAGACCGGTGACGAAGTTGAGATCGTTGGTCTTAAGGATGAAAAGGGCAAGACTGTTGTTACAGGTATCGAGATGTTCAGAAAGATCCTCGACTACGCTGAGGCAGGCGATAACATCGGTGCTCTTCTCCGTGGTGTTCAGAGAACTGATATCGAAAGAGGTCAGGTTCTTTGTAAGCCCGGTTCCATTCACCCCCACACCAAGTTCAAGGGTCAGGTTTACGTTCTGAAGAAGGAAGAGGGCGGACGTCATACTCCTTTCTTCAACAACTACAGACCTCAGTTCTATTTCAGAACAACTGACGTTACAGGCGTTATCACACTTCCTGCTGACAAGGAAATGTGTATGCCCGGCGATAACGTTTCTATCGACGTTGAGCTCATCACTCCTATCGCTATTGAAGAGGGTCTCCGTTTCGCTATCCGTGAAGGCGGCCGTACAGTAGGTTCAGGCGTTGTTACAGCTATCAACGAATAATTGATGCTTTTAGATCCCCGTCGGTTTCGGCGGGGATTTTTCTATATGTTTATGGGAGGACGGGTTATGTGCCTTATTTGCGATAGAATAGAAATGATTGAAAAAGGAATTAATCCTTATTTTGTCAAGGAATTGGAAACGGGATATGTGGTTATAGGTGATAACCAGCATTTTAAGGGATATACACTGTTCCTTTGTAAGCAGCATAAGACGGAACTTTTTTATCTGGATACGGCTTTTTCAACTAAATTTATGCAGGAAATGATTATTGTGGCGGAAGCTGTAAAAAATGCGTTCGGTGCCGAAAAGATGAATTATGAGTGTCTTGGGCAGGGTGACGCGCATTTGCATTGGCATTTGTATCCAAGGAGAACGGGCGATATAGGCGAGTATGGAAATAACGGCGCCGGTCCTGTTTGGTGGTATCCGATGCACTTAATGTATGATGACAGTAACCGTGTGACAGATGGTGAATTAAATGAAATGAAGCAGAAGCTGACGGCAGAACTTGATAAATTGATAAAATAAAAAAATTCCGTACCAACATGGGTACGGAATTTTTATGTAGGATTCAATTGATTATTCAGCTGTAGGAGCTGAAACAGGGCAGGTATCTGCGCAAGCGCCGCAGTCAATGCAGGTCGCAGCATCGATAACGTACTTGCCGTCGCCCTCGGAAATTGCGTTTACAGGGCAGCCGTCAGCACAAGCGCCGCAGCTGATGCAATCGTCAGAAATTACGTATGCCATTATGAAGCACCTCCGAATTAATTTTTGGAAACCATGTTTCCCTATATACTATTTTAACATATTTCACGAAAAAAGCAATACGTAAATGAGAAATTTTAAAAATTGTGATTTTTTTTTGAGAAACACTTGAAATTTCGGCGGAAATACAGTACAATAGTATAGTGAGTTATTATTTATGGAGGGTTAGCTGTGTTGGGTTTTTCATGCAGTTTTATTGATTCCATATATTTTTCTGCGCTGCCGTGCGGGCGTTCTGCTGCGGCGGAATTTTCTGTATCAAAGCATAAGTGTATCTAAGTGCAGGCTGTGACGGTTTTCTCACAGCTTTTTGTTTTTAAATTTTTCATTTCGGAGGTATTTTATGTTAAAAAAGGTTGCTGTAATCATGGGCAGCGACAGCGATTTTCCCGTTGTTAAGGACGCTGTTGCAGAGCTTAAAAGCTATGGAGTACCCTACGAGGTCCACGTTATGTCCGCTCACCGTACTCCCGAAATGGCTTCGGAATTCGCTTCCAAGGCTAAGGAGAACGGCTTCGGCATTATAATCTGCGCGGCAGGAATGGCTGCTCACCTTGCAGGTGTAATTGCGGGACACACAACTCTCCCCGTTATCGGTATCCCCATCAAGTCCACCTTTGACGGTCTTGATGCGCTGCTTGCCACAGTTCAGATGCCCTCGGGTATTCCTGTTGCAACGGTTGCGGTAAACGGCGCAAAGAACGCTGCTATCCTTGCTATCCAGATGCTTGCGCTTTCCGACGAGGGGCTTGCGGAAAAGCTTGCCGAGGCTAAGCAGAAGATGATAGACGGCGTTAAGGCTAAGGACGCTAAAATGCAGCAGATGGTTGCAGAGCTGTAAAATTCGGCGCACAGGTTATTATTTCGTAAAAAATATTTAAAATATAAATTTGGAGGTATATCACCATGGAAAACATTGAAAAGAAGGAACAGCTTTACGAGGGTAAGGCTAAGAAAGTATTTGCTACAAACAATCCCGACTACGTTATCGTTGACTACAAGGACGACGCTACCGCTTTCAACGGCGAGAAGAAGGGCACTATCCGCGGCAAGGGCGTTATCAACAACAAGATGACAAACTTCATGTTCGGTCTCCTTGAAAAGGAGGGTATCCCCACACATCTCGTTAAGGAGATAAGCGACCGCGAGACTATTGTTAAAAAGGTTGAGATAGTTCCCCTTGAAGTTATCGTAAGAAACGTTGCGGCAGGCAGCTTCTCCAAGAAGCTGGGCATTGAGGAGGGTACTCCCCTCAAGCAGCCTACTCTCGAATTCAGCTACAAGAACGACGATTTGGGCGACCCGTTCATCAACGACTACTATGCTCTCGGTCTCGGACTTGCTACAAAGGAAGAAATTGACACTATTACAAAGTACGCTTTTGCCGTAAACAGCTTCATGCTCAAGTTCTTCAAGGAGCATAACATCGACCTTATCGACTTCAAGATAGAGTTCGGCAGATTCCACGGTCAGATTCTTCTTGCTGACGAAATTTCTCCCGACACCTGCCGTTTCTGGGACAGCACTACTCACGAAAAGCTTGACAAGGACCGTTTCCGCAGAGACCTTGGCGGCGTAGAGGAAGCTTATCAGGAAATGATGAAGCGTATCTTCGGCTAATTTCAGCGAAACCATTTTTGCGAAACCAAACCTGAAAGGGGTTGTATTTAGTGGGCGGATTTTTTGGAGCTGCTTCAAAAAATGACTGTATAAGCGACGTTTTTTTCGGTACTGACTATCATTCCCATCTCGGCACAAGGCGCGGCGGTCTGACTGCGTACTCCAAGGAGCTGGGCTTTCAGAGAAGTATTCACAGCATTGAAAATTCACCGTTCAGAACAAAATTTGAAAGCGACATCGAGGACATGAGGGGCAACCTTTGTATCGGCTGTATCAGCGATACCGACCCCCAGCCTATTCTCCTGCGCTCGAAAATGGGCGTTTATGCCGTGTGCAATATCGGTATCATCAACAATGCCGAGCAGATAAGGAACGAATTTGTGGATAACTGCTTTACAAGCTTTGAGGCTATGAGCAGCGGAAAGGTCAATTCCAGCGCGCTTATCGGCGCTCTTATCTCACAGAAAAGCTCCTTTGCGGAGGGCATACGCTATGCCCAGGAAAAAATCGACGGAACTATGTCCCTGCTCATTCTGACCGAGGACGGCATCATCGCTGCAAGGGACAAGCGGGGCAGACTTCCCATTGTTATCGGCAGGCGGGAGGACGGCTACTGCGTTTCCTTTGAGTCGTTTGCTTTCCAGAAGCTGGGGTATGACACCTACCGGGAGCTTTTGCCCGGCGAGATAGTTAAGCTTACCGCCGACAGGGTTGAAGTCCTTGAAAAGGGCAGCGAGGATATGAAGATATGCACCTTCCTCTGGACCTATTACGGATACCCCAACTCGATATACGAGGGCGTGACCGTTGAGACCATGCGTACCCGAAACGGCGAAATTATGGCGGAGTACGACATCAAAAACGGCACTCTTCCCGATGTTGACTATGTGTGCGGCGTACCCGACTCGGGCGTGCCACACGCGATTGGTTACGCAAACAGGAGCGGTATACCCTTTGCAAGACCGTTCATCAAGTATACCCCCACATGGCCGAGAAGCTTTATGCCTCAGAGCCAGAGCATGAGAAACAAGGTTGCGAAAATGAAGCTTATCCCCGTTCACGAGCTTATCGAGGGCAAGAAGCTTCTGTTTATCGACGACAGCATCGTCCGCGGCACGCAGATGCGCGAGACAGTTGAGTTCCTTTACGCAAACGGCGCGAAGGAAGTTCATATGCGTTCGGCTTGTCCGCCTATCATGTACGGCTGCAAGTACCTGAATTTCTCCAGAAGCAAATCCGAGCTGGAGCTGATAGCGCGCAAAATTATCGACGAGTTTGAGGGCGCGGAGGGCATCAAGCATATCAGCGAATACAGCGATTCCACAACAGAGCGCGGCAGAAGACTTAGAAATGAAATTTGCTCAAGACTAAAGCTGACGTCTCTCGAGTTCCAGTCTATTAAGGGTACGGTGGAGGCTGTTGGGCTTCCCGAGTGTAAGCTTTGCACCTACTGCTGGAGCGGAAAAGAATAATCACAGATTTACTGTCGGAGGTTTATAATGAAAAGTTTTTCTGAAAGCTATAAGGAAGCCGGCGTTGACGTAACTGCCGGCTACAAGGCTGTTGAGCTTATGAAGGCGCACGTTGCGCGCACTATGACAAACGGCGTACTTTCGGGAATAGGCGGCTTCGGCGGTCTGTTCGAGCTGGATATGACAGGTATCAAAAAGCCTGTTCTTGTATCGGGCACCGACGGCGTTGGCACCAAAATCAAGATCGCATTTATCATGGACAGGCACAACACTGTGGGCATCGACTGCGTTGCAATGTGCGTGAACGATATCATCTGCTGCGGCGCAAAGCCACAGTTCTTCCTTGACTATATCGCCTGCGGAAGAAATATTCCCGAGAAAATCGCGGAGATAGTTTCGGGCGTTGCGGAGGGCTGCGTTCAGGCAGGCTGCGCGCTTATCGGCGGCGAGACTGCGGAGCACCCCGGTCTTATGCCCGAGGAGGAGTACGACCTTGCAGGCTTCTCGGTGGGCATTGTTGACAAGGACAAGATCCTTGACCCGTCCACACAAAAGGCAGGCGACGTTATGATCGCAATTAAATCAAGCGGCGTACACTCAAACGGCTTCTCTCTCGTTAGAAAGGTGTTCACCGTAAACGAGCAGAACCTTGCAAGACACCAGTCCGACCTGGGTATGACCCTCGGCGAGTGTCTGCTTACACCTACAAGAATTTACGTTAAGGCTGTTATGTCCCTGCTTGACGCGGTAAAGGTGAAGTCCATAAGCCACATCACAGGCGGCGGCTTCTATGAGAACATTCCCCGTTCGCTTCCCGATGGACTTTCCGCAAAAATTTCAAGGGCGGACGTTCAGGTGCTTCCCATTTTCGACCTTATCGCAAAGACGGGCAAAATTCCCGAGCGCGATATGTTCAACACCTTCAACATGGGCGTGGGAATGTGCGTTGTGGTTGACAAGAACGACGCGGACAAGGCTATCGCGGCTATCAAGGCGGCAGGCGAGGAAGCTTATGTGCTGGGCGAGCTTGTTGACAGCGACGAGGGCGTAATTATTTGCTAAACGAATTAAGGCTGTAAACTGTTTGCAGCCTTGATTTTTTAAACGGAGATGTTAAAATGAAAAATATAGTTGTACTTGTTTCGGGCGGCGGAACCAATTTGCAGGCGCTTATCGACGCCGAAAAAAGGGGAGACATCAAGGGCGGAAAGATAACCTGCGTTATCTCCTCAAAGGCTGACGCTTACGCTCTGGAAAGGGCAAAGCAGAACGGCATTGCGACCCGTGTGCTGGTGCGGAGCGACTACGCCGACGTTCACGAATACAGCAATGCTATGCTTGCGGCGCTTAACGAGGAAAAGGCGGATTTGGTCGTATACGCAGGCTTTATGACGATTTTGGACGAAACTCTCTGCCGCGCTTATCCCAACAAGATGATAAACGTTCACCCTGCGCTTATCCCGTCTTTCTGCGGCAAGGGCTTTTACGGGCTTCACGTTCACGAGGCGGCGCTTGAAAAGGGCGTTAAGGTAACGGGCGCAACGGTGCATTTTGTTACCGAGGTATGCGACGGCGGACCGATAATTTTGCAGGATACCGTCCCCGTGCTGAACGGCGATACTCCCGAAATTCTCCAGCGGAGAGTCATGGAAAACGTGGAGTGGAAGATACTGCCCAAGGCGGTGTCGCTGTTCTGTCAGGACAAGATACGGGTGGAGAACGGAAGGGCTGTCGTTGATGAATAACGGGGCAGATTTTTCGTACCGTATCACGCTGCTCCGTGACCACCCCGAGCTTATCACGAAAGCTGCCGAGTGGTTCAGCAGCAAGTGGGGTATCCCGACACAAGCCTACATTGACAGCATGAACGCGGCTTCGGACGAAAAGGCTGTGCCTGCGTGGTATGTGGTTTTGAACGGCGAAAACGAAATCATCGCAGGTCTGGGCGTTATTGAAAATGATTTCCACAAGCGCCCCGACCTTGCGCCCAACATTTGCGCCGTTTATGTTGAGGAGGCGTACCGCAGGCACGGGCTTGCAAAAATGCTCCTTGACAGGGCGGCGGACGACCTTGCGCGGCAGGGTATAAATTCGGTTTATCTTATTACCACACATGACAGCTTTTACGAAAAATGCGGCTGGAAATTTTACGGCATGGTTGAAGAAAACGACGGAAATATGATTAGAATGTACTGCCTTGAAAAAAAGGGGGACGATCAATGAACGAGGAAAAATTTACGGGCAAAGCGGACGCTTATGACAAATACCGTCCCTCATATCCCGATTCGCTTGTGGATTGGCTGTATGAGCAGACGTCGGCGGAAACCGTTGCGGACATTGGCGCGGGAACGGGTATCTTCACAAAATGTCTTTCCGTAAAGCCGTGGAAAATCACCGCTGTCGAGCCAAACGCCGATATGCTGGAAAAGCTTCGGGCAAATCTCCCCAATGCGGAAATTGTGAACGCTTCTGCGGAGGATACGGGCATTGCGGCACATTCGATTGACCTTGTTACAACGGCGCAAGCTTTTCATTGGTTTGACAGAGAAAAATTCAAAATTGAATGTCAAAGAATTTTTTCGTCTAAAGGTCGGCTTGCCGTGATATGGAACGATAGGATAACCGACACCGATTTCATGAGAGAGCGTGACAAGTTATGCATAAAATACTGCGGGAAGTGTCATGTAGGTGGGTCGGACGGTCCAACAGAAGGCGATCACTTTCTTCGGAATGAATATTTTTCTGAAATGAAATTTTTCTGCACGGATAATGTAATAAATATGGATGAGGAAAGATTTCTTGGCGATATGCTTTCACACTCCTATTCGCTGAAAGAGGGCGACGAGAATTACGAAAAGTTTGTTGATGAAATGCGCAATGCATTTTTGAAATATCAGCGGAACGGTACGGTCGAAGTACCATATAAAACAACTTGCTATTTAGGAAAATTTTAGGGAGGAATAAAAATGATAACAAAAACTATCGCAGACGAGCTTAACAGCTTGGAGTACCACGGCAGAGGAATTATGATAGGCAAGTCCGCCGACGGCAAGAAGGCTGTTACCGCTTATTTCATCATGGGCAGAAGCGAAAACAGCCGCAACCGCGTGTTTGTGGAGGACGGCGAGGGTATCAGAACTCAGGCGTTTGACCCGTCCAAAATGGTTGACCCACACCTTATTATCTACGCGCCCGTTCGCGTCCTCGGCAACAAAACTATCGTCACAAACGGCGACCAGACCGATACTATTTACGAGCTTATGGACAAGCAGATGACCTTTGAGCAGGCTCTCCGCACCCGTGAGTTTGAGGACGACGCTCCCAACTTTACGCCGAGAATTTCGGGCATTATCCACCTTGAGGGCGGCGAGATGAACTATGCAATGTCTATCCTCAAGAGCGCGGACGGCGACGGCTCTTCCTGCCAGCGCTACACCTACGCTTACAGCAACCCCATTTGCGGCAAGGCTAAGTTTATCCACACCTACAATGCGGCAGGGAATCCCCTTCCCAGCTTTGAGGGCGAGCCGAAAACCGTTGAGCTTCCCGACGTTTCCATCGACGAGCTGACAGACCTTATCTGGAAAAACCTCAACGAGGACAACAAGGTATCCCTTTTTGTGCGCTACATCGACATCGAATCGGGCAAGTACGAAAGCAGAATCGTAAACAAAAATAAATAATTCAGGAGGAATTTAAAATGAACGAAATGCAGCTTAAATACGGATGCAACCCCAATCAGAAGCCGTCCAGAATTTTTATGGCGGACGGCAGCGAGCTTCCCATTGAGGTACTCAACGGCAAGCCCGGCTATATCAACCTGCTTGACGCTTTCAACGGCTGGCAGCTTGTTAAGGAGCTGAAAAAGGCAACGGGACTTTGCGCGGCGACCTCCTTCAAGCACGTTTCCCCCGCAGGCGCAGCTGTAGGTCAGCCCCTTTCCGACACGCTGAAAAAGATTTATTGGGTGGACGACCTCGGCGAGCTTTCACCTCTGGCTTGCGCATACGCAAGAGCAAGAGGCGCGGACAGAATGTCCTCCTACGGCGACTTTATCGCACTTTCCGATGTGTGCGACGCTTGCACCGCAAAGATGATTCACCGCGAGGTTTCCGACGGCGTTATCGCTCCCGGCTATACCGACGAGGCGCTGGAGATACTCAAGTCCAAGAGAAAGGGCACCTACAACATCATCAAGATAGACGAAAGCTATGTTCCTGCCGAAATCGAGACAAAGCAGGTTTACGGCGTTACCTTTGAGCAGGGCAGAAACGAGCTTGTTATCGACGACGAGCTTTTCGGCAACATTGTTACCGACAACAAGAACATTCCCGACGACAAAAAGCGCGACCTTATCATCTCGCTCATCACCCTCAAATATACACAGTCCAACTCCGTTTGCTACGTTAAGGACGGTCAGGCTATCGGTATCGGCGCGGGTCAGCAGTCCAGAATCCACTGCACACGCCTTGCCGGTCAGAAGGCTGACAACTGGTGGCTCAGACAGTGTCCCAAGGTTATGGAGCTTCCCTTTAAGGAGGACGTAAGACGTGCCGACAGAGACAACGCAATCGACGTTTACATCGGCGACGAGTACGAGGACGTTCTCCGCGACGGCGAGTGGGAGAAGGTATTCACAAGAAAGCCCGAAGTCTTCACCCGTGAGGAAAAGAAAGCATGGCTTGCAAAGAATACCGACGTATGCCTTGGCTCGGACGCGTTCTTCCCCTTCGGCGACAACATCGAGCGCGCACACAAGTCGGGCGTTGAGTACATCGCACAGCCCGGCGGCTCTATCCGTGACGACAACGTTATCGAGACCTGCAACAAGTACAACATCGCAATGGCGTTCACGGGAATTCGTTTGTTCCACCACTGATTTTTTAATTCGGAATTATGAATTCGGAATTCGGAATTAAAACGAAAGCTAAAGCTTTCGTTTCCGAGTTTTTTCGCTTTGCGAAAAAACATCGGGGGTTGTCGGGGTTAACTATTTGGTTGTTTTGTAGGGGCGGATAATATCCGCCCGTGCAAATGACATTTTACGCAAAATAATGTGTAGGGGACGGGTCTCCCGTCCCGTTAGTGAATAATGAATAGTTTTGTAGGGGCGGATAATATCCGCCCGTAACATACGGTTATACATTTGAAAGGGGCAGCAGCTATGACTCCGAAATCGGTCAGAACGGCGGCGATAGTTTCGCAGGTGTTGCTTATTGCATGGGCAGCATTTTCAATTGCGGCAAGCATTTTTCAGGATAATTTACTGGCGCTTTTCGGTATTCCGACAAGTATGATCGAAAATACCGAGAAAGCTTCGTCATGGGCAGTCATTGCCATGTGTGTGGCAAACCTGCTGCTGACCGCGGCAAATGTGCTTATCTGTAACGGCAAGGGCGTTCACTCTCCAATTATTATGTCGGCGGTCACTACGGGTCTGCTGCCTGTTGCTGTAGCTTATCTTAATGTTTTGCAGCTTCAGATAATCGCTCGTTTGCGCGGGTCAGAGGCTTTTGCTCGCATGAGTGCTTACAACCAAGTGGTTGCATTTTTGTCGTATCTGCTTTACGCAGGTGCAATAATTACGATTGCCGCGTCGGCGGTTTACGCATATGCAAAAATGCAGGACAAAAACGGCGCAGACGAGTTGCCCCAAGAATTAAACACAAAGGAATGAACACAATGAAGAAATTACTTATTGCCGCAATGTCGGTGCTTATCATTACGGCTTTTTCAGCCTGCGGAAACAGCACCTCTACGGAGGAAACAACGCCCGAGACAACAGCAGAGACATCAGCTGAAACTGCTGCGGCGGAGACTCCTGCCGAGACTGAAGCTGAAACCGAAACGGAAGCCGAAACGGTAAGCGAGACCGAAGCCGCGGCGGAACAGGCTGAAAATATCTATCGGGGAAAGGGCTATACAATTGAAGTTGACCCTAAGGTATGGATGGATTTTTCTTCTTATGTTGAAGAAATAAGCAATCATGTCGACGATGTTGATTTGGGTGTTGATATTACCTCGGAAGACGTTCAGAACATGAATGACGGAATGTTTATGTATATTTCCGATACAGGCGTGAATTTCAATGTTGTTTGCACTGACATCGGCGAAATCGGCAGCAGCCTTGATATGTCGCTTTACGGAGAAATGATGAAATCTCAGTATGAACAGGTAAACGGCTGCACATATCTCGGAGACGAGATAATCAAGGTAAACGGCTGCGACTGCTTGAGGGTCGATGTTCAGATGTCAGCAGAAGTGTTCGGTGCTGATTTGAAAATGAGCCAGTATATGCTTATTAACGGAACAACGCAGTATGTTATAACCTATACTGCGGGCATAGGCAGCTATGATTCGGGACTTGCCGATTTTGAAACGGTGCTTGATTCGTTTGCATTTACAGAATAAAAGTACGATTAAGGAGATTTTTACATGAAAATATTAGTAGTAGGCGGCGGAGGACGCGAACACGCCATTATTATGAAGCTTGCCGAAAGCAAGCGCACGGAAAAGCTTTACTGCACTCCAGGAAACGGCGGAATTTCTCGCTATGCCGAGTGCTTTGACGTTGCCGCAACAGACATCGACGGCGTTGTTGCCCTTGCGAAAAAGCTTGCGGTGGACATGGTCGTTGTTGCACCCGACGACCCTCTCGTGCTTGGCATGGTGGACGCTCTTAACGCCGAGGGCTTTATGACCTTCGGTCCCGACAAGGCTGCCGCAATAATCGAGGGAAGCAAGGTTTTCTCCAAGGATTTGATGAAGAAGTACGGTATCCCCACGGCAAAGTACGAGATTTTCTCCGACAGCGAGTCTGCCATTGCGTACCTCAAATCCGAGAACAGCTATCCTGCCGTTATCAAGGCGGACGGTCTTGCTCTGGGAAAGGGCGTTATCATTGCACAGAACGAGGAGGAAGCAATTGCAGCGGTCAAGTCGATGATTGACGGCAAGCAGTTCGGCGAAAGCAGCTCCACCGTTGTTATCGAGGAATTCCTCACGGGTCCCGAGGTGTCGGTGCTTTCCTTTACCGACGGAAATGTTGTTGTGCCGATGATATCCTCAATGGACCACAAGCGCGCTCTTGACGGCGACAAGGGTCTGAACACGGGCGGCATGGGCACTATTGCCCCCAACCCGTTCTACACCGAGGCAGTCGCAAAGGAGTGCATGGAGAACATCTTCCTGCCCACGATAAAGGCGATGAAAGCCGAGGGCAGAACGTTCAAGGGCTGTCTCTACTTTGGTCTTATGGTTACTCCCAAGGGCGTTAAGGTGATCGAGTACAACTGCCGCTTCGGCGACCCCGAGACCCAGGTAGTCCTTCCCCTGCTGGACACCGATTTGGTGGACATCTTTGAGGCGGTGTACAACGGCAAGCTTGCCGACATCGACATCAAGTGGAAAAACGAGTGCTGCTCATGCGTTGTAATGGCAAGCGGCGGCTACCCCCAGAGCTACCCCAAGGGGCTTGAAATGCAGGGCATGGACGACAACGGTCAGGTGGACGGCGTTTTCGTGTACCACGCAGGAACGAAGTACGCGGACGGAAAGTTCCTCACCAACGGCGGACGCGTCCTCGGCGTGACCGCAACGGGGGAGACCCTGCAGGCGGCGCTTGACAAGTCCTACGCGGCGGTAAAGAAGATAAGCTTCGAGAACGCCCATTACAGAACAGACATCGGACAGCGCGCGCTTTCGGCGAATAAATAAAGCAATAACCCGGGAAGAACGGCTCTTCCCGGGTTTTGTTGTTGAATAGGGCGGATATGGAATCCGCCCCTACAAAATTATTCACTTTTCACTATTCACCATTCAATTTTCACTAACGGTTAAAGCGTCATTCCTCCGAATAAACCCTCTTTGCAATATCAACGGTTTCCTTTGCGTCCTTTGCGTAGAAATCCGCGCCTATCTTTTCGGCATATTCGGGGGTAAGAACTGCGCCGCCCACAACTATTTTACATGGCACATTGTTTTGGTGCAGAAGCTCAACGGTGTCCGCCATTGCGCCGAGAGTGGTGGTCATCAGCGCGGAGAGTCCCACAAGCTTGACCTCGTGCTTCACAGCCGCTTCAAGTACGCTTTCGGGGGGGACGTCCTTGCCAAGGTCGATTACCTCAAAGCCGTAATTTTCAAGCAGCACCTTCACAATGTTCTTGCCGATGTCGTGAATGTCGCCCTTTACCGTGGCAAGCACAACCTTTCCCTTGCTCACGGTCTCGCCGTTTGTTTTCAGCATATGCTCCTTGATGACCTCAAACGCCGCCTGAGCAACGCCTGCCGCAGTAATAAGCTGGGGGAGAAAAATCCTGCCCGTCTCAAAGTCCGCGCCTGCCTTGTCCAGCGCAGGGATAAGCATATTGTCAACAATATCCATGGTATCGTGAGTTTTGAGAAGCTCCGCGGTAATTTTCGCACCCTCGGACTTCAAGCCGTTTGCGATAGCGGAGGGCAAGTCCATTGCGCCGCCCTTTGAAGCGCTGGGGGAAGCCGCCGCAGGTGCGCTCACCGAAGCGGTCACGGCGTTGTTTGCGTATGCCGCAATAAATTCGGAGGCGTTCTCGTCAATGTTGGCAAGCAGCTTGTACGCCCTCACAGCGCCCGTCATAAGCGCCGCGTTTGGGTTGATTATCGGCAGGTCAAGTCCGTTGGTAAGCGCCATTTGCAGGAAGTTGCAGTTTACAAGCTCGCGGCTGGGAAGTCCAAAGGAAATGTTTGAAACGCCCAACACGGTTTTGAGTCCCAGCTCGTTTTTTACGCGGTGTACGGCTTTCAGCGTCTCCATTGCGCCTGCCTGCTCCGCCGAAGCGGTAAGGGTAAGGCAGTCAATGAAAACGTCGCGCTTTGGTATGCCCAACTCCTGCGCACGGGCAAGAATTCTTTCCGCAATGGCAAAGCGGCCGTCCGCTTCCTTTGGTATGCCCCCCTCGTCCAGAGTAAGTCCCACAACCGCCGCGCCGTACTTCTTCACAAGTGGCAGGATAGCTTCAAGCGAGCCGCTCTCGCCGTTTACCGAGTTGACGATAGGCTTGCCGTTGTAAACGCGCAGCGCCGCTTCAAGCACGTCGGGACGGGTGGAGTCAAGCTGCAGGGGCAGGTCGGTCACGCCCTGCAAAGCCTTTACCACCCTTACCATCATTTCCTTTTCGTCAATGTCGGGCAGACCCACGTTTACGTCCAGAATGTCCGCGCCTGCGTTTATCTGCTCGATAGCCTGACCGAGAATGTAGTCGATGTCGCCCTTTTTCAGCGCTTCCTTGAACAGCTTTTTGCCCGTGGGATTTATGCGCTCGCCGATGATGCGTGGCTGATTTATCTCAACGGTTTTTGCGGGAGTACATACCGCCGCGCCGATTTTCGCGTCCTGCCCCGTGTACTTCATGCCGCTAAGCCGCTTTACGACAGCGCGGATAAAATCGGGGGTCGTGCCGCAGCAGCCGCCTGCAAGCTTTACGCCGTACTTCACAAGTCCTGCGGCGCTTTCGGCAAACTCCTCGGGGGTAACGTCATACTTGTTGGTAACGGGGTCGGGAAGACCTGCGTTGGGCTTAACGGCGATGGGCAGAGTCGTCCACCGAGAAAGCTCCGCGATAACAGGCTCAAGCTCACGAGGACCGAGAGAGCAATTCACGCCGATTGCCTCAACGCCAAGCCCCTCAAGGGTAAGCGCCATTGCCGAAACGGAGCAGCCCGTAAAGGTGCGCATATTCTGCTCAAAGGTCATGGTGCAGATAATGGGCAGGTCGGAGTTTTCCTTTGCCGCAAGCACCGCCGCTTTCAGCTCGTAAAGGTCGGTCATGGTCTCGAACACCACCAAATCGGCGTCCGCGCCTGCAATGACTTGCTCCTTGAAAATGTCGTAAGCCTCCTCAAAGGTAAGGCTGCCCGTGGGCTCAAGAAGCTGACCTATGGGACCTATGTCAAGGGCAACAAGGGTGCTTTCTACGCAGGCACTCCGCGCATTTTTTATTGCCGCAGGAATTATCTCGGAAACGGTTTTGCCCGTTTCTTCAAGCTTGTAGCGGTTTGCGCCGAAGGTGTTTGCGTAAACGATTTGCGCACCTGCACCTGCATATGCGCCGTGTATCTCGGTGAGCCACTCGGGCTTTTCAAGGTTGAGAAGCTCGGGCACGCCGCCCGTTTCCAGACCCTTTGCCTGGAGCATCGTACCCATTGCGCCGTCAAGGAAAACGAACTCGTTTTCGCTCAAAAGCCGCTGAAATTTTTCTTTTTTATTCACCGCAGTGTCCTCCTGTTTTTCTGTATGCGCATTTTCCGCGCAGATTGCAAGCCTCGCAGCTTTGCCGTTTTCTTTCTATAGGATTTCGGGAAATGCCGATGACCGCCGTTACCGACTTTGTTGGCGTGAGCATTCCCGAAGCGCTCAGGCATATCCCTGCCGCCCGTGAAGCGTTTGCCGCCGCAAGGAAATCCCGTTGGGTATCAAGGGGAAAATCGCCGTACCCCGGGGAGAAACGCCATGTGGTAAAAAGCCCCTGGTGACGGCTGCGTATCTCCTCCTCGGCAATGTCGCAGACCTGTTCCACCGCCGCGGAAGCAAGGCTGTCGGCGATAAGCGCCTTTGCCATGTCCTCCGCTTGAAGCAGGCGGATAAGCCTGTCCGCACCGTTTCCCAGAGTAGCGCACAAAAGCACCGCGGCATGACAGCCCGAAAGGTGCGCCGCGATATCCCTGCCGCGGAGGGAAAGCTTGTACCCCGAAAGAGTTACCTCGCTTTCGGAAATATCCGCGATTTCAGCCGTTACCCAGCAATATTTCGGCGTAATCTCACCAAGCAGCCGCCCCTCACATTCCTCCGCAAGAGCAGCGGTGACCTCGTCCGCCGTGCCGCGAATTCCCATATAACGGAAAGCCTCGTCACGGTTTATCCTATCAAGCCTGACCGCACCCATTACAGCAGCGACCTTACGCTTTCGCTGATTTTCCGCGCAACGTAGGGGTTGTTCATGGTGTAAAGGTGTATGCCGTCAACGCCGTTTGAGATAAGGTCAACGATCTGGTCTACCGCATAGGCGATACCTGCGTCGCGAAGAGCCTCGGGGTTGTGCTCATACTTCTGCATTACCTTTGCAAACTTGGCTGGCAGACTTGCGCCGCACATGGAGACCATGCGCTCAATTTGTGACTTGCTTGTTACGGGCATGATTCCTGCCTCAACGGGCACGGTTATGCCTGCAATGTCAAGCATTTCGCGGAATTTGTAGAATACATCATTGTCGAAGAAAAGCTGGGACATGAGATGCTCCGCGCCTGCCTCCACCTTGATTTTCAGATTTTTTATGTCCGCCGCAAGGCTTTCCGCCTCAAGGTGACATTCGGGGTAACAAGCCCCCGAAACGTGAAAATCGCCGTTTTCCTTGATAAAACGGGTCAGGTCGCTTGCATATTCAAACTCGTGTTTGCGCGGAATATCGGGGTTCACGTCGCCGCGGAGAGCGAGAATGTTCTCCACGCCACGCTCCTTGAACTGTTCAAGCTGGGTGAGGACGCCCTCTTTGGTGCTGTAAACGCAGGTAAGGTGCGCCGCCGAGGGTATGCCAAGCTCACGCTGGATATATGATGCAATGTCGCAGGTGGTGGTGTCGGCAGGATTTCCACCTGCGCCGTAGGTAACGCTGATAAAGTCGGGGGACAGCGCTTTCAGCTCTGCAAGTGTGCTGTATATCGTATCCACGGGACTGTTCTTTTTAGGCGGAAAAACCTCGAAAGAGAACACGGTTTTTCCTTTTCCGAAAAGTGATGAAAGCTTCATTTATGTTGTATCCTTTCTTATTCATCGTTCATGCTTGTTCTGAATGGTGCAACGGGTATGCCGTTCTTGGAGAAAAGCGTCACCTCGCCGTAGTTTACCCAGTTGTACCGCAGATAAACGGGCTTTGGCACGCTGTCGGAGCGCACGAAAATTTTGTCGCCCCGAAGCTCGGCATTTGCAGCGGAGTAAACCTTGTCTGCACCTGCGATCTCGAAGCCCGTAACGCTTTCGCCCCGCACCTCAAAGCCGTCCTTTGCGTGGTCGAAGCTGAGGAGCATACCCCCGTCGGTGTACTCGCAGGACTTGTATATCGCGCCGTAAGCCTCGTCCGCGGAAATCTTTCCGTACACATGATAAAGGGCTTGGAGAGCAAGCCGTTCGCCCACAGGTTCTTTTTCCGTGGGGTGGATATTGCCGTACTCGCCCTTGTCGAGAATTACCGCAATGCCCGTGTTTTTCGTGGTTTGGTGTACCCTCATCTGCGCCTCGCGGATAAGGCACCAATTCTTGCGGTCCTCCTCGCCGCGGTTGAGGAACATGGGCAGCTGAACGCAGATAAAGGGCAAGTTGTCGTCCTCCCAATCGGAGCGCCACTGCTCGATAAGCAGCTTGAACAGCTTGTAGTACATCTTCGGCTTGTGGTCGTCGCTTTCGCCTTGGTAGTAAATGAAGCCTGCAAGGGTGTAGGGGCATACGCGGCTCAGCATGGTCTCGTACACGCCCCCTGCTCTGAACGGCGACTTGGGACCCAGCGGCTCGGGGTAACGGCAAGGTCCTGCAAAGGCTTGTGCGTCGTCCCAGCTTCCCTCGGGATTTTTCGAGTAGAACTCGTTTATTTTGGGCTGCCACTCGGCAACGTAATCCTCATACTCTTTCAGCTCGCGGAGGTACTCCTCAAAGGTCTTGCCCTCCATAGCCTTGTCGTACTCGTCAACATAGGTCTTGGTGTCGATATCTTTTTCAAGCAGGTCGCGGCTTATCCATGCGGAAGCGGAAGTGCCGCCCCAGTTGCAGCCGATAACGCCAACGGTAACGCCCAGCTTTTCGGAAAGCATTTTCGCAAAGTAGTATCCCACCGCAGAATACGCCGCCGCCGTGTCGGGAGCGGCAATGCTCCACCGATTGTTCCTCTCGGCAAAGTGGAAATAATCGTCTATGTACGCGATTTTCTGGGTGTAATAAAACCGCACGTTCACGTCCTTGATGTTAGCAAGTACTTCTCTGCCGTTCAGGGAGTTTTGCAGCTCCAGCTCCATGTTGGACTGACCGCCCGCAAGCCATACCTCGCCGATCATAACATCGCTGAAAATAAGCTCTCCGCCCTTGTCGTCGCGGACTTTCAGCTCGTATGGACCTCCTGCCTCCATGGGTGGGAAAACCGCGTGCCAGCGGTTGTTTGCCGTATCCGCAGTAACGGTTTGCCCGTTCAGCTCCGCGGTGATTTTCGTGCCGCCGTAAGCGCAGCCCCAAACGTTGATATTTTTATTTCTTTGAAGCACCATATGGTCGGTAAAAATAGGTGCAAGGTCAAAACACGCCATAAAAATCCTCCTATTTCCGAAAATAGATTTGTGAAAATATACACATTAATTTTACCTCAAATCTCCGACAAAATCAATAGGTATTTCCGAAAAATCGGCGTTTATGTGAAAAAATTTAAAAAATGCTTGCAAAAAGAAATTAAATGTGCTATAATAAATAACACTTACGGATTTATCCGATATATAGGTGTGCGGGCCCTGTGCAACGGAACACCGTGAACCATGTCAGGCGGGGAACCGAGCAGCATTAAGCGGAACGTTTTGTGTGCCGCAGCAAGCCTGCACACCTATGTATCGGATTATTTTTTTGGTGAAAGACTTATGATGAATTTCTGGAAAAAGCTTTTTGCAAGACTTGCGGAAATTTCTCCGTATATACTCGTGTTTTCGATTATCTGCGGCAGCTTCGGCGCATATCTCTCAGCGGCGGAGTACGGCGCGGAAACGGTTCGCCGGTGCCTTGCCCCTGTGCTTGTCAGCTTTATTCCTGCGGTCATCTTCGCGATGGGAGCATACCTGCTGTTCGGCACGGAATCCGCCGAGATAAGAAACGGAGTAAGGCTGGGCGGCTTTGACAGAATGCTTGTCTACCGCTGCTTCGGCAGGGACGGTTACACGAAAAAGCTGAAAAATGCCGTCGTGGATATGCACGTCATGGACTTCAACTCGGCGCTGGATGCAATGAAGGAGCTTGAAGAGGAAAAGCTAAGCGAAAGGCAGCGGTCGGTGCTTTATTTTTATATGGGAAGATGCTACCAGCTTATGGGGTATCCCACCAACGGCGCGAAATATTTTCTGGACGCTATCGACTTGGGTCTGAAGCTGAACGATACATACCTGCTTGCGGCAAGGTGCTGCGCCCAGAACGGAAGCTTCGACAAGGCGCTGGAGCTTTACGGCGTGCTTGTGGAAAGAGACTGCAGCTTTGATTTTATCTATACCGACATGGGTATCGCGTACCTCAAAATGGGGGACGGCGAAAAGGCTCTGGAGTATTTCAACATATCCCTTGATGAGGGCAGGAATTACGCCTTTGCTCTCGGGGGCTGCTCCCTTGCGTACCTGCAAATGAAAGACTTGGAGAAAAGCAGGGAATACTACCAAAAGGCGCTTTTGTGCAACATGGACGACGTAAGCGGCTTCAAGATTTTTTACTGCAACATCGCGGAAGCGGTTGGACTTATAGACGAAATTGACCCTCATATGAAGGAAAAAAACATACAGAAGCAGGAGATTTCCTTGTAAGGAGTGAATGAGATGTATAAGGCGCTTTACAGAAAATACCGTCCGATGACCTTTGACGACGTTGTTTCACAGCCCCATATCACTACAACTCTGCGCAATCAGCTTATTAACGGAAAAACCGCGCACGCCTACCTCTTTACAGGCTCTCGCGGCACGGGCAAGACCACCTGCGCAAGGATACTTGCAAAGGCGCTGAACTGCCTGCACCCCGTTGACGGAAACCCCTGCCTTGAATGTGAGATATGCCGCGACGCGGACGAAAACGCACTTGCGGATATTATCGAGATAGACGCGGCTTCAAACAACGGCGTGGACGACGTCCGCGACCTGCGTGACGGCGCGGTGTATACGGCAGAGCGGTGCAAGTACAAGGTGTATATCATCGACGAGGTGCATATGCTTTCAAAGGAAGCATTTAACGCCCTGCTGAAAATTATGGAGGAACCCCCTCCCCACGTTAAATTTATTCTGGCAACAACCGAAATACACAAGGTTCTGCCCACCATACTTTCACGCTGTCAGCGGTATGACTTCCGACGGATACTGCCTCAGGACATCACCGAGCGGCTGATGTACGTTGCAGGGCAGGAGAATATAAACCTCGACCGTGACGCGGCGGAGCTTATTGCAAAGACCGCGGACGGCGGTATGCGTGACGCGCTGTCGCTCCTTGACCAGTGCATTGCCTTTTCCGAGAACGTGACACTTGATATAGTTTCGGGCGCGGCGGGAATTGCGGGGCGCGAGCCTGTTTTCGATATCCTCGAAGCAATTGCAGACCGGGACGCGGCAAGGGCAATGGGTGTTATCGACAAGCTTTACGGTATGTCCAAGGATATGCAGAAGCTTTGCGAGGAGCTTATTGCGCAGTTCAGAAACGTGATGATGGCGAAAGCCGTCCCCGAAAATGCGGAGCTGCTTGTGTGTATGCCAAGCGAGATACAGCGTATCAAGGCGCTTGCGGACAGGCTTTCCCAAGACGAGATAATGGGTATTCTGGATACTCTCCAACGCTCAAACGAGCGCATCGCAAGGGTCAGCGCAAAGCGTGTGGAAATGGAAATGTGCCTGCTTAAATTGTGCAATTCACGGCAGACGGCGGAAAGCGGCGCGGCAAACGCGGAGCTTCTTGCAAAGATAGATATGCTGGAAAAGCGGCTTGCGGCGCAGCCCGTGCAGCCCGTTCAGCAGGCGGCGTATGCACCCGTGCAGAGACCCGACCCGAAGCCACGATATGCCCCAAAACAGCAGAACGAGGCGGCGGACGTAAGCAAGCTAAAGCCCGAGGACTTCACCGAGGAAACAAGGTGGCAGGATATACTTGAAAAGTTTGCGGAGATATGCCCGTCGGTATCGGGTGCGTTAAACGGTTCCCGTGCGGTAAAGGGCGGCGGCTATATGCTTATCTATACCGAAAGCAGCTTCTTTATGAACCTTCTGCGGAACAAGGAAAACGCCGAAAAGCTGAAAGAGGCGATACGCATTGTTACGGGCGAAAGCTACGTGATAAAGGCGAAATGCACCGCTCCCCAAAACGGCGGTGGCTCGGACAAGCTGCAAAGCGTGCTGGACAAGGCACGGGAAAACAATATTCCCGTTGAGTAAGTCGGATACCTCTTTGAGGTGACCATAAATCAAAATATTCACGAAATGCTTTCCGCCGATGGGCATTTCGGTTAAAATTACAAGTTTTTGCGGCGGAGAAACGGAGTTTTAAAATGAAAGCAAGATTACCACAGGGAATGGGCGGCGGCGCTCAGAATATGAACGGCATGATCAAGCAGGCTCAGAAAATGCAGGCGCAGATCACCGAGCTTCAGGAAGATATCGAGAACAGAGAGTTCTCAACCACTGTCGGCGGCGGCGCTGTCGAGGTAACAATGAACGGACGCAGGGAGATCAAGAGCCTTAACATCAAGCCCGAGGTGGTTGACCCCGAGGACGTTGAGATGCTCCAGGACCTTATCATCAGCGCGTTCAACGACACCGTAAAGCAGATCGAGGAGACCTCCGAAAAGGAGATGGGCGCGATCACAGGCGGCGTTTCGTTCCCCGGCTTGTTCTAAGGAATTTTTATAGACGGCATATGCGGCTGACCGTGTGTGCCGCCTTGATTTTCGGAGGTATTTATGGCTAACAACACCGCATTGCCCCTTGTGCTGCTTGCAGAGCAGTTTGCAAAGCTTCCGGGCATTGGCATGAAAAGCGCACAGCGGCTTGCTTACCACGTTATGAGCATGACTGACGAGGAGGCGCAGGACTTTGCCGACGCTATAATCCGCGCCCACAGCACGGTGAAATGCTGTACCGAGTGCCAAAATCTGACCGAGGGGGACGTATGCCCCATATGCGCCGACGATACCCGTGACCACGGCGTAATCTGCGTTGTGGAGACCCCCAAGGACATTTCCGCTTTCGAGCGCACCAAGGAATATAACGGCGTGTACCACGTTCTGCACGGGCTTATCTCGCCGCTGGACGGCATTACTCCCGACAAAATTCGGTTGAAAGAACTGCTTGCGCGGATACAAAAAGGCGGCGTAAACGAGGTCATTATGGCGACAAATCCCACCGTGGAGGGTGAGGCAACGGCGATGTACATTTCCAAGCTGTTAAAGCCGCTGGGTGTAAAGGTCACAAGGCTTGCTTTCGGTCTGCCAATAGGCGGCACGCTGGAATATGCCGATGAGGTAACGCTTTTCAAGGCTTTGGAAAACCGAAATGAAATTTGATGTTTTGTGCATAATCAAGCGGCTTTGATGTATAATATTGTAGTAAATGACGAAAAATAAAAAAGGGATTGACAAACAAGGCAAAATATGATAATATATATAAGTCGCTTGAAGAGATTCGCTGATATATCCAATATAATGGGATATAGCCAAGCGGTAAGGCAGCGGACTTTGACTCCGTCATTTCGGTGGTTCGAATCCACCTATCCCAGCCAGTCAAAAAGTTCGTTGTGATTTGCAGCGAGCTTATATATTGGGGTGTCGCCAAGCGGTAAGGCACTTGACTCTGACTCAAGCATTACCGGGGTTCGAATCCCTGCACCCCAGCCAAGATATCCGTTTCCTGCTTTGTAGGAGACGGATTTTTTCTGTTTATACGAGGGGAAATTCCTTACTGCGGCGGCTTCGGCGTATGGAGCAGGGCGTCGGCAACGATTTGGTCAATGAGAGAGGGCTTCCCGTTGGATTGCTCGGCGGAACGCTGAACGGGCTTCGGTACAGCGTCCTTTTTCAGCCATTGGGAAAGTGTGGTGTAGTGGTTGACATAGGGCTGGCAGCCGCTTTTCATGATGTAGCTGTCAGCGCGGTTTATGCAGTCGGTGACCGCCGCTTCGCCGTATTCCGCACACAGCGAGCGGTACTGCTCCTCTGTCAGCCTTACATATTTTCCGTATATTTTGTTGTTGTCGTCCCGTTTGTCACCGCCCCGGGCGGCATCATTATCATTAACAACAGCATTGTCATTCTCATTTTCATTAACCTTGTCATTTACAGCATCATCAACATTATCAGGTTTTTTTGCTTTTTCGGAAAAGCATTTGCTTTCTTCCGATACCTCTTGCTTTTTGGGTCTGCCGCCAAGTTTGCCCGACTCTCTGCGCTTTTCGCATACGCTTTCGTACTCGGCTCTGTTCCGTTCCAAATCGCTTTTTATCTGGGTGAACGCAATTTCCACCACCCTGTCCGCATCGGGAGTAACGCCGTCTGCCTCATGGGCAAATATCATCTTGATAAGCTGTCCCGCTTCCTCGTCGGTCAGCCTTGAAAAGGTTGCCCAATAGCTGTGGTAAAGAATGAAGGATTTTTTGTTCGGCATAAAATTGCTCCTTTCGCGAAATGCTTGTTAATTTAATTTTATCCGCAAAAGGTCGGCTTTTCAATGATTTCCGCACATCTTCCCCAATATGAATAAAAACGGGGTTTTGACGGCGTGCAACTTTTTCGGTATGCTGCAAGAGACACAGCACGCGCCGAAAAGGAGATTTTTTTCAAATACACTTTATTTTGCCGCCGCGCTGTGGTATAATTAGGGTACTATTGGGAAAGGGGACGGAGAATATGTCGGATTACGATATTGCCGTGATAGGGGGCGGACCTGCAGGTGCCACACTTGCAAGGCTTCTGGACGGGCGCTTCCGCGTCCTGCTTATCGACGGGAAAACCGAAAGCGAAAACAGCTTCCGCAAGGTCTGCGGCGGTTTGCTTTCACCCGACGCGCAGAAAGCCTTTGCCGAGTTCGACCTGACCTTGCCCAAGGATATTCTCGTTGACCCACAGATATTTTCGGTGCGCACCATCGACCTGCAAAAGCGCATAGAACGGCGCTATCAGCGGTTTTACATGAACCTCGACCGCCAAAAGTTCGACCTCTGGCTGGAAAGCCTTGTGCCCGACAGCGTAAAGCGTTACACGGGAAAATGCAGGAGCATATCACACGAAAACGGGGTATACATACTCAAATGCAGAGCAAACGACGGCTCGGAGCAAAGCTTTGCCGCGGATATAATCGTGGGCGCGGACGGCGCAAACTCCATGGTAAGGCGGTTTCTCTACCCCAAAAAGAAGATACGCAGCTACACCGCCATTCAGCAATGGTTTGCCGAGGAACACTCAAACCCGTTCTACAGCTGCATTTTCGACCCCGTGACAAGCGATTGCTGCTCATGGTCGATTTCCAAGGATAACCTTTTCATCTTCGGCGGAGCATTTGCACCAAAGGGGTGCAGGGAAAGCTTTGAGCGGCAGAAAGCCCGTCTTGCGGAGTACGGCTTCAAGTTCGGCACACCGCTTAAAACCGAAGCCTGCGTTGTACTGCGACCCGAGTCCCCCTTTGACGTATGCAGCGGAAAAGACGGCGCGTTCCTCATCGGCGAGGCGGCAGGACTTATCAGCCCAAGCTCGCTGGAGGGCATAAGCTTTGCGGTAAACAGCGCGCGGATACTTGCGGATATTCTCAACAGGGGCGCGAAAAAGCCGTGCAGAGCATATTCGGTAAGGATACTGCCCATGAGGGTGAAAATATTTGCAAAGCTGCTGAAATGTCCGTTTATGTATTGTCCGTTTTTAAGACGCATGGTGATGAAAAGCGGCATAAACAGTATAAAAATCAGCTGATTTTTTTTGACGGAGGATAGTAAAATGCTTTTTGTATTTTTATTTTTATTGTGGATAGTTTCTCCGATAGTTTTTCTCATACTTTTTTTGGTGCAGCTCAGCAAAACATCGGAGCTTAAACGCCAAAACAAGGAGCTTTCCGACAGGATAAGCGAGCTTATGAAGGGTATGGCGCAGGTTATCCCCGAAGATACCCCACAAGCGGAAACGACAGCGGAAATGCCCCCCAAAAGGGAAGACGCTGCGAAGGAAAAAAACGTGCAGCTTGTGCAGAAAAATCAGCCCTATGACCTGCCAGTGTACAGCGCTGCTGCGGTAAAGCCTGCGCCTGGGGAGAGCAAGCCATGCGCTCCCGAAACGGCTGCACCAAAGCCCGAAAAGACGGAAAAATCGCGCTCGGGCAGCGTAAGCACAATAAACATCATACTTATTCTGGGCGCGCTGCTGATATCGCTTTCGGGCTTTATCTTTGCGGCGGCAGCGTGGGAAATGCTCAACTCCGTCCTGAGAATGGCGGTGCTGGTGTCCTTTTCGGCAGTATTTTTCGGCATACATTCCCTTGCGGAAAGAAAGCTGAAGCTTGCCCAAACGGGGCGGATATTCTACATACTGGGAAGCGTTTTCCTTCCTGCGGCAATAGTTGCGGCAGGGGTGCTTGAGGTGTTCGGGGAGTATTTCTCCTTCACGGGGGACGGCGCGGCGGCTGTCCTTTCGGCGGTATTCCTAAGCGTGTGCATACCCTTTTTCAAGGGCGCGCACGACTACAAAAACAGGTTTTTCGCGTCAGTTTCCTATTTCAGCTTTTCCGCTTCGGCTGTCGCCCTTATGTGGCAGCTGTCCCCGAGAAAGGACGTTACTGCGCTCTGCATGGCGGTTTTCGCGCTGGCGGTGACCGTTACCGAGCCCCTTGCCGAAAAGCTGCTTGTACGCATTTTCGGTGAGGAAAGCGTTTTCGTGCCCGAATGGAGCAGGTTTGCCGCGGCAAATGCCTGGGCGCTGAGCGTGATTTCCGTTTTTCTTTCCGAGGCAGGATTTGTTTCGCTGGCGGCATTTGCGGTGTTTTCCGTGTGCTTCCTCACCAAAACCGTCACGGGAAAAAGCAGCGCCGCAGGAGGGATATCCTTTGCGTTTTTCATCGCCCTGTCGCTGTTTACGGGCTTTTCTCCCGACGAGGCTTCGGGGGTAACTCTGATAATCGCCGCGGTGTCGCTGATATACGCGGTGCTGTCGGCAATGGGCATATTCCCCGAAACGCTGAAAAAGGTGATGCGCGTTCTTGCCCTTATCGCGGCAGGAATTGCGGTGCTTCTGGGACTTATCGAAAACGTCTTTATCATCGCGGGGGACAAGACCCCGACCTTGCAGATAATCGCGGCGTCCGCAGCGGTTTATGCACAGCTTTTGATTTTTGCCCTGCGGAACAAGACCGCGGAGTATAAGGCGATGTCCTTCGGGGCAATGCTTTGGCTTTCGGCGGACGTTATGCTCCTTATTGCCGAAAAAACGGAAATGGGATATTACGCCTTTGCCGCCGCATACGGGGTAATGCTTGTGTATTTTGCGGCAATTCGCTTCACAAAGCTTAGAAATGCGCTGTATATTTCCGCAAATGACGTGATACTTGCGGTGTACGCGGTGATTTGTGCGTCGGCTTGCTGCATGGGCGACGACCTGACGGGCGGCTTGTTTGGACTTGCGATAATCGCGTCCGCAATCATAGCTTCGGCGGTCTCGGGAAGCGGCAAAATTTCTGCGGCAATATGCCCCACTCTGACCTTCTTCACGGTCATTCCCTTTGCAAAAATTTTCGCATGGTTCGATGCCTCGCCGATTTCGGGAAGCACGGGCAATGACGCGTTTTCCGCGGCGCTTATACTGATGTGCATCATCGCCGCGGTGCTGCTTTTCACGGGCGGCAAAGGGCTGCATACAAAGGCTTACGGCATAGGCGTGCTGACCTTTACGGCGCTGTTCACCGTTATCTCTCTGTCGGACGGTACCTTTGATTTCGTGCCCCTTGCCGCGGTAACGGCTTACACGGCGGTTTACCTTTTCAGATACGCACTTCCCGAGGAGAAGTACGCCCACGTTGATTTTCTCTACACCGCCATTACGCTGACAGCGCTTTTCGTGGGCGGATACTGCACAGACAGCGCATATATGCTCTGCTTCCCGGCGGCGGCGCTAATGCTTATCTTCGCCGTGCTTGTCATCGGCGAGAGCATGGGCGGCTTTGTGAAGACATTTCGTCCCTCTGCGTACTTCCTCTTTGCGGCAATGCCCCTGCTGTCGAGCCTGCTGCTAATCGTAGGCAACAACGAGAGCATTATGCTGCTGACGGTGTTTGGCGGCGTGCTTGGGGTATGCGCCCTGTTCCCATGTATTTTCCTGGGAAATATCCTGCCCCAGATATTTCCGCTTTTCACGGCTTCGGCTATCCTTGCTTCGGGGGATAACCCCGTTCCTGCCGCGATTTTTGCCGCAGTAATCGCCGTGCTGGGACATATCATGTTCCGCCAAAGGCTTTGGGGCAAGCTTTACTCCGACATTTTCTCCATAGGCGCGTTCCTGCCTGCACTTGCATTTCTCTCAAACAGCAGCACGGATTTGCAGCGCTGGATAGGCATAATACTCCTTGCCCTGCTTACCCTTAACCTTGTGCGGAAGGACAATTCCCCAACCGCGAAAAGGGGCATAGCAACAGCCGCGGCAGCGTTCATATTCCCCGTATGGTGGGCGCAGCCGTTCTGGGAAATCCCCGAATTTATCAAGCTGGAATTCAACCTGCTGCCCGTGGTGATATTCTGCGTGTTCCTGCGGCTCATGTGGCGCGGCTCGGAGAAAACGGTTGACGGCTTTGCGTTCTGGTCTGCGGCGGCATCACTTGTGATACTGTTCATCGGCGCGCTGATGTCGGGTGACGCCTTCGACGCGGTATTTATCGGCATAGTCCTGCTCATCATGCTTGCGGTGTCGTTCATAATCAAGAAGAAGCGCTGGTTTGTGCTGGCTGTTTCGTCAATGGCGGTATCGGCGGTGCTTTTGAGCATCGGACAGCGTGACAGCATAGCATGGCTTGTGTACCTTGCCTTGACGGGCGCGGCGCTGATAGCGCTGGGCGTGGTCAACGAGCTGAAAAAGCAGCAGAAGCGAAGCGGCGAGGAAACCAAGCTTACGCGGTTTATGTCCGATTGGAAGTGGTAAAAAAACGGGAACGGTTATACCGTTCCCTTAGTGAAGAGTGAATAGTGAATAATGAATAGTGAATAGTTGTTGTAGGGGCGGATTCTATATCCGCCCGAAAACAAAAAAATAGGGAACGTGAACCCCGTCCCCTACAAAAAACATTCACTTACGGGACGGAAAACATAACGGGCGGCTGATAGCCGCCCCTACAAAGAAATTATGTGTTTATACCATTTTGTAGGGGCGGATATTATCCGCCCGTATTTTTTTATAATCCGCCCGTATTTTTATATTTCGCATAATCCGCCCACTCATTTCTGCCTCTTGGACGGCTTTTTGTTGTTCTTTATATTAGCAAGAGGAGAGTTGTCCATTGACTCCTTGATGGACTCGTTGGAAATGTGGGTGTAAATCTCGGTTGTGGAAATGCTCTTGTGCCCCAGAATTTCTTTCAGCACAAGGGTGTCAACGTTGCCGTGCTGATACATAAGGGTCGCCGCGGTGTGGCGCAGCTTATGGGTGGAGTAGCCTTGATTGTCAAGGTGGCTGTCCTTTAGGGCGTTGTCCACAATTTGCTGAACGCGCCTGTTGGTGATGCGCGTACCCCTCTTGCTGAGAAACAGCGCATTCGGCTCAAAGGGCGAGGGCGTCCGCTCGTTGATATACTGAACGATAGCCGAGGCGCAGGCGTCGTTGATGTGGATAATGCGCTCCTTGTTGCCCTTACCGAGAAGCCGCATGGAACGCTCGTCAAGATTGA
The DNA here is from genome assembly GCA_017847885.1 of Oscillospiraceae bacterium. Classification (GTDB taxonomy): domain Bacteria; phylum Bacillota; class Clostridia; order Oscillospirales; family Ruminococcaceae; genus RGIG8773. Next base: position 33,928 of record JAGAUA010000008.1, read on the forward strand.
CGTCCTGGATATTCAGCCCCACAAGCTCGCTCAAACGCATACCGCAGTTGATGAACAGGGTTATGATGCAGTAATCCCGATAGTAGTAGGGGTCGTCGGTGTTCATGTTTTCAAGCAGCTTTATGCTGTCGTCAAGGGTGAGAAACTTGGGGAGGTGTTCGTGCATTTTGGGGTAATCCACGTCCTTGGTGGGGTCGCTTGGGATAAGCCCAAGGTCACGGTAAAGACACTTGTAGAACACCTTTAAGGACGCAAGCTTGCGGTGCCGCGTTTTGGCAGTATTGTTCCGCTCCGAGGCAACGTAGTTCAGATAACTCAGTATGTCAAGCTTGCTTGAGCTTTTCACCAGCTCAAGGGGGACGTCGGAAATAGTTATCTTGTTCATAGGCGTATTAGGGTCAATTCCGCCCTTGGTAAGCTTGAGGTATCTCAGATAAAGCCGCAGGTCGATGTAGTATGACTCAAGAGTGCGCTCGGATTTGATTTTTACGACACGCTGAAATGTGAAAAAGTCGTTCAGATACGGAGGACATTCTTTGGGATTTATCTTATTAGCCGTGACAACACACCCCATTTTCGTATAATATACACACTTCCATTTTAAACCCAAACTTTTTTTTTGTCAAGGTATAGAATTATAAAAAAATATGTGTTATAATAGTATTGTGCTGTATTTTCACAGACATAGTTTTTGACAAATGCAGGATAAATATACCATATGTAGGAGCTGATAATTTTGGCAGTAAAATATACCCGCGAAAAACTTTCAGACGGTATTCACTACAATTCGCTCATCAACAAGCGTCAGAAAACGAATACCTTGATAATACACCTCATTACCGAGCTTTCTCCCGAAACCGCTTCGGTCAACGCGATAATCCCCTATGTCCTTTCAGGCAGCAGCGAAAGCTACCCGACTCTTACCGCACTGAACAAAAAGCTGTCCTCTTTGTACGGCGCAGTAATAAAAGGCTCTGTTTCGAAAATAGGCGACAGCCAGACCCTTTCCCTTATGGCAGGCTGCATAAACAACCGCTATACCTTTGACGGTGAAAAAATCACCGAGGAAATGACGGAAATGCTTGCAGGCTGTCTTGTTGCCCCCAACACGGAAAACGGCGGCTTTTTTGAAAAGGACTTCCTTCTGAAAAAGCAGGAGCTTCTGGACGATATCGACGCGGAAATAAACGAGAAGCGTTCCTATGCCTTTAAGCGCGCAAATCTGAACATTTTCAAGGACGAGCCTGCCGCGATCTCCGTAAAGGGCGACAAGAGCCATGCTGAAAAGCTTACCGCAAAGGCGGCTTATGAGCAGTACAAAAAGCTTCTCGCCACGGCACAGATTGAGGTGTTCTTTGTGGGCGCAGAGGAGTCGGAAAGCTGCAAGAAGATAATCACCGACGCTCTTGCTTCCGTTGACAGGAACTACGCAGGGGACAACACCTCTGCAAAGTCCCTGCTGAAATCCGAGCTTTGCAGAGTTACCGAAAGCCACGACGTTGCACAAAGCAAAATGGTCATGGCGTTCAAGACAGATTACGACAACCTTGTTGCAATGAAGCTTATGAACGCAGTTTTCGGCGCAACGCCTATATCAAAGCTGTTTATGAACGTCAGAGAAAAGCTGAGCCTTTGCTATTACTGCTCGTCGGGGTATAACGACAAAAAGGGCGTTCTTTACGTTGACAGCGGCGTTGAGCATACCAACACCGGCAAGGCGGAGGCTGAAATATTAAACCAGCTTAAAGCTATGTGCGACGGCGATTTTACCGACGAGGAAATGGAAAACGCAAGGAAAGCCATCATAAACTCATGGAAGGGCGTAAGCGACGGCGCGCGCTCAATCGCGGAGTGGTACTTCAACCAGTGCTATTCGGGAACGGCATATTCCCCCGAGGAGCAGATAGAAAAGCTTATGAATACCACACGGGAGGATATCATCGAGGCGGCAAGGTCGCTTAAGCTTGATACCGTGTATGTCCTCACAGGAAAGGATGGTGCCGAAGCTTGAAAATAAATTTTCAAGCCCGAGTTTTGTTTTTCAAGCTGACGCTTGAAATTTTGCAAGCAAAACCACAAAACATCGGAAAGGAGTGCATTTTCCCTTCGGGAAAATGGTTATTATAATGGAAAAGAAAATCGTAAAAAATGAGCGCACAGGCGAGCAGTACACTTATGTGAAGCACCCCACGGGTCTGGACATCTTTATCTGGAAAATGGAGGATTACAGCACCACACACGCGCTGTTCGGCACCAAATACGGCTCAATAAACACCAAGTTCAAAACCAAGGACGAGCCCGATTTTATCACCGTCCCCAACGGAATTGCCCACTACCTTGAGCATAAGCTTTTCGAAAACGAGGACTGCGACGTGTTCAGCCTTTACGCAAAAACAGGCGCGTCGGCAAACGCATACACCTCCTTTGACAAGACCTGCTATCTTTTCAGCTGCACCGACAACGTCTACGACTCGCTGGAGATTCTGCTCAGCTTTGTCCAGAACCCCTACTTTACCGAGGAGACCGTCCGCAAGGAGCAGGGCATAATCGGGCAGGAAATACGTATGTATGACGACAACGCAGGCTGGCGCGTGTTTTTCAATATGCTGGGGGGACTTTATCACAACCACCCCGTAAAAATCGACATCGCAGGCACGGTTGAAAGCATTGCCCAGATTAACGCAGACCTGCTTTACAAGTGCTATTACACCTTCTATAACCTTAACAACATGGTTTTGAGCATTGCAGGAAACGTTGACGAGGACAAGGTGCTGGAAATCTGCGACAAGCTGCTGAAAAACAACAGCAACCCCGAGCTTGAAACTGCCTTTGAGGACGAGCCCGAAACGGTGTGCAAGCCCGAGGTGGTGCAGAAGCTTGAAATCGCCATGCCAATGTTCAATATAGGCTTCAAGGCAAAGCCCGAAAAGGGCATTGACGCTGTAAGAGCGGAAATAGAAACGAATTTTGTGCTGTCCCTTCTTGCAGATGAAAGCTCGGATTTCTACAAAAAGCTTTACGACGACGGCGTGATAAATTCCTCGTTCTCGTCGGAGGTATTCATGGGCGACGGCTATTTCTGCTCGATTTTCGGCGGAGAGTCCCGTGACCCCCGCCTTGTCCGCGACAAGCTTATCGAGGAGATAAACCGCTGCAAAAAAGAGGGTCTGGACGAGGAGCGCTTCAACATCATCAAGAAGTCCTACTACGGCGCGCTGATACGCGACCTTAACGACGCGGAGGCGATTGCAACGGTAATGATTAACGCAGGCATGGAAAAGCTGTCCGCCTTTGACGTTATCGAGACCGTTGCGGCAGTTACCTTTGAGGACGTGGAAAAGCGCCTTGAAAAGCAGTTCAACACGGATAACGTCACAATTTCGATAATCGAGCCTATCGGCGGCAAGGAGGAATAATCTTGACAAACGCAGAATGGAATACCTTGTCATTTCCTAAGCTGAATATTGAGTTTCCCGTTTACAGCACGGCGTTCACCGTTTTCGGCATAGACATAAAATGGTACGGTATCCTTATCATGGTGGGGCTTCTGCTTGCGGTGATATACTGCTTCAAGCGGATGAAAAGCTTCGGCATTGACGATGACAGAGCAAACGACGTTGTTTTCTTCGGATTTTTGGGCGCGGTAGTGGGTGCAAGGCTTTACTACGTTTTCATGAAGTGGGACGAATACAAGGGCGACATCGCCTCGATAGTTTCTATCCGTGACGGCGGACTTGCAATATACGGCGGAATTATCGGCGCGGTGCTTGTGGGCGTAATTACCGCAAAGATACGAAAGGTGCGGTTCATGCCTCTGCTTGATCTGGCAGGAATGGGCTTCCTTATCGGTCAGGCTGTGGGAAGATGGGGCAACTTCTTCAACCACGAGTGCTTCGGTGGAAACACGACTCTCCCTTGGGGCATGACAAGCCCCCGTATCCAAGCGCAGCTAAAGGCAACAGCTTCGGAAATAATGGAGCTTACGGGTGTGTCGGTTGACCCTGCGCTGCCCGTTCACCCCTGCTTTCTGTATGAGTCGCTGTGGTGCATGATCGGCTTCGTTATCCTGCATTTTTACTCCAAGCGCCGCAAGTTCGACGGCGAGCTGTTCTTTATGTACATCGGCTGGTACGGCCTTGGCAGAATGATAATCGAGGGCTTCCGCACCGACAGCCTTATGGTGGGACACCTGCGTATATCCCAGCTTGTTGCAGGAATATGCGTTGTAATTTCCATTGCGGCAATAATTTATATGCGCCATAAAATAAAAATGGACGGCGAGTACGTGTTCTACAAGGATACCGAGGAGTCCAAGCGTCTTATCGAGGAAACGGAAAACAAGTATAAGGCTGCCGAGGAGAAAAAGGCGGCAAAGAAGGCTGAGAAGGCAAAGAAAAAGGAAGAGGAGCTTCGTCCCGAGGACAGACTTACGGACGACGACGATGAAAATAAAACCGAGGAGGAAAACACAGATGGCACAGATAATTGACGGAAAGGCTATTTCCGCAAAGGTAAAGGCGCAGGTGCGCGAGGAAGCGGACAAGCTGAAAGCACGGGGCATAGAGATAGGTCTTGCGGTTGTAATTGTGGGCAATAACCCTGCTTCAAGGGTATACGTGAACAACAAGAAAAAGGCGTGCGAGGAGGTCGGCTTTACGTCCTATGAGTACGCTCTTCCCGAGGAAACCACCGAGCAGGAGCTGCTTGACCTTGTGAACAAGCTTAACGCTGACGATAAGGTCAACGGCATACTCGTTCAGCTTCCTCTGCCGAAGCAGATAAACGAGACAGCGGTCATCAACGCAATTCTCCCCGAAAAGGACGTTGACGCCTTCCACCCCGAAAATGTGGGACACATAATGATAGGCGACTTCAACTTCCTGCCCTGCACCCCTGCAGGCGTAATGGAGCTTATCGCCGAAACGGGCGTGGACGTCTGCGGCAAAAACTGCGTTGTTATCGGACGAAGCAACATCGTGGGCAAGCCTATGGCTATGCTGCTTCTGCATAAAAACGGCACGGTGACTATCTGCCACTCCAGAACGAAAAATCTTGCCGAGATTTGCAGCAATGCGGATATCCTCGTTGCAGCGGTGGGCAAGGCAAAGTTCGTTACCCCCGATATGGTCAAGGAGGGCGCGGTGGTAATCGACGTGGGCATGAACCGCAACGAAAACGGAAAGCTTTGCGGCGACGTGGATTATGACGCTTGCTTTGAAAAGGCCGGGTACATAACACCCGTCCCCGGCGGCGTAGGACCCATGACCATTGCAATGCTGATGAAAAACACCCTCACAGCCGCAAAGGTAAAGAACGGTCTCATGTAAAAGAATAACACCTCACGTTATTGGCAATAATAACCGTGAGGTGTTTTTTTTGAACAGATTATCCGTGGTACTTGCGGCAGCGGCGGCGGTGTCGGCGGTGCTGGCGGCAAAGCTTGTGCTGCTGCTCAACAATGACGAAATATCCGCCGCAGCCTTGAATAAGGGAACATACACGATAAAATCGGTAGGCGAATATGCAGGAATTTACGACTGCAATTTCAAGCCGCTGGTGAACCGCTCGGAAAAATACGAGGCGGTGATTATCCCCAATCACGACAGCGCAATACGTATACAGCCCTATGTTGCCGACAGCGAGACCTACTATCGGGGGATACAGGGTAACGCCCCCTTTTTGTGCGAGGTCACCGCCGAGGCGTATGCGGCGGACACGGGGGCGGTGATATTCCGCTCCGCCGTGAGAACAGACAGCAGCCAGCCTGCACCCCACATAATCGGCTATACCTCCGACGGAAACGGGGTCTGCGGCATTGAAAAAGCCTTCGACAGATTTTTGCGGTCGAATTGCACCAAAAATTCCGCAAGGTTTCATGTGGACGCCGTGGGCGAGGTGCTGGGCGGACTTGACACGGAGATACGCTATGCCGAAAAGCTTCAATCGGGGGTCGTCCTCACAATTGACAGAGATATCCAGCAAATTTGCGAAAACGCCGTAAACGAAAGCGGCATAAGCCGCGGCGCTGTTGTGGTCATGGACGTCAAAACGGGGGAAATACGCGCCTCGGTAAGCTGTCCCGACTTCGACACCACCGATGTTGCCGCGTCACTTGACAATGCTGATTTGCCCTTTGTAAACCGTGCGTTTTCGGCATACAGCGTCGGCTCTATCTTTAAGCTTGTCACGGCGGCTGCGGCTCTCGAACAAGGAATAAGCCCCGAATATACCTACACCTGCACAGGCTCGATAAACGTGAACGGGCAAATTTTCAACTGCCACCGCTGGGGCGGTCACGGCGAAATTGATATGCAAACGGCAATGGTGGAGTCCTGCAACCCCTACTTCATCGCCCTCAGCGAGTATATCGGCAAGGAAAATTTTGTTGAGACCGCGAAAAAGCTTGGCTTCGGGCAGGAGACCGAGCTATGCGGCGAAATTGTTTCCGCATCGGGAACGCTCCAGACCCCGACGGATATCATGGTGGAAGCGGAGCGCGCCAATATGTCCTTCGGGCAGGGCAAGCTTACCGCAACGCCCCTCCAGATATGCAGAATGACCGCGGCTATCGCAAACAACGGGGTGATAAACGAGCCGACGCTGATAAAGGGCATACGCCACGACAGCGGCACGGTGGACTATTGCGATATAATCCCCGAAAAGCGTGTCATGTCCTACGAGACCGCCAGAACGCTTAAGCTTTTCATGCAAAAGACCGTGAATACGGAAAATTCCATGGCAAAGCCCGACAAAACCATTGCAGGGGGCAAGACCTCAACAGCCCAGACGGGACAGTTCGACGAGCAGGGCAATGAGCTGCTGAACTGCTGGTTTACGGGGTATTTTCCGTCATATAATCCGCGGTATGCGGTCACCGTCCTTGTTGAGGGGGGCGTTTCGGGGAATATCTCGGCAGGACCTATCTTCAAAGTAATTGCCGACGATATCACGGCTGAAAACATAAAAGCAAAAGGGACAGCACCCGTGAGCGCTGTCCCTCTTGCCTAATAGGATTAGAGAATTATTTATTATAAGAATTGATTAGCTATTTTTCTTAGCGATAACAGCAGCGGAAGCAGCCAGAGCAAGTACGCAAACGGATACAGCCACACCTGCGTTGCCTGTCTTTTCGCTTTCGGTAACGCTGTCAGGCTCGGGAGTCTCTGTTGCAGGCTCTTCGGCAGCAGCGGTTGTCTCCTCAGCAGCAGTCTCTTCTGCAGCGGTTGTCTCCTCGGTAGCAGCTTCATCGGCAGCGGTTGTTTCCTCTACAACAGGATTTTCAGCAGCAAGAACATCGTTGATGTTAGCGTCGTTGGAAATCACGATTTTTTCAAGAACAACGCCGTGACCCATTAAAGCCATGCCTGCTGTCTGGAGGCGCTCAACGGATTCAGCAGGAACGGTGAAGCTTGCCTGAGTTTTTGCAGTATCCAGCTCGTAGGAGTCGCCGGACTCGGAAAGTGTAAGCTGATTAAGACCTGCAATAAAAGGCCAGCCTGCGTCGTTTATCATGGGCTTGATCACCCAGTAATCCTGACCCTCAACATCAGCAAGTGAAGCGTCTGCGGTGTAGTAGAGAGTTACGACCGAGTCTGTTGTAAGGTCAGCAAATTCGGAGGAAGAAATAGTTGTGCTGTCTGTCCAAGTTGTTTTGAAGTCCTTGTTTACGCTGATGTCATAAGCGGAAACGGAGGTTGCCATAAGTGATACTGCCGCAAAAGCAGCTGCAATGCCTGCAAAAATTTTTTTGATTTTCATAAGTAACGTTCCTTTCAATATTTTTGGCACATCAATGCCGTTTTTGTTTTGCTGAATTGATTATATAATAAAATGCAGCTGCTATATATCAGAAATTTGACATTTGTGTTAAAATCTTGCTTAAAATATTTTTGCGGCAAAAATGCAAAAAAACCTTGCAGGAGTAAAATTTTCCCGCAAGGTTTTCTCATGTGAAATTATTCTTCCTCAGCAAGCTTGCTTTCCTGCTCCGCCTGAATATCCGCGTAAGCTGAAAGCATGGGCGCAACCTCTGTGTCGGTTTTCTTTATCTTTCTTGAAATGTAGTTGCCCGTGATTTTTACAACCGTTGTGGACAGCAGCAGTACCGCAATAAGGTTGGGTATCGCCATAAGTCCGTTAAGTGTGTCAGCAATATCCCAAGCAAGGCTGAGGTTCATGGTGCAACCCACGATAACGAACAGCACGAAGATTATCTTGTAGACGATGACAGCCTTTGTGCCGAGAAGGTACTCCAGCGCCTTTGTGCCGTAGAACGACCAGCCGAGAACGGTCGAGAAGGCAAAGAGGAGAATTGCCACCGCAAGTATCTTGCCCGAAACCGTGCCGAGACGAAGGCTGAACGCGTAGGTTACAAGGGGAACGCCGTTTACCTCGTTTATCTCAACCGAGGTGATAACGGGATTTCCGCTGTCGTCAACCATGGGAGTGCCGTCGGGGTTTTTGCCCTGAATTCCGCGGACTTCCATAACGTTTGCGTATGTAAAATCGCTCTCGCCCTTTGCACTTTCCGCCTTGGTAAGCTTGAGAGGTATCTCCTGACCGTAAACGGTTTTCGCGGTGTATTCGGTGTATGTTCCCTCCGCAGCGTTTTCATCGGCGATTTTGTACTTGTAGTTGATGTTGGAGTCGATAAGGTTTACTTCCTCGCCCTCGCCGGCAACGTGTATCTCAAAGAACTGTGACTCGGTGGAAATGCTCTGCATAGCGCCGTCAAAGGTCTTGGAGTTTGCAGGGCTTGAAAGGATAACGAAAGCAGTCAGCGTACATACGATAATGGTATCGAAGAACACCTCGAAAATGCCCCACATACCCTGAACAACAGGCTCTTTAACGTCGGAAGCGGAGTGTACCATAACAGACGAGCCGAGACCTGCCTCATTTGAGAATACGCCTCTCTTGAAGCCCATTGTTACCGCACGCTTGATTATGTATCCGCCAACGCCGCCTGCGACTGCGCCGAAGTTGAAGGCGTTGCTGAAAATGCTGGAGAAAACGTAGGGTATCTGCTTAAAGTTGGAAATAAAAATAATGAGACAGCCAACGATGTAGAAAAGCGCCATGAAGGGTACAAGCTTTTCGGTAACGCTTGCAATTCTCTTGATGCCGCCAACGATAACAAGCGCGGCAATAATTGCAAGAACAACGCCCGTTACTATCGTGGGCACGTTGAAGTTGGACTTCATTGCGCTGGAAATCGAGTTAACTTGGGTCATGTTTCCGATACCGAAGGAAGCCAGCACGCAGAATACCGAGAACAGTATCGCAAGGGGCTTTGCAAGGTGTCTTACGCCCTTTTTGTCCTTGAGACCCTCCTGCAGGTAGTACATAGCGCCGCCCGACCATTCGCCGTGGGGGTTTTTCTTGCGGAAGAAAATACCCAGCACATTTTCGGAATAGTTTGTCATCATGCCGAAAAATGCGGACAGCCACATCCAGAACACCGCGCCGGGGCCGCCGACAGCAATTGCTGTTGCAACGCCTGCGATGTTACCCGTGCCGATGGTCGCGGCAAGAGCGGTTGAAAGCGCCTGAAACTGGGAAATAGCCTTTTTGTCCTTGGTTTTGGTTACAGACTTTTTCTTGAAAATGGCAAGAAAAGTCTCATTTGCCCAATGCTTGATTTTTGTTACTTGAAAAAATTTCGTTCTGACGGTCATGATAATGCCCGTTGCAATGATAAGCACGAGCATGGGAATGCCCCAAACAAAGCCGTTTACCGCTCCGTTTATGGATTCGACCGCTTCAACAAATGAATTCATGCGTATACCCCTCCAAACTTTAATTACTATCATTATAGCACGTTATCAGCCCAAAGTAGTGAATATTTTGTTACTTTTGCATTTTTTATGTAATTTTCCTGCAAATTTTGTCTTGGCAGGAATAATTATACAATAATAAAGCGATTGTGTAATTATTTTGTGGAATTTTCTTGACAAAAGGGCAGAAAAATGGTATAATTTATATAGATATTATTAGTTTAAAGGAAAATGGAAGATGACTATTTTGGATAACAAGCTTTTTGCGGAACTGAAAAATCACGGTGTCGATGTGGAGGGAACGCTGTCCCGTTTTGTGGATAACGACGAGCTGTATATGAAGTTTCTCCTCCGATATCCCGATGAGGACAGGCTTACCCCCATTAAAAATGCAATTGCCGCAAAGGACTACGAAGCGCTGCTCAGCGCCGCACACAAGCTCAAGGGCGTTTCCGCAAATCTGGGAATGACGGACTTAGCGGCAAAAGCTGCGAAAATAGTTACCAAGGTAAGGGAAGAACAGTACGAAGGCTTTGAAGCGGATTTTGCAGAAGCAGAAAAGGAATACAACATTATCTGCGGCATAATCAGCGGATACAAAAAGTAAACATTTTTTGAAGCGGTTGAAAATTTCCGCAAATTATGGTATTATTGACACATACTACTTTTTATGGAGAGTGTTTTATGAGCAAAGTCAGAATTATGACGGACTCGGCTTCGGACGTTTCCGTTGAACAGGCAGCAAAATACGGGATATCCCTTGTAAACTTCTGGATAGTTGTGGGCGACAAGACCTTCAAGGAAAACGAGGAGTACACCACCGAGGAGTTCTACAAGATAATGGAGGAGTCGGAGGAAATGCCCCATACCTCGCAGATTACGGTGATGGACTACTCCGAGGCTTACGAAAAGGAATACAACGACGGCGTGACCGACCTTATCAACGTTGTTATCGCTTCTATCGGCTCAAATTCCTACAACAACGCCTGCATGGCTAAGGACGAGTTCTACGAGAAGCACCCCGAAGCGGTGGGACAATTCAACATTACCGTTATCGACAGCAAGGCGTACACAGGCGCATACGGTCTGCCCGTAATGGAAGCCGCAAAGAAGGTGCAGAAGGGCGCTGAGGCTGACGAGGTAATCGCGTTCCTTAAAGAATGGTTTGACTGCGGAATTATCGTCTGCACGGCTTATACCCTTAAATATGCAAGAAAATCGGGACGCGTTGGCTGCGCAACAGCCTTCGTTGGCGACCTGCTTGGACTTAAGCCAATCATCACCTTTGTTGACGCAGTTTCAAACACCGCCGCAAAGGTAAGAGGCGAAAAGGCTGTTATCCCCCAGCTGGTGGACTACGCCGTTTCCCACATGGTACCCCAGACGCCTTACTCCATTCTGGACGGAAGCCGCCCCGAATGTACCGAAGAGGTCATCAAGCTTATGAAAAAGGCTGTGGGCTACGGTCCTACCGAGATACATAAGATCGGCGCAACCATTGCCTGCCACCTTGGTCATCAGGTCTCGGGCGTAATCATCAAGGGACCCAACAGAAACGCATAAAAACGCATAAAAAATATCGCCTTTGTTCAGCAAATTAATGCTGTCAAAGGCGATTTTTTATTGGCAAAAATCAGATCTCGTCGGCAATAAGGCTGCCCATTTCCGTGCAGGAAACGCTCTTGAGACCGTCAGCATCGGACATGATATCAGCGGTGCGGTAACCCTTTTCAAGAACGGCGTTCACCGCATTTTCGATAGCGTCAGCCTCGGCGGACATATCAAAGGAGTAGCGCAGCATCATTGCGGCGGAAAGAATTGTTGCAATGGGGTTAGCCTTGTTCTGTCCCGCAATGTCGGGGGCAGAGCCGTGGATAGGCTCATACAGACCCAGGGAGGTCTCGCCCAGCGAAGCGGAGGGAATCATGCCCAGAGAGCCTGTTATCATGGAAGCCTCGTCGGAAAGAATGTCGCCGAAAAGATTTTCCGTAACAAGTACGTCAAACTGTCCGGGATTTCTTACAAGCTGCATAGCGCAGTTGTCCACGAGGATATCCTGGAACTCAACATCGGGGTACTCCGCAGCTACCTTGTGGGAAACCTCTCTCCAAAGGCGTGAGGAGTCCAGAACGTTCGCCTTGTCAACGGAGTGAACCTTAGAGCGGCGCTTTCTTGCCATGTCGAATGCAACGCGGCAAATCCTCTCCACCTCGTAATCAGCATACGCCATAGAGTCGCTTGCGTGCTTAACGCCGTTTTCATCGGTATAGGTCTTGCGCTCGCCGAAATATGCGCCGCCGATAAGCTCGCGGACGATAACAAGGTCAAGACCCGAGTCGGTTATCTCCTTTTTAAGAGGGCAAGCGGAAGCAAGGGGAGCAAGCAGCTTTGCAGGACGGATATTGGCAAACAGCTTCAGCGCACCTCTTATGCCCAGCAGACCTGCTTCGGGACGAAGATTTCCGGGGAGATTGTCCCACTTCTTTCCGCCCACAGCGCCCAGCAGAACGCTGTCGGAAGCAAGACAAATGTCGATAGTTTCCTGTGGCAGGGGAACGCCCGTCGCGTCAATAGCGCAGCCGCCCATGAGCACGTCCGTGTACTTGAAGGTGTGCCCAAACTTAGCGCCGACCTTGTCCATAACCTTGATAGCCTCGGTCACTATCTCGGGACCGATACCGTCGCCTTTGATTACCGCAATATTTTTAGTCATAGCAGCTACTCCTTTACTTCTTCAATGATTTCAGCAGTCCGCCTGCATTAATGATTTCTTTCATAAACTCGGGGAAGGGCTGCGCCTGATAGGTCTGATTTTTGGTCTTGTTGGTGATAACGCCCGTGTCGAAGTCAACCTCGACCTCGTCGCCGTTTTCGATATTCTTGGCAGCCTCGTCGCACTCAAGGATAGGCAAGCCGATGTTGATAGCGTTTCTGTAAAAAATTCTTGCGAATGTGGAAGCAATTACGCAGGAAATTCCGCTTGCCTTGATGGAGATAGGCGCGTGCTCACGGGAAGAGCCGCAGCCGAAGTTGAGGTTTGCGACCATGATGTCGCCGTCCTTGACGTTGTTTACGAAGTCCTTGTCAATGTCCTCCATGCAGTGGGAAGCAAGCTCCTTGGGGTCTGCCGAGTTAAGGTATCTTGCAGGAATGATAACGTCGGTATCAACGTTATCGCCGTATTTATGTACTTTACCGAATGCTTTCATAATATGACCCTCCAATACAATTACATTACTTCATCGGGACCGCTAATCTTGCCCGTAACCGCAGAAGCCGCAGCAACAGCAGGGGAAGCAAGATAAACCTCGGACTCGGGGTGACCCATACGTCCCACAAAGTTTCTGTTGGTGGTTGCAACCGCTCTTTCACCCTTTGCAAGAATACCCATGTGACCGCCGAGACACGGACCGCAGGTAGGGGTCGAGACCGCGCAGCCTGCGTTGATGAAAATTTCCAGCAAGCCCTTTTTCATAGCTTCGAGATAGATCTTCTGTGTCGCAGGAATAACGATGCAGCGCACGCCCTCGTGTACCTTTTTGCCCTTGATTATCTCGGCAGCCATTTCAAGGTCTTCCATTCTGCCGTTTGTGCATGAGCCGATAACAACTTGGTCGATTTTTACCTCGCCAACCTCGTCAATTGTACGGGTGTTTTCGGGAAGGTGGGGGAATGCAACGGTGGGCTTTATCTCCGAAAGGTCGATGTCGTAAACCGCGTCATAGGGAGCATCGGGGTCAGCCTCGTAAACGGTGTAGGGACGGTCAACTCTGCCCTCCTGATAAGCCTTGGTAACCTCGTCAACAGCGAAAATGCCGTTCTTTGCGCCTGCCTCGATAGCCATGTTCGCCATGGAAAGACGGTCGTCCATAGAAAGGCTTTTCAGCCCCTCGCCCGAGAATTCCATGGACTTGTAAAGCGCACCGTCAACGCCTATCATGCCGATGATGTGGAGGATAACGTCCTTGCCCATAACGTATTTGTTAAGCTTGCCCTTGAGGTTGAATTTGATTGCGGAGGGAACCTTGAACCACGCCTCGCCCGTAGCCATGCCGGCAGCCATGTCTGTTGAGCCTACGCCCGTGGAGAAAGCACCCAGCGCGCCGTAAGTGCAGGTGTGGCTGTCCGCACCGATGATACATTCGCCCGAAGCAACAAGACCTTTTTCGGGGAGCAGGGCGTGTTCGATGCCCATGTCGCCAACATCGAAATAGTTCTTGATTTTCAGCTTTGAAGCAAAGTCGCGGCACTGCTTTGTGTGCGCGGCGGACTTGATGTCCTTGTTGGGGGTAAAGTGGTCCATTACCAAAGAGATTTTGTCTGTATCGAAAATACCCGAAAATCCTGCCTTTTCAAACTCGTTGATAGCAACAGGAGTTGTAACATCGTTGCCCAGCACCATGTCAAGCTTACATCTGATAAGCTGACCTGCCTCAACCTTGTCGAGACCCGCGTGTGCGGCAAGAATTTTCTGAGTCATAGTCATAGCCATAAAAATTCGCCCTTTCTTTTTAAGATTACAGTTGCATTATAACACAAAATATGATATAATTCAAATACATGATATGAATATCTGATATGAATTTTTTTTATGGATATGCCGCGATGTATAAAATCTGGCATTTATCCTTCGGGCGGATAATATCCGTCCCTACAAAATGGTTTAAACGCATAATTTCTTTGTAGGGGCGGCTATCAGCCGCCCGTTATTGAAAAGTGAAAAGTGAAAAGTGAAAAGTGAATAGTGAATGGTGAATGGTGAAAAGTGAATATTTTTTGTAGGGGACGGGTCTCCCGTCCCGGCATTGTAGGGGCGGATTCCATATCCGCCCGTTAGTGAATAGTGAATGGTGAAAAGTGAATAGTGAAAAGTGAATTTTTGGAGGAGGTATACCATGATATCGGAAAGCAACCTTAACCGCTACCGCCTTTTCTGCGCGGTCGCCGAGTGTGAAAGCATATCCCGTGCCGCGGAGCTGAACTATATCAGCCAGCCTGCCATAAGCAAGGCGATAACCAAAATGGAGGAGACGCTGGACACGCGGCTTTTCGTCCGCAACCACCGGGGCGTGACCCTTACCGACGAGGGAAAGCTGTTCTACGAGCAGCTTAAAACCGCCTTTGACATAATCAAGGAGGGAGAAGAGCAGATACACCGCATAAAGGAGCTTGGCATAGGCAGGCTTCGCTTCGGCGCAAGCGCAATACTCTGCAAGCATATGCTTCTGCCCTATATCAAGGAGTACATCGCGGAAAACCCCCACGTTAAGATAACCGTCGACTGCCAGTCGTCGTCACACCTGTTCAGACTGCTTTACGACGGAAAAATCGACTTTGCGCTCATGGTCAAGCCCGAAAATCTGTCCGACATCAGCTTTTACTCCCTTGGCGAGATAGAGGACGTTTTCATCGCAACGCCGTCCTATATAGAAAACCTGCATATCCGCGAGGAGTCCACCGTTTTTGAAAAGGGCAACATCATGCTGCTGGACGGCGAAAACGTGTCCCGAATGCACGTTGACCGATACTTTAAGGAGAACAATATCGTTCCCGAGCATATCCTCGAAGTCAGCGGCATGGATATGCTTATCGAGTTTGCCAAAACGGGCATGGGCGCAGCCTGCGTGATAAAGCGGTTTGTGCAGAAGGAGCTTGACGAGGGAAGCCTTATGGAGATACCGC
Organism: Oscillospiraceae bacterium; assembly: GCA_017847885.1. GTDB lineage: Bacteria > Bacillota > Clostridia > Oscillospirales > Ruminococcaceae > RGIG8773. The sequence continues at coordinate 49,386 of JAGAUA010000008.1, forward strand.
TGCCCGTGCCGATAAACAAAAGAGAGGTAGGCTTTGCATACATGAAAAATGCAAAGCTTACCTCAGCAATGGAGCGATTTAAAGAATTCTACGAGAACTATCCTTCATAAGCTTGTATTCAAGGCTGTCGATAAGCGCCGTTACCGACGCGTTGATGATGTCGGTGGACGCGCCTACCGTCGTCCAGATGTCCTTTCCGTCGGTGCTTTCGATAAGCACGCGAACGTTTGCCGCAGTTGCCGCGCTTCCGTCAACAACGCGCACCTTGTAGTCCGTCAGGTGGATATCCGCAATTGACGGGTAGAACACCGCCAGCGCCTGACGAAGCGCCTTGTCAATGGCATTTACGGGACCGTCACCCTCGTCCGCGGCGATTTCGTCCTTGCCGTTTACCGATATTTTCACGATAGCGGAGGACGGGTTCTGGAACTCTCCCGACTTTTCACCGATTATCTTGAAATATTTGATAGCAAAGAAATTCTCTATCTTTCCCAGATATTTCTTCACCAGCAGCTCAAAGGACGCCTCCGCCGCTTCGTACTGATACCCCTTGAATTCCATATTTTTAAGCAGGTCGATGATGTCCTGAGTCTCGGGACTTTCCTTTGTAAGCTCGGGTGCAATTTCGTTTATGCGGTGAAGAATTGCCGAGCGTCCCGCAACCTCGGAAAGAAGAATATTGCGTTTGTTTCCCACAGCGTCGGGCGGTATATGCTCAAAGCTGCGGGAATTTTTCTTTACGCCGTCGGTGTGCATACCGCCCTTGTGAGCAAATGCGCTCTTGCCAACGTAGGGCATATTCTCCGTCAGCTTCATGTTGCATATCTCGGCAATATATCTTGCAAGACGGGTCAGCTCCTGCATACTGCTTTCGGGAACGCAGTCCATGCCAAGCTTAAGCTGTAAGTTGGCAATGACCGTGGAAAGATTGGTGTTTCCGCACCTTTCACCGATACCCGTAATAGTGCCCTGTACCTGCACCGCACCCGACTTTACCGCCGCGATTGAGTTTGCCGCCGCGCAGCCCGTGTCGTTGTGACAGTGTATGCCCACGGGTATGCTCACCGCCGAAACGGCAGCCTTTACAATCTCGGCAATCTCATCGGGAAAACAGCCGCCGTTTGTGTCGCAAAGCACCGCTGCCAAAGCACCTGCCTGCTCCGCGGTAACGAGAGTTTTCAGCGCATATTCGGGATTTTCCTTGTATCCGTCAAAGAAATGCTCCGCGTCAAAGAAAACCTTTTTGCCCTTTGAAACGAGGTACTTTATGGTGTCGGAGATCATGTTCAGATTTTCTTCAAGGGTGGTGCAGATTATCTCCGTTGCGTGCATATCCCAGCTTTTGCCGAACACCGAAACGTACTCCACATCGGTATCCGCAAGGGCGTTGAGGTTTGCGTCCTCCTGACAGGAAATGTTCTTTCTGCGTGTCGAGCCGAACGCCACAAGCTTGGAGTGCTTTAGGGTGTAGTCGGCAGCTTTTTTGAAGAACTCCATGTCCTTGGGGTTGGAAGCAGGGTTGCCTGCCTCGATGAAGTCAATGCCGAAATCGTCCAGAGCCTTCATCACGTTAAGCTTATCCTCAACGGAGAAATTCACGTTTTCCCCCTGTGCGCCGTCGCGGAGAGTGGAGTCAAATATCTGTATTTTTTTATTCATAGCAAACACTCTTTCTTATCAGATATCAAGTATCGGCTCGGCAATTGATGCACCTGCCGGAACCATAGGCAGAACGTTGATGTCCTTGTCGATGATGCAGTTGATAAGCACGGGCTTGTTCAGGGCAATTGCCTTTTCAAGCACGGGTCGTATGTCGCTCTTTTTGAAAATTGTGAACGCGTCAATGCCAAGCGCCTTGCCCAGCAGTTCAAAATCCGTAGCCTTTTCAAGGGTGGTCTGGGAGAAATGGTTGTTGTAGAAAAGCTTTTGCCACTGCCTTACCATACCGAGAACGCTGTTGTTGAAAACAAGCTCGATAACGGGAAGCTGATACTTTGCAAGGGTTGTAAGCTCGTTCATGTTCATGTAGAAGCTGCCGTCGCCTGCGCAGTTCACCACGGTCTTGTCGGGGTTGCCAACCTTGCAGCCGATAGCCGCGCCGAGACCGTAGCCCATAGTGCCCAGACCGCCCGATGTGGCAAGGTGACGGGGCTTGCGGAAGTTGTAGAACTCTGCCGCCCACATCTGATGCTGACCCACTTCCGTGCTGAGTATCGCCTCGCCGTGGGTAATCTCGTCAAGCACTTCAAGCACATCTTGGGGAAGCACCGCTTCGGGGTCGTCCGATACCTGGCAAAGAGGATATTTCGCCTTCCAAGCCGCGACCTTAGCCATCCATTCGCCGTGCTTTGCGGGGGAAATAAGCTTGTTCAGCTTTTCAAGCACAAGCTTAAGGTTGCCGCAAACCTTTGCATAAGCCTCAACATTCTTGTTTATTTCGGCAGGGTCAATCTCAATGTGGAGTATCTTTGCATTTTTCGCAACGCCGCTAAAGCTCTTGGTGTCGCAGGTCACGCGGTCGGAAAAGCGGGAGCCGAGAACGATGAACAGGTCACATTCCGCCAAAGCAAGGGACGCGGTTTTTGTGCCGTGCATGCCCATCATTCCCACATAACGGGGACTTGAATTGTCGAAGGCGCATTGCCCCATAAGGGAAAGGGAAACGGGCGCGTCGATTTTCTCGGCAAATTCGGCAAGTTCGTCAACCGCGTCGCAGGATACCGCGCCGCCGCCTGCATAGATAAAGGGTCTTTCGGCTTCGGAAATAAGCTTTGCGGCATACTCTATCTCGTCATCATTCACGGTGTAGCTGTGCGCCTTGGGCTTCTGCGGCTCGTATTCGCATTTTGCCGCGGTAATATCCTTGGGAATATCAATAAGCACGGGACCCTTTCTGCCGTCGTTCGCAATAAAGAACGCCTCGCGGATAACGTCCGCAAGCTGTGTAACGTCCTTTACTATGTAATTATGCTTTGTTATCGGCATGGTTATGCCCGTGATGTCCACCTCTTGAAAGCTGTCCAGACCGAGAAGAGAGGTCGCCACATTTCCCGTAATTGCAACCATGGGAATACTGTCCATATAAGCCGTTGCAAGACCCGTAACAAGGTTTGTTGCACCCGGACCCGATGTCGCGATAACAACGCCCGTCTTGCCCGTTGAGCGCGAGTAACCGTCAGCGGCATGGGAAGCGCCCTGCTCGTGGGAGGTAAGAATGTGTGTTATCCTGTCGCTGTAATCATAAAGCGCGTCGTAAATGTTCAGCACCGCGCCGCCCGGGTATCCGAAAACCGTATCAACACCTTGCTCCAAAAGACATTCAAGAATAATCTGCGAACCGTTTAAAACCATGACCGAAAACTCCTTTTGATAAAATAAAAAACCTTCACCTCAAGAATAAATCAAGAGGTGAAGGCAATAAATACAACTCCACGGTACCACTCTCGTTCGGATTTTACTCCGCACTCTGCCGCATCAAACAATGCGCGTCTCTGTAACGGGAGAAGCCCGTTCCGTCCTACTGGGGAAGCCTTTTCGGCGGAATGCTCCGAGGTGATATATTATCAGCGGGAAGATACTGCCTTGCACCAAACGGCAGCTCTCTGAAAAATTCCGTAAGCTGTTTTGCTCCTCATCAAAGCATTTAACATATATTACTTGCATGATATCACAACAAAAGAAGTTTGTCAATGAATATTTTGTGAACAAAAATTACTTCCTGCCGAAAAAATGAAAATCTGACGAAAAATACTGCCGCAGTTTGACATTGGCGCAAGGGTGTGCTATAATTTGATAAGATGTAATTGATTGGGGGAAGCCGTATGTTCGGGTACGTCAAACCGTTTAAGCCGCACCTGCGTATGTGCGAATATGATATATACCAAGCGGTCTACTGCGGCTTGTGCAAGGTGCTTGGCAAAAGCTACGGCTTTTCGTCGCGCATGACCCTCAGCTATGACTTTGCCTTTCTGGGACTTATGGCGCTTGCAATGAACGACTCCGAAGCAGAGGTCGTACCACAGCGGTGTGTCGCTCACCCGTTAAAGAAAACGCCGTGCCTAAAATCCCCCGACGGTCTTGACTATACAGCCGCCGCCGCTTCGATTTTGATATACCACAAAATCAAGGACGACGCGGCAGACAGCGGCTTTTTCAAAAAAATCGGCGCATTTTTCATGCTTGGCGCAACAAAGGGCACGTACAAAAAAGCCGCCGCAAAGTACCCCGATTTGGCGGAGTACGTGGAAGAGCAGATGAAGCAGCAATCAAAGCTTGAAAAGGAAAACTGCAAGTCCGTTGACCGCGCCTCCGAGCCGTCGTCGAATATCCTTGGGGAGATAGCCTCCCGTTTAAGCGATGACCCCGAGCAGAAGCGTATCCTGCATCGCTTCGGCTACCTTTTGGGCAGGTATATCTATATTTCCGACGCCTTTGACGATTTGGAAAAGGACTTTCGGCGCAGAGGCTTCAATCCGCTTATTTTGGGGGATTCGGTCATAAACGAGCTGAATTTGCCCATTGTTCAGAAAAAGGCTGAGGACAGCATAAACTTTACCCTCGGCGCGCTGGCGGATTCCTACGTACAGCTTGAAATAAAGCGCTTTAAGCCGATTTTGGACAATATAGTCTATCTCGGGCTTAAAAATACTTTTTACGACCTGATAAAGAAAAAAGAAGAAAAACGGGAAGAATAAATTTTAGAGGTTCCCTTTACAATAACCGAAAGGAGAGCCGCGTTATGCGGCGGAAAATAAAATGGACCCATACAGAATTTTAGGCGTTATGCCCACAGCCTCGGACGACGAGATACGCTCTGTCTACCGCAGCCTTTTGCAGCGTTACGCAGGCAACGACGAGAAAATCGCGGAGATAAACAGCGCTTACGACCAGATAATGAATATGCGCCGCGGAAGCTTTGAACAGTCGGGAGCAAGCGGCTTTGCCGAAGTGCGCCACCTGCTTCAAAACGGCAATTACAACGACGCCGACGGCATGCTGAACGCCATGCAGGAAAGAACGGCAGAGTGGTACTTCCTCAAGGGCAGCGTGTGCTACGCAAAGGGCTGGCTCAACGACGCGTACTCCCACTTTGAGCAGGCGTGCCGAATGGAGCCGTACAATCAGGAGTATAGCTCCGCCTTCAACCATATGAAGCAAAGCCAAAGCGGATATATGAGAGGAAACCCCAACGAGCCGAACCTCGGCGGAAATGCCGCAGGGACAAGAGTCTGCAGCGTGTGCGACATATGCAACGGACTTATCTGCGCGGACTGCTGCTGCGAGTGCATGGGCGGCGACTGCATACCCTGCTGCTAAAACTGCAAAAATAACAGAAAGACAAGTGTTGATATGAAAAAGGTCAGCTATAAAGTATCATTGGGCGGAATAGTGGCGGCGCTTTGCCTGCTGCTGATGTTTATTACCGCGGTATTTCCGCCGCTAAATATAACGCTGCCGCTTTTTGCGGGAATGTTGATATCGGTGGTTGCAATCGAGGTCAGCTGCTCATGGGCGTTTGTGACGTACGCCGTTGTGGCGGTGCTTTCGTTTTTTGTCACCCCCGATAAGGAGGCATGGCTGTTCTTCACGGCATTTTTCGGCTATTACCCCGTGGCAAAATCCTTTTTCGAGAGCTTTAAGAGCAAGCTGCTCCAATGGCTGTTAAAGCTTGCGGTGTTCAACATTGCGATAGTGATAATTTTTTACATCACCATGAATATCCTCGGCACGGTAGACCTGTTTGAGGAGTTCGGTTTTTACAACCAATGGCTCATACCTGTGCTGCTTGCCGTGGGAAACCTCATCTTCATATTCTACGACTACACGCTTATGTTGATAATCACCTGCTATAAAAAGTGGTTCAGACCCACATTTCTGCGGAAGATAAAATAAACAGCTTGTGTAGGGGCGGCTATCAGCCGCCTGTTTTCTTTTTCGCTGCCATATCGGGCGGATATTATCCGCCCGTTAGTGAAAAGTGAATAGTGAAAAGTGAATAGTGAATAATGAATAGTTTTGTAGGGGACGGGTCTACCGTCCCGCAAAAATAAAATGCCTGTACCCGAAATTGAACGGGTGCAGGCATTATTTAAGTATTGATAAAGAAGTTCTGTCGGTACCGTGCCGCAAACTTTGAGCGCTTCGCAATGTAACCTGCGAAATGGCAAAGGGGACACCCCTTTTATAATGTTTTTGTGTTTTCCTTGAGTATCCGTCCCTCTTTGAGCAGGTCGCGGAGGCGGTCGTTGTCACCGTCCATAAGGGCGTCGCGGTACTCGGTCAGACGGTCGATAATGCAGTTTATCTCAAAGCAAAGCGGCTCCTTGTTCAGCATAAAAAGGGGAGTCCACATCACCTCGTTCAGCTTTGCAACACGGGTCAGGTCCTGGAAGCTTCCTGCGCTGAAACCCAGCTGCTTTTGATTTGTGGGGCTTTTTATGTATGCGCTTGAAACAATGTGAGCAAGCTGGCTTGTAAAGGCGATGATGTTGTCATGCTCCTCGGGAGTTGCAAACACCACCTTTTTGAAGTGTATCGCATAGGCAAGGTCCTCCAGCAGGTTAAGCTTCGCCTGGGGCACGGAGGGGGAGGGGGTAATGATAAAGCTTGCCTCGTCGAAAAGGTTGTCGAGGGAGTATTCAAAGCCGGAAAATTCCCGTCCTGCCATAGGGTGAACGCCGATAAAGGTCACATCGTTCTGCTCAAGAACGGGTGTAACGCTGTCCACAACAGCTTTTTTTATGCCGCAGGTGTCAATGACAATGCTGCCCTTTTTGAATTTTGCGGCATTTTCGGTAATGTACTCGATAGCGTCCGTGGGGTAAAGCGAAACTATGGTAAGGTCAGCCAAGCCCAGGTCGTCGGTCTCGGCGTCGATAGCGTTCTGGGAAAGCGCCATAGCGATAGTCTGCTTGTTGATATCAATGCCGTAAACCGTGTGATTGGTGTGCTTTTTTATAGCCTTGCACATTGAGCCGCCAATAAGTCCAAGACCGACAGCAGTAATTTTCATAATAATACTTCCATTCATAAAAGGATTTATATACATTTTAGCACTTTTAATCGCAAAAGTCAATAGCAAAGATAAAAAGCGCACAAAGGCGCTTTTTAACCTTATCTTCCCGAAAGAGGGATATAATCCTTGTGGGACTCGACGCTTTTGTACGCAGGACGAATGATCTTTCCTGCGTTGATAAGCTCCTCGATACGGTGAGCAGACCAGCCCGAAATTCTCGCAATCGCAAAGATAGGAGTATAAAGCTCGGGGGGGAGCTGAAGCATACTGTATGCAAAACCGCTGTAAAAGTCGATGTTTGCGGAAACGCCCTTGTAGATCTTGCGCTCCTTTGCAATGACCTCGGGAGCAAGCCGCTCGATCTTTTTGTACAGCGCATATTCCTTTTCCATATGCTTTTCTTCCGAAAGGCTCTTCACCGCCTGACGGAGTATCGCCGCTCTCGGGTCGGAAACCGAGTATACCGCGTGACCCATACCGTAGATGAGTCCCGACCTGTCAAAGGCTTCCTTATGAAGCAGCTTTGTGAGGTAATCACGGATAGCGTCCTCATCGTTCCAGTCGGACAGCTTGTTTTTCATGTCCTCGAACATCATCGTTACCTTGATGTTTGCGCCGCCGTGCTTGGGTCCTTTAAGGGAAGCAAGCGCCGCAGCTATTGCGGAGTAAGTATCCGTACCCGAAGAGGTAACAACGTGGGTCGTAAATGTGGAGTTGTTACCGCCGCCGTGTTCCGCATGAAGCACAAGAGCAAGGTCAAGGATATGCGCTTCAAGGGGAGAGAACTTGCAGTCGGGGCGGAGCATATGCAGAATATTTTCCGCTGTTGAGTATTCGGGGACAGGCTGGTGGATAAAGAAGCTGTCGCCGTCATGGTAATACGCCTTAGCCTGATAGCTGTAAACCGCGATAAGTGGGAAAAGCGCGATAAGCTCCAGCGACTGCCGCAGAACGTTGGGAATTGAGGTGTCGTTGGGCATATCGTCGTAGGAATACAGCGTAAGCACGCCCCTTGCAAGACCGTTCATAATGTCGTTGCTGGGGGATTTCATAATGATATCGCGCACAAAGGTTGTGGGCAGACGTCTGTAATCGGCAAGCAGGCTTTTGAACTTGTTCAGCTGCTCATATGAGGGAAGCTCGCCGAAAAGCAACAGATAGGTGATCTCCTCAAAGCCGAAGCGCTTTTCGCTTGTAAAGCCCGTTACCAGATCGTTGATGTTGTAGCCGCGGTAGTAAAGCTCACCCTCGCAGGGAACGGATTGACCGTCAATAGTTTTTGATGAAATTATCTCCGATATTTCGGTAAGTCCCGCAAGAACGCCCTTGCCGTTGATATCGCGCAAGCCCCGTTTTACATCGTATCGTGTGTACAGCTCGGGGTCAATGCCGCCGTTTTTGAGGCAGAGAGATGAAAAGTCGATTATTTCGGGTGTAACATTGGAAAAATTGTAGTTTGAACCCATGCGATCCGTCCTTTCTTTTTAACATTAAAACTAAAATATACACCTTAATTATATCATAAAAATCATACAAAAGCAAGCGAAAAAAAGATTTCACCAATTTTTCACAATAGTGCGCCGCAGACCTCGAGCAGACAGGAATTATATGCAAAAGAATTTAAAAAAACTATTGTAATTTGGGTAATTTTATAATATAATTGAGGTATATGTACTTTTCTTGCGAAAGGAGCAGTTCCGTTTACAGGAACGGTTATTTGTGAAATGAATATTTTGGTAATCGGCTGCGGCAAGGTGGGCGCGGCTTTGTGCGGAAGGCTGTCGGCGCACGGTCACGACGTTTCCGTGGTCAACAGCAATCAGGAGCAATTTGCAAATCTTCCGTCGGATTTTTCGGGGTATACAACCCTCGGCGTGCCTATCGACCAGGACGTGCTGAAAAAGGCGGGCATAGAAAACTGCGACGCGGTTGCCGCCGTGACCTCCGACGATAACACAAACCTCATGGTAATTCAGATAGCCAAGGAATTTTACCACGTACCGAGGGTCTTTGCAAGGGTGAACGACCCTAAGAAAAACGACGTTTTTTCAGGCTTTGGGCTGGAAACTATCTGCCCTACGAACATTACCGTTGAGACCCTTTGCTCGGCTCTCAACAGCGAGAATGCCGCAAGTGTTACCGTGGGAAGCCACACCTTGATGCTTTCCGAAATGGCTGTGCCCAAGGAATTCGTGGGAAAACGGGTGAGCGAGATAGAATTTGAAGATAACGAAGTGCTGCTGGGCATAGAGCACGCCGACAAAACCGTAAGCAGAATGCTTCTGAACAATTTTGAGATACTTAAAGGCGACAAGCTGATAATTGCCAGATTTGCCGATTAATTTTTAGGAGAGTTATTCAGTGAAAGTTATAATCATCGGAGGCGGCAAGGTAGGCTACTATCTTGTGCGCACCCTTATCGAACACGGACACGAGCCGACGGTCATCGAGTCAAACAGAGCGGTATGCGAGCATATGGCAAACGAAATGGATATCCCGATAATATGCGGCGACGCAACAAGGCTTGAGGTGCTTGAAGCGGCGGAAATAGAAAATTCCAATGCCCTTATCAGCGTGACAGGCTCTGACGAAACAAACCTTATCGTATGCCAGCTTGCAAAGAAAAAATTTGCGGTGGAAAAGACGATAGCAAAGTCCAACAACCCGAAAAACGTGCCTATTATGCAGGCGCTCGGCATTGATAACGTCATCAACAGCACAAACAGCATCGCTTCGCTTATCGAGCGCGAGGTGGATACTTCAAGGATAAAGCAGCTGCTTTCCCTTAATAAGGGCGAGGTGACCTTGTTTGAGGTCCAGCTTCCCGAAAATTTCGTCTATGACGGGAAAATGCTTATGGAAATAAAGCTGCCCCTGCTTTTCAATATCGTGTCTATAACACGCAACGGCTGTCTGATAATCCCACGAGGTCAGTCTATGCTGAGAAGCGGAGACAAGCTGCTGGTAATTGCCGACTCCAATACCGTCAAGGAGCTTAAATCTGTACTTAAACTTAAAGATTAACCGGTAATCAGAAAGGATGGACATACTATGGCAAGAACTGCCGGAAAAAGCAAAACTGCTGCGGATACCGAAAATAACAGCCTCGATACTGCTGCGGCAGCGGCGGAAACTGCGGAGAAAAAGCCTGCCGCAAGGAAAAGCTCCGCTGCAAAGAAAACCGCCGCGCCTAAAGCTTCGTCCGCCGCAAAGAAGCCTGTAAAAAAGACCGCGGACAAAAAGAAAACGGCGCGGAAATCTCTAAGACCTCAGGCGGAAAGCGAAGTCTTTGCCCTTGATATCGGTACAAGAAACGTGGTGGGTATCATTGGACATATGAATGAAGCAGGCGTTTTCTGCGTGGACTATGTTCATTCCGTTCCCCATGTGAACCGTGCCATGATAGACGGTCAGATAGAGGATATCCCCGAGGTCGCGAGAATTGCCGAGATCGTAAAGAGCAAGCTTGAGGAAAAGTCGGGAATAAAGCTTTCAAAGGTCGCTATCGCCGCTGCGGGACGTGCGCTGAAAACACGCAGAACGGAGCTTTCCTTTAATATCGAGGAAAAGGACGTCATAACCGAGGAGGACGTCAAGTCCTTTGAGCTTGAGACTGCTTTGAAGGCGCAGGACGAGCTTGACGCCGAGATATCCGACAAAAGTCTGAACTTTTACTGCGTGGGACATACGGTTGTGCAGTACCTGCTTGACGACTACAAAATAAAGTCACTTGTGGGTCATAAGGGCAGAAAAATAACGGTGGAGCTTATTGCAGCGTTCCTTCCCAGCCCCGTTGTGGAAAGCCTTTACGCCGTTATGGATATGGACGGTCTTGAGGTCGCAAGCCTTACCCTTGAGCCTATTGCGGCGATGAATGTGATAATTCCGCCCGAGGTTCGGCTTATAAACATTGCTCTTGTGGATATCGGAGCAGGTACTTCGGATATTGCAATATCCCAAAACGGAAGCATTGTTGCATATGCAATGTCCACCGTTGCAGGCGATGAGATTACCGAGGAAATAATCAAGAATTACCTTGTGGACTTCCAAACTGCCGAGGAAATGAAGCTAAGCAGCTACCGTGAAAGCATTACATACAAAGACATTCTCGGCTTTGAGCATACGGTCGAAACTGGGGAATTCTTTGCAAGCCTGTTTCCTGCCGTGGGTTCTCTTGCGGAAAATATATCGGAAAATATCGTTAAGGCGAACGGTCAAGCACCAGCCGCGGTGTTCCTTGTGGGCGGCGGAAGTATGATACCCAACCTTGCAAAGGTTGTTGCCGAAAAGCTGGGTATCCCCGAAAACAGAGTCGCTGTCGGCGGAAAAGACGCAATGAAAAATGTTTCCGTCGGCAAGAACAAAATAAACAGCCCCGAGTATGTCACCCCAATAGGCATAGGCGTTACCGCAACCTACAACAAGGGCTACGAATTTTCTGCGGTAAATCTGAACGGTCAGAAGATACGCATTTTTGATACCCGTGCAGTAAGGATACTCGACCTGCTTATGACGGCAGGCTATAAGTCGGGGCAGATAATCGGGCGTTCGGGAAGAAACCTTACCTTTACCCTTAACGGCGAAAAGCAGCTTATGAAGGGCAGCCTTGCTACCGCCGCGGAAGTCACCCTGAACGGCGCTCCTGCCGCTCTGGAGATGACGGTAAAGCAGGGGGACAACATTTCCTTCGTGCCTGCCGAAAGCGGCGAAAACGCAAACGTGAAGATATCCGATATTGCAGGCGATGTTTCGGCAAGACGGGTCTTTATAGACGGCACGGAGTACCCCTTTGGCATTGTTGCCTGCGTAAACGACAACCGCGTTACGGGCGATTACCAGATACAGAATTTCGACAACGTGACCATTTCGGAGATAGACACCTTGGGCGACCTTATGCAGACCCTGCCCTTTGACACATCGGCGCTTAGCTTTTACAAGTCGGGGAAGCAGCTTTCCATTGATTATTACCTCGGCGACAACGACGATATCGTAACGGCGGATAAGACCTTCGACGAAAAGGCAAAGGCAGGACGTCTTGCAAAAGCGGTTGCGGACAGCATACCCAAGCCCGAGCCGATGCCCGTTATGAGCGAGAATATTCTTGCGAAAAACGAGGACGAGGAAAAGCCGCTGACGGAGGAGCAAACCGCACCCGATGCAGAGGAAACGCAGGAGGAAAAGCCCGAGGAATTCAGAGTTGTGCTGAACGGAAAAAGCATAGTTCTCGAGCCGCGTCCAAAGGGACAGCCCCACGAGTTCATCGAGCTTATGGCGCTTGCGGATATTGATTTGGACAATCCGCCGCCCAGCGGAAACATGATACTCACCGCAAACGGAAAAGACATGGGCTTTATGGATATAATCCATGACGGAGACATTGCCGTTATCAAGTGGGCAGATGAATAAAAAATGGGGGGCATTTCTGCCCCCCTTTTTGTTTTACGTGCAAAGCTCAACGATTGCCGCCGCAAAAATTTTTGCATTTTTGATAAGGCTTTTACGGGTGATGAATTCGTCAGCTCCGTGCATATGGTTTTCCTCGCCGGGAAATTCCGCGCCGAAAGCTACGCCGCCAACGGTGTCGTGAACGTAAGTGCCGCCGCCGATAGCAACGCAGTACCCCTTTTCGCCCGTCACCCTTTCGTAAACCGACAAAAGCTTCTGCACAAACTCGCTGCTTTCGGGAACATAATGTGGCTCGGAAATCATATCCGCGCGCAGTTCAAGCCCCGTTCCGTCAACAGCCTTTTCGAGAGCGGAAATTATCTCTCCGCTCGTCTTGTTAAGGGGAAAGCGCACGTCCTGCTTGGCTTCAAGGATACCGCCCTCGCAGCTTATCACGCTCAAAACGGTGGTAAGCCCTCCCGAAACTTCATCGGCGCACTTTATCCCCACAGACGCGCCGTCCGTTTCACCATAGGGGAACAGCCTTGCAAGTGCGGATACAGCAGGGTCTCCGCAGAGTTCGGCAGCCACCGAAAGCAGCGCGGTTACGGCGTTTGCACCCGTTTCGGGCGTAGAAGCATGGGCGCTTTTTCCCCGTGCCGTGATTTTCAGCTTGCCGCCAATTTGCTCCGTGGAAAAGGTTATCCCGTCAAAAATATTCTCAAACCGCGAAATATCCTCAGTTACGCCGCAAAGAATAGCTTCCGCGTATTCGGGAACAGCGTTTATCATCATGCCGCCCTTGAGCGCTTCAATGCTTTTGCCCGTTTCGGCGCGGTAGGAAATCCTCAGCATACCCTTTTCGCCGTTGATAACGGGGTACTCACCGTCGGGCGTGAAAAGCATTTCGGGCAGGCTTTCCTTTTTGCGGTAATACGCCAAATCGGCAGAGCCGTTTTCCTCGTTTGTGCCGAAAATGAGCCGCAGATTTTTCCTAAGCGGCATACCCGACTCCTTGACAGCCTTCACCGCGTAAAGGGCAGCAATTGCAGGTCCCTTGTCGTCAATTGCACCGCGCCCGAAAAGCTTTCCGTCCTTTTCGGTAAGGTCAAATGGGGGAACGCTCCAGCCCGTTCCTGCGGGAACAACGTCCATGTGGCAGAGTATGCCAAGTTGGGGGATTTCCGAAGTCGGGTAAAAATCAGCCGTGCCCACATAGCCGTCAATATTCCTTACAGAAAGTCCTGCGCCGCGGCAGATATCCAGCATTTCCGCAAGCGCGTCGGCAGCGTTTTTGCCGAAGGGCGCACCGTCCTCCTGCTCGCCCATGACCGACGGGATACGAATTATCCTGCGCAGGTCAGCGATCATGTCCTCGGAATGTGAGTCGATGTAAGAAAAAATTTTTTCCATAGTATACCTCGTTTCAATGAAAAGTATATCCGATTTAAGTCGGGTGATAAGGAAGCTTGACAAAGCTTTTTTTTCGCCATTGACTTTATATGGTACAATAAACTCAGCGATAAATTGGAAGTTTCCTAATAGCTTCATATATCTTTTCTGAAACAAATAATGCGGTTTGCTTCTTCAAATCCCATTGATAAATGAAATTTAAAGCTTATTTCATTGTCAATTGCACAATCACTTGCAAATTCAGTACAATGTCTTTCTTTTGCCCAATTTTCGCATTTTGAAAGAAGCTCTTTAGCGTATCCGTTATGCCTATATTCTTCCTCAACAAAAATACCCTCTAAATATCCGACAGGAGATGTATCTGTTCCTTCAACATAATCATTTCTAAGCTGACACTGTGCAAAACCTACTGCTTTATTATCGACATATTTGATGAAAATAACAGCGTTATCATTGCATATAAGATCAAGAAATAATGATTGTAATTCCGATATTGTATGACCGGACCACAATTTTATCGCCAATTCTGCCAAAGCTAAAGTGTCTGCTTGCGTTGCTTCTCTAATCACAAAATCACCTCCATAAATTTCGATTTATTTGTGGGATTATAAAAAATAGCCTGAGAAAAATGCTGTATTCTCAGGCTATGCTTTTTATGAGTACCCACATTAGCTCGGTACCCTTTCAAACTTATTTTATTCCGTCGGGATTTTTAACCGTGAAATTCCAGCTGTCACGGCACATCTTTGCAATGTCAGCCTTTGCCTCCCAGCCGAAAAGCTCCTTCGCCTTGTCGGTCTTTGCATAGCAGGTCGCAATATCTCCGGGACGGCGGTCTACGATTTTGTAGTTGACCTTTTTGCCCGAAGCCTCCTCAAAAGCGTGAACTACCTCAAGCACGCTTGTGCCCTTGCCCGTGCCGAGGTTTACAGCTTCAACGCCCTTGTGTTTAAGCACGTAATCAACTGCGCAGAGGTGTCCCTTTGCAAGGTCAACAACGTGAATGTAGTCTCTCACACCCGTTCCGTCGGGGGTATCATAATCGTTGCCGTAAACGCTGAGACAGGGAAGCTTGCCCGAAGCGACCTGCGCAACATACGGCAGAAGATTGTTGGGGATACCGTTGGGGTCCTCGCCAATGAGACCGCTTTCGTGTGCGCCGATAGGGTTGAAATAACGAAGCAGGGAAACGCTCCACTCGCTGTCAGCCTTTGCGGTATCGGTAAGTATCTGCTCAATCATGACCTTTGTGTAGCCGTAAGGGTTTGTTGCGGAGGTGGGGTAGGTCTCTATGTAAGGTACGGGATTGTTCATGCCGTAAACGGTTGCGCTGGAGGAGAACACCATGTTCTTGCAGCCGTTGTCGCGCATTGCCTTGATAAGCTCGATCGTGCCCGAAATGTTGTTGTAGTAATATTCAACGGGCTTTGCGCAGGACTCGCCCACAGCCTTCAGACCTGCAAAATGGATAACCGCGTCGATCTTGTTTTCCTTGAAGATCTTGCAAGTACCCTCATAATCGAGAATATCGGTCTGATAGAATTTGAAATCCTTGCCCGTTATCTTCTTAATTCTGTTCAGCGCCTCGGGCTTGGAGTTGGAGAAATTGTCCATCACAACAATATCGTACCCAGCCTCAAGAAGCTCAACACAAGTGTGGCTTCCGATAAAGCCTGCACCGCCTGTAACAAGAATAGTACTCATAAAATGTCAGTCCTTTCGTTTTTTATGTAAGATTTTTTATTGCAGCAAGCCGCTGATTATTTCCTTTGCACGGGCATTGTCCGAGCATATCGCAAGCACGACCCAGTTATCCTTTTCGATGATAACAGCGTCCTCAAGCTTGTACGCCTCATCGGGGGTGTAATCCTTGTAAAGCGCCGTCTGGCTTTCAAGGCGCTCCCTTACTGCCTCTGCACCCGACTTTGCGCTTTCGCTGTCGGTAAA
The DNA here is from genome assembly GCA_017847885.1 of Oscillospiraceae bacterium. Classification (GTDB taxonomy): domain Bacteria; phylum Bacillota; class Clostridia; order Oscillospirales; family Ruminococcaceae; genus RGIG8773. The sequence goes on from JAGAUA010000008.1 coordinate 65,146, forward strand.
TTTAAACGCCGCAAGCTCGTCGGGATAAGCTCCGCTTCCGCAGATAAGCACCGACATATCGGCAATTTTGGACGTATCCGTGTTGTAAAACGCGCCTATGTTGTCAATGCTTTTTTCCACAGCAGAGGGAATTTCTATCTCCGCCGTAACAGCCGATGTAATTGCGGCAGCTGTGATTTCAGCCTTGACCTCCGACTCCGTTACGACTTCCGTGTTGCCGACGGTAGCATCAACGGGGACGGATTCCTGTCCGTTTCCGCAGGCTGTAAGCATAGCTGCGGCAAGAACGGAAACAAAAATGTATTTTTTCATAGTGTAGTATTCCTTTCATTATGTATTGGTGCTGCCAACCGTGGTTGCGGCAGCTTCGCTCTCCGAAGCATCGGACGCAGCGCTGCTTTCCGATACGGCGGAGGTTTCGGGCGGCACGGGAGTTTCGCCCGTGATAACGGTCTGTAACGTGCTGAGAATAACGGGGTATGCGTAAATTTTCAGGTGCAGACCGTCTGTTTCGGCATAATGCTCGCCGAGATAACCCGTTTCGTCACGGAGAAGGGAGAAAATGTCCGCAAAAAGCAGCTCCTTATCCTCCGCAATTTTTTGAATGTGGGAGTTATACTCCGTTATCTTATCAAGCTTTTCGGGCTTTTCGTCCTCGTGAAGCTTTGTAACGGGTGGGATAGACACAAGAACGACCCGGGAATTGGGGCATACCCGCTGCAATTCGTCTATAAATTCGGTCATTTTTTCGGACATATAATCCGACTCCAGATAGGACAAGCCGTTTGTGCCAAGCATAATGCAGATGTAGCTTTTGCCTGCCTTTGCCGCAGCATCATAAACGCTTATTCCGTTTATATCTGTGGTCATTACCGAGGACGGCGTAAGCCCAGCTTGTGCAAAGACGTTTTCGGGTTTCAGAAATTCATAATTCACAAGACCCGTGGAAATCGAGTCCCCGATAAAGAACACATCGTCAAAGAATTCCGAATTGTAGAAGAAATCGGGCGATGAATTTATATCGGTAGTTATTTCGGTAACCGTCACTGTTTCGGTTTGCGATACCGCCTCTTGGGTCGTCACCGTAACGGGCGCTTCCGTTTCGATAGGAGCAGTATTGCTTCCGATAACGTGGGGAGACTCCGAAGCGGAGCTTTTGTCCGGCAAAACGGGTTTTATAAAATATATGCCAAGCAGCACTGCAATAACTGCCGCAAGAATAATAATTGCGGTATTTACAGCTATGTCGGCAGCCGATGCTTTCATATTATTTTGAGCCATAGAAATACCTTTCTTTAAAACAGTTCTGTAACCATATTATTATACAACAATCCTTCTCGTTTTTCAAGCATATTTTTATATTTTCCGACATTTGAATAATACGTATAATTTTTGCAATAAATATAATATAAAAAATGTATTTTTATATCCGCAAAATTGTGCTAAAGTATAATGTATACTAATGTAACCATAAGGGGAATTGCAATGAACCGTAAACATATATGCTTATTAAATGCAGCTGTTTTATTATTATGCTTAACAGCCTGTTCCGATGACGGGAACTCCGATTTGACGGAAACATCGGCTTCGGAGACTTTGTCGGAAACCGTATCCGTCACCGAGCCCAACATTCCCGAAATGGACACCACGCCAATTACCTTGTCCCTTTACATCGACGGCGCAGAGTCGGATATGCCCTTTGACGACCGCGTTGCTGCGGAGATAACCAAGCTTACGGGTGTAACCTTGGAAATCACACATTCGGGCGGCGATACAGACCTCGACACCCTTATCACGTCGGGAAACCTGCCCGACATGATATACGCAGGAGAGCGCACCGAGGAGCTTATCGGCGGCGGTCAGCTTGTTCCGCTTGACGACTATATTTCGGCATACGGCGGAAATTTTACCGCCCTTTACGGCGAAAATTTTGGCAGCCTGCGTTCGGACGACGGCAAAATATACACCTTTGGTACGGGCGGCTCTTCCGAGGCTCAATGGACGGCAGAGGGTACATTTCAAGTGCAGTACGCAGTGCTTGAGGAGCTGGGATACCCCGAAATAAACACCCTTGAGCAGCTTGGCGAAAATCTGAAAAAATATATGGAAAACCACCCGAATACAACGGGACTGCTTTTGTGCGGAAAGCCCAAGCAGCAGTGGTTTGACACCGTCAGCAGCAGGGTGAATTACGTGCTTGGCTTGCCCAACGACGGGGAGTTTTTTGTGGACGAGACAACGGGCAAGGCGGCATACAAATGGCTCGACCCGAGAGCAGGGGAGTACGTTAAGTGGCTCAATCAAATGTACAACGACGGCGTTATCGGCGACGCGTCATTTTCGCTGACCCACGATGAATATGTCAATAAGCTGTCATCGGGAAACGTGCTTGCAATTGCCGACAAATTTGAAAATTACGAAGCCGCACAAACCACGCTGAGCGAAGCAGGTCAGTATGACAAAACATATTGTCCCCTCGCGGTAACGCTGGACGGCAGCTCAAAGGTAAGGTTTCTTGCGGAGGGCAGCTATGACGTCCCAGACGGTATTGGCATAACAACAGCCTGCGCAGAGCCCGAGCGTGCGTTCCGCTTCATGGATTGGTGGTGCGGAGACGAAGCGCAGCGGCTTGTTAATTACGGCGTTGAAACCGTTGACTATGAGTATGACGAAAACGGCAAAATAAAGCTTACCGACGAGGAACGTGGAGAAGACTATGCCGCGGAAACGGGCGTGGGGCTTTACACCCAGCCTTTCCCCATGAGGGGGCTTACGGAAAGGGACGACAGCGGCAATTTCTATTCCTCCGCGGTGTACGATGTGACATCGGGCTATAACGACTCCGAACGCGCTGCTCTTGAGGGGTACGGCGTTACGATTTGGGCGGATATGTTTCCGCAAAGAAATCAGCTTGAAAGGATAGACCGCAGGCTTGTGAGCCGGCTGGAGATACCTGCCGTAAGCGAAGCAGGAATTTTGTCCGAGACCCTTGAGGTGTACATCAAAACCGAGGTGCAGAACGCAATAACCGTTCCGCCCGAAGAGTTCGACGCAAAATGGAGCGAGATAACCGAATGGTGCAGAAGCAACGGCGCAGAGCAGCTTGAAGCGCTTATTACGGAAATGCTCAAGCAGGATAGATAACCGAGGGTAATATTTGCCTTACATGGTATAACTTACAGCTTGATTTTTTGTAACCGATTTGTTATAATTAAGTCAATCCGTTACCGATTTGTAATACTAATTCTTAATCTCCGTATAGACAAAGTCTATACGGAGAGCCGCCTAAAAGGCGGCAAGTCAAAACCTGCGGTTTTGACGGAATTAGTATTGAACGGCTTTCCTACGGCTTCGCCGTACCCACCGCAAAGCGGTGGGATCAACCTATAGACAATGTCTATAGGTTGATTAGGAAATAGTATAATCTTTTAACGGAAATAATAAAAGGAGGTTGCAAAAATGAACTGCTTCGAGCTTATTACTTTCATTCTTAACTGCTTCAAGGGCGGCTGCCGCTAAGCAGAGTGCAGAACTATCTGCCGTACATCAGAGAACAACATTTGATATATAGCAAAAACGGTCACGGAAAAAGCTTCCGTGACCAATTTTTTTACTTGTTTCCATAGGATAATTTTATGCCGAGAACTGTGAGTTGTACAGCGAAGCGTAAAATCCGTTTTGGGATATCAGCTCATCGTGAGTACCCTGCTCCACAATGTCGCCGTCCTTCATAACAAGGATAAGGTCGGCGTCGCGTATGGTCGACAGACGGTGTGCGATAACAAAGCTTGTGCGCCCTTTCATAAGGTTGTTCATAGCTTTCTGGATACGTATCTCCGTTCTTGTATCAACAGAGCTTGTCGCCTCGTCAAGAATGAGAATTTTGTTGTCCGCAAGAATTGCCCTTGCAATGGTAAGAAGCTGCTTCTGACCCTGGGAAATATTGCTTGCTTCCTCGTTAAGCTCCATGTTGTAGCCGCCCGGCAGGGTGCGTATAAAGTGGTCAACGTGAGCAGCCTTTGCCGCAGCGATTACCTCCTCGTCGGTGGCGTCAAGCTTGCCGTAGCGGATATTTTCCATGATAGTTCCGTTGAAAAGCCATGTGTCCTGCAAAACCATTCCGAAGGACTCGCGGAGCTTGCTTCTGTTGAACTCGCGGACGTCGTGACCGTCCACCTTTATGCAGCCGCCCGTTACATCGTAAAATCTCATAAGCAGCTTGACCATGGTGGTCTTGCCTGCACCCGTAGGTCCTACGATAGCAACCGTCTGACCCTTCTTGACCTTTGCGCTGAAATCGTTGATGATTATCTTTTCGGGGTCGTATCCGAAGTGAACGTTTTCGAACTCCACATTGCCCTCGATGCTGCCTGTATCAACGGGGTTGGAAGCATTGTTTTCCTCCTCGGGTTCTTCCAGAAATTCAAATACGCGCTCTGCCGCAGCAGCGGTTGACTGAAGCATATTTGAAACCTGCGCAAGCTGGGTTATGGGCTGGGTGAACTGACGTACATACTGAATAAACGCCTGAATATCGCCAACGGTAATAACGCCCTTTATCGCAAGCCATGCGCCTGCAACAGCTACCGCAACGTATCCCAAATTGCCGACAAACTGCATTATCGGCTGCATCATGCCCGACAAGAACTGGGACATCATTGCAGATTTGCATAATATCCTGTTGTCGCGCTCGAAGTCCTCAACAGCCTTTTCCTCGCGGTTGAACGCCTTTATAACAAGGTGACCGCCGTAGACCTCTTCCACCTGACCGTTTACATGACCGAGATATTCCTGCTGCTGCTTGAAATATTTCTGCGAGCTTTTTACAACAAGCATGATAAGCGCCATTGATATCGGCAGGATTACCAGCGCGATAAGGGTCATTACCCAGCTTATTGACAGCATCATAACAAATACGCCGATGATAGTCGTTACCGAGGTTATGAGCTGGGTTATGCTTTGGTTAAGACTCATGCCCAAGGTGTCAACGTCGTTGGTTATCCTTGAAAGCACCTCGCCGTGAGTGTTGCTTTCGTAGTATTTCATGGGTATGCGGTGTATTTTTTCGGAAAGCTGCTTGCGCATACGATAGGTCATTTTCTGGGAAATGCCCGTCATTATCCAACCCTGTATAAATCCAAACAGCGCGCTTATGAGATACATTCCCAAAAGAATAAGGATTATCCTTCCTATCTTGCCGAAATCAATACCGTCTCCGCCCCGAATTTTGCTGACAAGACCCGTAAAAATTTCGGTAGTTGCCTTACTCATGACCTTTGGACCTGCAATGCCGAATATGGTGCTGCCTATCGCAAATATGCCAACGAAAACCAATGCGATCTTGTACTCCGACATATATCCTGCAAGCTTGCGTACTGTTCCCTTAAAATCCTTTGCTTTCTCCACAGGTCCCGGACCGGGACCATGGTGTCCTCTTCCTCCGCGCGGCGGCATATCACTCACTCTCCTTTCCCGAATTGCCGTCAATGTTCAGCTCCGCTTCCGAAAGCTGGGAGCGTGCTATCTGGCTGTAAACCTCGCAGCTTTTCATAAGCTCGCTGTGAGTGCCGATGCCTGCAACTCTGCCCTCGTCAAGAACTACTATCTGCTCTGCATGAAGTATCGTGCTTATGCGCTGTGCAACGATAATCACCGTTGAGTCCGCAACCTGTTCCCGAAGCGCATTTCTCAGCGCAGCGTCCGTCTTGTAGTCCAGCGCAGAAAAGCTGTCGTCGAAAATATATATCTTAGGCTTTTTCACAACTGCACGGGCAATGGAAAGCCGCTGCTTCTGACCGCCCGAAACGTTGGTGCCGCCTTGGGAAACAGGGGAGTCGTATCTTTCGGGCTTTGCCTCGATAAATTCCTCCGCCTGTGCAATGCGCGCCGCCTCCGCAAGCTGCTCCTCCGTAGCGTTCTCGCTTCCGAAATGCAGATTTGAGGAGATAGTGCCGCTGAAAAGGACGCCCTTTTGCGGAATAAGCCCAATGTTTTCGCGCAGGTAATGCTGTGAAAAATCGCGAATGTCAGTGCCGTCAACGGTTATCTTTCCGTCCGTTACATCGAAAAATCTCGGCAGAAGATTAATCAGCGTGGACTTACCGCTGCCCGTACTGCCTATGATAGCTGTGGTCTCACCCGGCTTTGCGGTAAAGCTGACATTGTACAGCACGTTTTCCTCCGAGTCGCCGTAGCGGAAGGACACGTTGTCGAAAACCACCTTGCCCTCGGTAATACCCGAATTTGCAGCGTTTTCCTTGTCGTTGATGGAAGGCTCGGTGTCAAGCACCTCGTTGATACGTGTTGCGGCAACGGCAGCTCTCGGCAGCATAATTGATATCATGGTGAGCATAAGGAACGACATAACTATCTGCATCGTATATGTCAGGAACGCCATCATGTCGCCAACCTGCATATTGCCGTTGTCAATGCCCTTTGCGCCGAACCATACGATAAGCACGCTTATGCCGTTCATAATAAGGTTCATAAACGGCATCATTACCGTCATAACGCGGTTGGTGAAAAGCTGGGTCTGCATAAGGTCGGTATTCGCCTTGTCAAAGCGCTTTTCCTCGTACTCCTCGCGGCTGAATGCCCGTATAACAGGCAAGCCCGTGAGTATCTCGCGCGTAACAAGATTAAGGCGGTCAACAAGCTTCTGCATGATATTGAATTTCGGCATCGCAACAACCATGAGTATCATCACGAGCATCAATATCAAGCCAACGGCAACGCCGATTATCCAGCCCATTCCCGTGCCTGTTTTTGCAACCTTGATTATGCCGCCAATACCGATTATCGGCGCATACAAAACCATTCTAAGCAGCATAACGATTATCATCTGCACCTGCTGTATATCGTTTGTTGAACGGGTTATCAGCGAGGCTGTGGAGAATTTGTCCATTTCCGTATTGGAAAATGAAACGACCTTGCGGAAAATCCTTCCGCGGACGTTCATGCCGAACAGCGCGGCGGTGCGTGCGGCAATAAAGCCCACTATAATGGAAATGGCCATCATTGCAAGAGCGATACCCAGCATTTTTACTCCCGTCTTGAAAATGTAGGTCATCTGATATTCGTCCATGTCAACGCCTTGGGAGATAAGCTCTGCACGGGCAAATTCAACCGCCATCTGGGAAAGCATGATGTCGCTGTATCCGTCAAACTGTCCGTTTATCTTGTCAATGACCGCTTCTCTCTGCACCTCGGGCATTGCAAGAAGAGCGTCGGTAACGGTCATTCCGTCGGGAAGCGCAGCCATTCCGCCCTCTCCCGAAAACTGCGACATATCTGCATTGTCAAGGGCGTACACCACCGCAGCAGGATACAAAACTGCGTCCGCGGCATTTTCGCTGTCCTCGGAAATAAGCGAAGCGTTTCCGCCGTCATTATTGTAAGAATAATAATTTGCCAGCGTACCGTTTTTGTCGAACATAAGCAGCTTTTCAAAGCTTTTTCCGCTTATTTCGTCTATCGCCGCATTTTCGATACCGCCCTGCTGTATTCCCACATCAACGATGTCGGAGGTGTACTGAGGCAGCGCAAGGTCGCACATCGCCTGCAAGATCAGCAGCACCAGAACAACAGGGACCCATGCCCACGATTTTTGCAGGTATTTGAGAATTTTAATCATCTGTTTTACCCTCCTTTTGATTTACATATTGGCACATATACTCCAGCATTTCACCGTAAAGCACGTTGAATTCATTGACCCGTTCCGTGCCCATTTTCTCTTTTATGAATGAAATCAGAGAAAGCATATTTTTCTGCGCATTATCCAGAATTTCCTCGCCCTTTTCGGTAAGTATTACTATCGTGCTTCGGCGGTTGAGCATATTGACCCTGCGCTCGATAAAACCTTTTTCATCAAGGCTTTTCAAAGTCCTTGAAACGGCAGGGGGTGTGACCTCCAACTCCGCCGCTATTTGTGAAACGGTTATCCCGTCGGGCGAGCCGTTGTCCTTGATAATATTCATCAAGCCGAATTCACCGTGGGAAATTCTTTCGTCAATAGGCATCTGCATCATAAGCTGCCTCATTCTGCGGAATTTCTCGCTTATTTCAAAATTTATATTGCCGCTCACAGGCTGTCCCTCCCAATTAATTAGTGCGTACCCAATAACCGAAAAAAATGCTCCGAAGCAAAGCTTCTACGCACTTTTCGGTTGTTGAGCAGACATTAATTAACATACTTAATTATTAACCACGTTACAGATTATAGCACAGAGTTTTTTTGTTGTCAATAAACAAATAAAAGTTTCACCATTTGAACACATTCAACAGAAAATCATCACTTTTGCAGATGCTGCCTTAATGTAATAATACTGTAACTTGACACTTAAAATTTAGCATGATAAAATAAAATCAACAAATATTTGCGGAGAATTGCCGAATATGAAAATGAAAATATACGCTGTACTTGCCTGTGCAGCTTTGCTTTTTTCGGGCTGCGGACATAAGATACCGAAAAAGCCTCCTGCGGTCACAGTCAATGCAGGCGATGCTTCCGTCAACAGCACCGTTAACCTGTCCTGCTGGGACAACACAGTTTACCTTTTGGACGTAACCGCTTCCGAATGGATAGAAAAGTTTGGAGAACCCGTTTATTTCCCCGACGGAACCGTGTTTGAGGTTGTAATTCCCGAAAAAAATGCAGCACCCGACAAGGTCACGGTTACCGATACATTGATAAGACCTAACGGTACAATGAAATATGACGAACGTGCAGCGGTTGTGGATATTACCCCCGAGGTAAGCGGAAATGTTATCTCTTTTTCCCTTGACTCCCATTGGGCAACGGCGCTAAGCTCCGATTTAGCAGACTACGAAAAAGGCACTGCATTTCGCTGCTTTGACGTGACCTGCCATTGGGGAGACAACGTCTGCGTGTATACCTTCTGCGTCCGAAGCGACCCTGTGTAGGTTTGATAATTGTAAATAAAATATTAACTTCCCGTTTGCTATTGACAAATCATTCAAAATTATGTATAATGTATTAGTCGTTAGTAAATGCGGATATGGCGGAATCGGCAGACGCGCTAGATTCAGGTTCTAGTGGTAGCAATACCGTGTGTGTTCAAGTCACATTATCCGCACCACGCAAAATAGGCGTTTTCAAGGCTTTTTACAGCTTTGGAAGCGCTTTTTGTTTTGCCTTGATACGGCAAACTTACGACATTTCTAACACTTTTCTAACACTCGGCTGTTGACAACGCCGACAAACCGTGCTATAATATCAAGCGTTATATTTGAATATCAAGCACTTATGCAGGTGCCCCGAGAGTTTATGCTTGGTCGGGGATAATAGGGAAGCTTAGCACGGTCCTGCCGCCGTAATGATGAGGTTCGTCCGTTTCGTGCATATGCCACTGAGCAATTGGGAAGGCGCACGGAATACCCGCAAAACGGGTCAGTCAAAGTCGGAAGACCTGCCTGCAATTGCAAGGTATATCCTTGTTGAGCTGTGCGCCGCAGTGAACGGTTGATGCAGCTTGTGCCGAAGAGGGGTGTCCCCTCCGCCGTTTCGCTTGTTACATTGTGAAGCACTAAAGGTTTGTGGCACGGTACCAACAGAACTTATTTGTCGGTACTCTGTTTAAAGGGGTGCCCCCTCCGCCGTTTCACTTGTTAATAGGTGAAATGAACAAAGTTTGCCGCACGGTATCGGTACTTACCAAAACGTTGTCGGTCAGCTTTGCTGTGCCCTTTTCGGTATGAGTTGTATTTCCCTTTGCTGTGACGATACGGCAAAGGGATTTTTATTTTGAAAGGAATTGGGAAAAATGAAAATGAAGAAATTTATCGCGTTTATTGCTGCTGCGGCTCTGACCTTGAGCATGGCTGCCTGCGGAGAAAACTCCACAAGAGACGGCGGCGAGATAACCACAACCGAGATAACCGCGGCTGAGACCGTTACCGAAACTGCCGAGGTAGGCGCTGCCGAGGAAACAACTGCGGCTGCGGAGGCAAAAACTATCACCGACCGCGAGGGCAACACAATTGAAGTGCCGTCTTCCGTGAACACTATCGTTTCAACAGCTCCGTCCATAACGGAGATTCTTACGGGTCTCGGCGCAGGCGGAAGGATTATTGCTGCCGACATTTACTCGGCAGACGTTGAGGGTGTCGACCCTGCGATTTGCACCCTGGATTTCTACAACCTCAACCTTGAGGAGCTTACCGCACTTGCTCCCGATGTTGTCATCATCAGCGGCATATCCATGAGCGGCGCTGACGACCCTTACGCAGCCCTCAAGGAAGCAGGTATAAACGTGATATACGTTCCAACATCGGCTTCCATAGAGGCGATAAAGCTTGATATTGAATTTCTTGCGGCATATACCGGCACAGAGGCAAAGGGCACGGAGCTTATTGCCGAAATAGACAGCGCTGTTGCCGACATATCCGAAAAAGCAAAGGGCATAACCGAAAAGAAGTCGGTTTACTTTGAAATAAGCGCTGCGCCTTACCTTTACTCCTGCGGCAGCGATACCTTTATCAACGAGGTAATTACCCTTATCGGCGCGGAAAACATCTATGCAGGCGAAAGCGGCTGGATATCCAACTCCGAGGAAAGCGTTATTGCCGCTGACCCCGACGTTATCATCACAAATGTTATGTACGACGGCTACGATTTTAACGAAATAAAGACCCGTGCAGGCTGGGAAAACCTTTCCGCAGTAAAGAGCGGCGCGGTTTATCAGGTCGATGCAAACGCTACCAGCCGTCCGTCACAGTATATCATCGGCGGAATTTATGAGGTGGCAAAGGCTGTTTACCCCGAAGTTTACGGCGAATGAAGCTGACAAAGACCGCGTTTGCGGCGTTATGCACCATTGCTGTAATAGTTTGCACCCTTATTATCGGCATAGCGGCAGGAAGCGTTTTCGTGCCCCCCGTGCAGATACTCCGCGTTTTTGGGCATAAGCTTTTCGGCGCGGAACTAAACGGCGTCCCCGATTCAGCGGTAAGCATCATATGGGACATACGCTTCCCACGGGTCATGCTTGGGTTTATCACGGGGGCGGCGCTGTCGGTCTGCGGTGCAGTGACCCAATCTGTGCTGAAAAACCCCCTTGCCTCGCCCTTTACCCTTGGTGTATCAAGCGGCGCGTCCTTGGGAGCAGGACTTGTTATCATCTTCGAACTGTCCTTTTTGGGCAGATTTACCCTGCCGTTTTTCGGACTTGCTTTCGGAATAATCACCATGTTCGGCATGGTGGCGCTTGCCTCCCGTATCGACCGCAGTCTGCAAGGCACAACAATAGTGCTGACGGGCATGGTGCTGTCCCTGTTCGTGAACAGCATTGTTACGCTTTTGGCGAATGTTGCAGGGGACAAATACGACCGTGTGATGAAGTGGCAGACGGGCAGCTTTTCGGGCAGAAAGCAGGAATACGCCCTTATGCTGGGTGTCGTTCTGGCGGCGTGCTTTGTGCTGTTTTTGGCAAAGTCCCGTGATATGGACCTGCTGACCTTCGGCGACGAGCAGGCGAAAAGTACGGGTCTTGATACGGGCAGGGCAAAGGCATTGCTCCTGCTTGTGACGGCGGTGCTGTCGGGCACGGCGGTTGCCTTTTCGGGAGTAATCGGCTTCATCGACCTTATCTCGCCACACATTGCAAGGCGGCTTTTCGGCGCAAAGCATAGGGTGCTTATACCCATGTCGGCGGCGCTGGGGGGAGTATTCACGGTGCTGTGCGACCTTGCGGCAAGGACGGTCATATCACCTGCCGAGCTGCCCGTGGGCGTGGTAACGTCCCTTATCGGCGCGCCATTTTTCGCGTGGGTATTTTTCGGCAAACGGAAAAAATAACGGGCGATACGGCGTGGTATTGGTGAATAGTTTTGTAGGGGCGGAATCAATTTCCGCCCGTTGATTATTGTTAAACTGTCGGGCGGATAATATCCGCCCCTACAAAATCGTTGTTTCATTGTAGGGGACGGGTTTCCCGTCCCGTTAGTGAAAAGTGAATAGTTTTTGTAGGGGACGGGGCAGACAACGCTTGCGTTGTTTTAGTCCCGTTAACGTTATTATTTTTCGATACGCTGCGGCTTTATCTTTTGGTAAAGCCGATATTTTTTTCGGAATATGCAAGCTATCCGCTGCAAAAACGTACTTAATAAGTGAAAAACGTTTTTCTTTTATCAAGGGTACAAAAGGAGGAATTTCATGGACGACGGCAGCATAATATCACTGTTCCTTGAGCGTTCGGAGAATGCTATTCATGAAACTAAAATCAAATACGGGCGGCTTGTTGTCAGCACGGCAATGCGGATACTTGGAAATCAGGCGGACGCGGAGGAATGTGAAAACGATACATACATGGGCGTGTGGTCGGCTATACCGCCCCAGCGTCCGCTTAATTTCAAGACATTTCTGCTAAAAATTGCACGCAATCAGGCGCTTAAACGGTATCATTTTCTCAACGCGGAAAAGCGCAATCCCAACGTGGAAATTCCGCTGGAAGAGCTTTACGAATGTGCCGATGAAAGCACGTCTGCGGCATACTCCGACGATGCCCTTGCCGAGATAATGAACGGCTTTCTTGCGCTTCTGAACGAGGAAACGCGGAGGGTGTTCATGCTCAGATATTGGTATTTCGCTTCGGTAAAGGAGATAACCGAGGAATGTGGCATAAGCAAGAGCAAGGCGGAATCCATGCTGTTCCGCACAAGAAAAAAACTGAAAAAATACCTTGAAGAGAAAGGAGTAAGACAATGACCAAAAGAGACATTGAGCGCATGGTTTCCCTTGCGGACGACCAATACATAGACGAGCTTTTCGAGCAGAAGGTACGCGGCAGAAAGCGTTATCCTGCCGTATGGTTGGGCACGGCTGCTGCTGCGGCGCTGGCTTTGTTCGCAGGCGGTATGCTTTCGGGGGACGATTCGGGAACCCTTGACGGCTTGCAGAGCATAACGGTTGAAACGACAACTCTAAGTGCAGTTGTTCCTGTGGGGGAAGTCCTGCCCGAGGCTGTTTCCAAGGAGAATATTCCCGTTGACTATGACGAAAATTTTGATTACAGCGTGTATTTCAGCCGCGATGATTTTGAACAAGTCAACGAAGATTGCGACTTTACCGATGATTATTTCGACTTTGACGAGACGTATCTTGAAAGCATTATTCCTTTTGACGTAAGCGAGTTCCCGAATGTTTACGGCTCGGTTTGCGTTGATGAAAATAATGTCCCCTTAAACATCAGATTGGACTTCGTTGACAGCTACGGCGAAAAAGTTGATTCAAAGTATATGAATGTTGTGGTAAACAGCAAGTGCTTCTGGTTTACGTTTAAGGGACTTGAGCCTGTTCAGCGAATGGGTGTTGATATTTACGGCTGCGACCTGACCGATAGATCCGAGAAAAAGACGCTTGGCGCATATTTTGTTTTGGACGGAAAATATTATACTCTCTATATGGTCAATATGACATATGAGGAGGCTATCGGTGTTATCGACAGGCTGATTTTAAGCGGTTTTTCCGCGGATAGCTTTGACCTTTCAAAGGGTACCGAGTACAGGACGGACAGCAGGGCGGTGACTCTTGCCGAAGCGAATGAGATAGAGCCGTTTGCGAGGTATATTCCACAGGTCAGCAAAATAGGCGATATGGAATTTTCAGAGCGCAGCGAGTATACTGCCTCTTTTGAAGGCGGCGAGATGAAGTACCATGAAGTTCGTGTTGAATACTGCTATATGGATGATTATGAGATAAAGAGAAATATTGCTGCGTATTACCGCAAATACGACGTTGAAGAATATTACGAAAGCCCTGCATCTGCTGTCAGACTTGACGCACTAACGAGGGATAATCTTGATGGGATTGCACGTTTTGAAATTGACGGTGAAACGTCCTTTTACCGTTTTTACATTAGTATTGAGGATTTTTATATACTTGTTGTGGCAAGCTGCTCTCCCGACGAGCTTTGGTCTTATATAAGTGAAATTAACGGCGGAAAGTATTCCGAGAAAGAGGAAATGCTCAAAAAAGAACAGGAAAGCAAACAGGCGGCAGGAATATTACAGTCCTCAAAGCTTCTGAAATATCCCGTCGAGGGGGAAATATCCGAGCCTTACGGTGAACGCACGGCGGACGGTGCGGAGGATTTCCACAACGGCATTGATTTTGCGGTACCGGAGGGTACTCCCGTTTATGCCGCCGCGGACGGCGTTGTGCAGGCTTCCGTTGACCCCAACAGCGGATACGGAAAGAATATAGTTATCTCCCACGATATTGACTTGTCCACGCTTTACGCCCACCTCAGCGAAGTTTCCGTAAGCGAGGGGGACGAGGTCAAGGCAGGCGACCTGATTGGCTATTCGGGCAGCACGGGGTATACCTACGGCGCGGCGCTCCACTTTGAGGTGCGCGTCGGCGGAGAACACCGCGACCCCATGGATTATCTGGTGTAAAAACAAATACTGAGAAGAGCCGTTTCTTCTCAGTATTCTATCCCTTTTCGTGCCGCAACGCCGCTTTCATAAGGGTGCCTAACACATTTTATCTCGCTGATATAATCCGCAGCGTCAACAAAAATATCCGCAGGCTCTCTTCCCGTAAGAACTATCTCGGTACTGCTTTTTCCGCCTAAAATAAGCCCCTGCGCTTTTTCACTATCCACAAGTCCGTGCCTATATGCGGAATTGAACTCATCGAGAATTATCATATCATATCCGCCGCCGAACGCTTCCGCAAGCAGGCGGTCGTGACATTCCGCAATTTCAGCTTTGTCAGCTTCGGTCATATTCCAAAAGAACGGATAATCCTTGTTACAGCGCATAACCTTGATATCGGGTATCAGCCGCAAAGAGTTCAGCTCCGAGGTTTCTCCGCCTTTCATAAACTGCACAAAGCACACCTTCATTCCTGCGCCCGAAGCACGAAGCGCAATCCCCAGCGCCGCAGTTGTCTTACCCTTTCCGTCACCGCAGTAAATATGCAAAAATCCCATCATATACCCTCCTCAAGTATTCTGTAAACAAGCTCCATGTCAAGGCTTTTCCGCACTCCGTCTGCAAGAATATCAAACTGCATTTCCTTGTACACCCTGCGGTCTGTTTTCCCACCTCCGTATGCAAGTCCCTTGCGGCTGTACAGCGTTTTCACTATCCTCTCCGACACCGCTGCGCTGTCGAAAATCCCGTGTATATAACAGCCGTAAACATTGCCGCTTTGCGCGCCGCCGCAGGATAAAAGGGGAGTACCTTCGGACACGGTTTCGCCCATGTGTATCTCGTAACCGTAAAAATTTGCACCCGTAAGGCAGGACAAAACGCCGCCCACGTCAGCAAATACGCCCTCTGTCCTGCGGCGTGTCTTTTCGGAGGAAAAATTCGTGCGGCATTTTAGCAGCCCCATTCCGACTATTTCTCCGCCGCCCTCTGCACCAGCACTGTCGGTTATCCTTTCACCCAACATCTGATAACCGCCGCAAATCCCGAACAGTGGTACACCCCTTGAAACGCATTTTTTCACCGCCGCTTCAAGACCGCTCTCGCGCAGCCACTTCATATCGGATATGGTACTTTTCGTGCCGGGAATAATTATCATATCCGGCTCGGAAAGCTCGGAGCATTTTGAAACGTACCGAACAGATACGCCCTCATACTGGGAAAACACGTCAAAGTCCGTGAAGTTTGATATCCTCGGCAAGCGTATCACCGCAATATCTATGACGCCTTTTGCGCCGTTTTCCAGCTTTTCCGAAAGGCTGTCCTCGTCCTCAATGTCGCATTTGATGTACGGCACAACGCCCACAACAGGCTTTCCGCCCCGTTCTTCAAGCATTTGAACGCCGCTTTGAAATATGCTCCTGTCGCCCCTGAATTTGTTTACGATAAGCCCTTTCACCATGCTGCGTTCATCGTCTTCCAGAAGCATAAGCGTTCCGAGAAGCTGTGCAAAAACGCCGCCTCGGTCGATGTCCCCTGTAAGCAGAACAGGCGCTTTCGCAAGCTTTGCCATGCCCATGTTAACAATATCGTCCTGCTTCAGATTTATCTCCGCAGGACTTCCTGCGCCCTCGATAACGATAATATCGTGCTGCGCCGCAAGGGCATCGTAGGCTTTCATGATGTCGGGAATAAGCTGCTTTTTGTAGCGGAAATAATCCGCCGCCTTCATATTTCCTCTTACCTCGCCGTTGACTATGACCTGTGAGCCGCAGTCGGTCACGGGTTTCAAAAGTATGGGATTCATCAGTACGGAAGGCTCGATGCCTGCCGCTTCCGCCTGCATCGCCTGCGCCCTGCCCATTTCAAGACCGTCGGCGGTAATGTATGAATTAAGCGCCATATTCTGCGATTTAAAGGGCGCGGCGGAATAACCGTCCTGCCTGAATATCCTGCAAAGTGCGGCGGCAAGAAAGCTCTTTCCCGAGTTTGACATCGTACCCTGTATCATTATCGCCTTAGCCATTCAAGCACCTCCCAAGCGCCGCAATAAGCGTGGTATTTTCTTCGTGACTGCGGACTGCAATGCGGAAAAATCCACGGGAAAGTCCGCTGAAATTTTCACAGTTGCGTATAAGAATATTCTCCCGCAAAAGCATCTTATCAATGGGCAGACCGCTGTAAAAAAGGATAAAATTCGCCTCCGAGGGGTATACCTTAAAGCCAAGCCGCAGCAAGTTTTCCGATAAATATTCCCGTTCATTTTTGATAAGCTCCGCAGCTTTTGTGATGTATTCTTTTTCGTCCAGAGCCGCTTCTCCTGCCGTCTGCGCAGGAGCGGAAACACTCCAGAACTGCCCTGTTCCGCGGACCATTTCCGCAAAAGCACCGTCCCCGAAAAGTGCGTACCCAAGCCGCAGACCTGCCATAGCGTAAATCTTGGTAAATGCCTTTAATATAACGATATTCTTATTCATATACCGCTCTGCGCCCGTTACGTTTACCGCAAAATCAATGAAACATTCATCGCATAAAAATATGATGTTCTCCTCTTCGCATTTCCTGCAAATGTCCCGAAGAAGTCCGCTCTCCACAGTTTGTCCCGTGGGATTGTTGGGCGTACACAAAATAAGCATATCAACACTTTTGTCAAGGAAGGCGTTTATATCGCTGTCAAGCGCAAAGCCCTTTTCTTCCGAAAGAGGGTAAGCCGAAATTTCGCAGCCGCATTGCTCCAAAGCCTTGGCATATTCCCCGAAAGATGGCGCGCAGATAACGGCTTTTTTCGGCTTTGCCGCCTGCACGATGCGAAAAATAAGGTCAGCCGCACCATTTCCGCAGACGATGTTTTCGGCAGGAAAATTCTCATGCTCAGACAGCTTTTTTGTAAGTCTGCGGCAGTAAGGGTCGGGGTATTTTTCCCATGCCGAAACGGAATTTTCAAGAGCATTTTTAACGCCCTGCGGCATACCGAGAGGGTTGAGATTTGCCGAAAAATCATATAAAATATCAAGGTCAAAAGTGTCGCCGCCGTGCTCCGCAATAATCATAGCAAACCTCCTCATATAACGGCTCTTGCGCAGTTTTTTATCCGCACCTATAATTATATCAGATTTTTCTGCTGCTGACAATGCCTCTGCCTTTTTTGCAAATACTTGATACTAATAACCAATAAAAGTGTAGACAAAAAATCTGCGCAAAATCCATATATGCAAGTTTTTGCTTGATTTTTTGTACACTTTTTAATTGGTTATTAGTATGACAGCATATTGTATTAATTGAATAGTCAGCAAAAATAACCCCATACTCCGCAAGGAATATGGGGTTTTCATAGCCTAAAGATAAAAGTCAAGACCAACAGAAAAGCTGTCCAAGAGTTACTTTGCTTCGTTATCAATAGCTTTGACCGAATCTTTGTTAATGATTTTTCCTTTGACCTGTATCATGCCTGTTTGCTGTGAAGGCATTTTTATTTTTGTCAGAAGGGTATCTACGGCAATAGCTGCCATCTGCTCTGTATTGACTTCAACGGTGGTTATATTGGGGCTGCAAATACTGCTGTAAACGGAGTTATCAAAGCCTGTTACGGAAATATCATCAGGCACTCTGAAACCGCTGTTATTTAGCTGACCGATAAGCTTGCAGGCTATTTCATCACAGTTGCATACAAAAGCTGTGGGCATTATCACAGGCAGCTCAATAGGGATAAATTTGCCGTCTTCTGTATTGCGGTCGCTTATGCAATAATAATCATTTAGTGGGATATTGTGTTCGATAAGTGATTTTGCATAGCCGAGATATCTGTCCTGAATACTGCTTGTGGAATGTATATTGCCGACAAATGCAATTTTCCTGTGACCCTTTCTAATAAGGGAGTTTGTCATTTCATATGTAGCATAAAATCCGTCGCAAACGATACAGCTGTTGGCTGTAAGCTCATTGTAGAAATCAAGGAATACAACGGGAATAAGGGTTTTCAGAACAGTTTTGGTGTATTCATCCGAAATCTGACCGAGAATGATTATTCCGTCAACTCTTTGTGTTGTAAAAATGTCGGGAAGAATATTTTTTTCCTCATTGTACCGGCTCAAGGTGTGAAAAAAAGCATAGTTTCCGTGACGCTGGAGAGAAGAAGATATTCCTCTGATAAACTTAAAATAAAATGAGTTATCGGAAATATACCGCTCGGCAACGATTATGCCGATGTTATTGCTAAGGCTTTTTTTCTTGTGAGCATTAGCTTCGTAACAGTAGCCCATATCATTCGCAGTATTGATAACCTTGTTTCTAAGCTCATCGCTTATAGAACCGTTCCCGGTAAAAGCCTTAGAAACAGCGGCAGCGGTTATTCCTAATTTATCTGCGATATCACGCATTGTAACTCTTTTTTTCATTATTATGACCATTTTTCCAATAAGAAAAATGCTCTCCTTTCGATGTTTTGTGGTTTTAAGCAGCAGCTTGGAAAACAAACTTCCGCCTCCGATAGTAAAGTTTCCTGTGACGGCCTCGGAACAGGCAGTCAGGCTGATACGGTTAATACGGTCATAAATTGCTTTGTAATATTTTATCACAGCGGAGAGAAAAAATCAATATATTTTAACGCAGTTAATTCTTAATCAAAACGCAGTTAACAAGCGGAAATGAAAACGATGCCGTTAACAAAAACGCAGGTAAACAAAATTAACAGTATTACGGAAATGTAAATATTGTTTTTGCTTTCTGTGTCATACAGCTTGCGTACAAATACATTTTTGTAATGAAACAATTAAAAAAATATAAACATTGTATCCTGTGCATAAAAAGTGACGGGCAAAATTGTTGCAAATAACGATTTTTGAAGCGCTGACTTTTAGATAATAGTAAAAGTGCAAAAGGTTAACAAATTTGCATTGGTGAATATGACGTAAATCCTATTTTGTATTGACTTTTTTTTAGGCAAAGCTATAATTATGAGCATTGAACACCGCATTAAATTGACGGTGAAAAATCAAAATTTTGAGATTAATTTCGGAGGTACATAACATGAGTACAAGCATCAAAAGAAAAGCAGCTCTTTGTTTAGCACTTGTAATGACAGGCTCAATGCTTTCAGCCTGCGGCAATTCCGATTCCGGTTCGGGCAGCGCATCGAACAGCAATGAAACAACAGCGGCAGCAACCGCAGCAGACAATTCATCAGCAGATGCGGACACAGCTCTTACAGGTACTATAAAGGTTCTCCACCACAGGACCGACCGTGACCAGGACGGTACAATGGCTAAGCTCACCGAGGGCTTCAACGCACTTTATCCCGATGTCAAGGTCGAGTATCAGTCCTTCACAAACTATGCCGATGACATTGCAACGATGATGCAGTCTGATAACTACGGCGATGTGGTTATGACTCCTCAGGCACTCAAGCAGGCTGACCTTCCTAACTTCTTCGCTTCCTTCGGCAGCTATGATGAGCTTTCAAAGGATTATTACTGGCTTGAAAACTATTCAGTTGACGGCTCGGTTTATGCTCTTCCCACAGGCGGTACAGCTTCGGGTATCCTCTATAACAAGAAAGTATGGGCAGATGCGGGAATAACAGAGCTTCCCAAGACAACAGATGAATTCCTTGCATGCCTCCGTCAGATAAAGGAAAACACAGAAGCTATTCCTTATTACACAAACTATAACGCAGGCTGGTGCATTACTCAGTGGCAGTCTCTTGTAGTTGGTGCATCGGGCGACCCTGATTTCAACACCAAGCTTCTTACCGAAAAAACAGACCTTTTCTCAGAGGGCAGCGCATATGATGCTGTTTACGGAACACTTTTTGATATCTATGCCGATCCTTCACTTCACGAAGAAGATCCTATGACAACAGACTGGGAAGGCTGCAAGCCTGCTTTTGCTCAGGGCAAGATCGCAACAATGGTTCTCGGTTCATGGGCTATCAGCCAGTTCCAGGAAGCAGCTGTACAGGTTGGCACAGATCCTGCTGACGTTGGATATATGCCTTTCCCCAACAGCATTAACGGCAAGATCTACTCTGTTTCCTCCAACGATTACATGATGAGCGTAAACAAGAATTCCGCTAACCTTGAAGCTGCTATGGCTTATGCAAAATGGTTCTGCACAGATTCCGGCTTTGCTCAGAATGAGGGCGAGATCTCAGGTCTTAAGGGTGCTGCAATGCCTGCAACACTTTCATCCTTTGATGAGCTTGGCGTAGAGCTTTTCGTTGAAAATCCCTGCCCCGATGAGCTTGTAGGCAAGTGGGACGAGATCGCTAAGACTTCCGAGGTGGATCCTTGGGGCGATGCTTCCACAAACTACAAATTCAGAATGGCAGAGGCTGCATTCCAGGGCAAGGACAGAACTGCTTATGATGAGATAGCTGCTGACGTGAACGCAGCATGGAATTCAACCAGAGATTCCATTCTCGGCTGATGAGAGCCGCACTTATACACAACAACTCACAATTCATTTCATAATTGGCATCCGCCGTGCACCGCGGCGGATGCGCCATATCTCTTTCTTCCTTAAATACTTTTCGTGCATTCAGATAATGACCGGAACGCAGCGCATGGCGTTTCTCTCATTATCTGTGCAGGAAAAGCAAATCAGATATTAGGTTAGGGGAATAAAAATATGAGTAAACCTTCAAATGCTTTGAATAAAAGAAGCGTCAGCAGAGCATATATGCAAAAAATGCTGACAGTCTGTTTATTTCTGCTTGTTCCCACTGTACTGCTTGTGACTTTTACATACATTCCCGCTGCGGAAATGTTTAAGTACAGTCTTGAGGAACGTGACCAGTTCGGCGTAAATGTAAAATTTGTGGGGCTTGAAAATTATAAGACAGTTTTTACTACTCCCGAATACTTTGCTGCGTTCAAGAACAGCCTGTATTATCTTGCAGGTTCATTTATACAGCTTGCACTGGCCCTGTTCCTTGCGACTGTGCTGTGCTCGAAGATAAGATTCGGCAATTTCTTCAAGGGCGTTTTATTCTTTCCGTATATGATAAATACGGTTGCGGTAGCCCTTATTTTCAGACGATTTTTTCAGCGCGGTGACGGTATCACCAATACCGACGGTACGCTCAATTCAATTATCACACTTCTCGGCGGTGACCCGATAAAGTTTCTGTCCACCGAAGGGCTTGTAAATATCTGCCTTGTGTTTGTATCAATATGGCGATATATAGGCTTTGACCTTGTAATGTTCATCGGTGCAATACAGTCAGTATCTCCCGATATTTATGAAGCCGCGGAGCTTGACGGTGCAAACCGTTTTCAGGTGTTCCGCTACATAATCGCACCCAGCATCAGACCTATCATTCTTCTCCAGATGATACTTGCGGTAAAGGGCGCTATCAGCGTTTACGAGATACCGTTCATCATCACAGGCGGACGTTTCGGTTCAAGCACATTCGTTATTCAGACAACGGAAACGGCATTCAAGTTCCAGAAAGTCGGACTTGCGTCGGCAATGGCAGTAGTGCTGTTCTTCATCATAGTAATAGTCACGATAATTCAGAAGCTTGTCTTCAAGGAAGAAAAGTAAGGGGGGAGAGCTATGTCAGCTGCAATAAAAAGGAAGCGCGATCCTGTGGATTCATTCTTTTCATTTATGAAATATGCAATAATGGTAATTGCGTGCCTTATAGTTTTTATCCCTCTTATCGTGGTATTCTTAGGCTCATTGAAAAATAATACCGAGTTTCTTTCGTCGAATGTATTTGCCCTGCCGACCGAGATCGAGTGGTCAAACTACAAGACAGCATTTATCGACGGCAAGGTGCTTCTGGGTCTGAAAAATACCTGTATAATAATCCTTATATCCTGTACGGGAACTATTATTACAGGAACTATGACTGCATATGTTCTCCAGCGGTTTAAGACAACTTTCGGAAAGGTAATAAAAGCAGCCTTTCTCCTTGCTACGCTTTTCCCCTCAATTTCCATGCAGGTCACGGTATACAGAATTATGAACGGCTTTGGTTTTGTAGGTACTATGGCTGCTCCTATCATTCTTTACGTCGGAACCGATATTATCTCAATTTATATCTTTATGCAGTTTCTCGATAATATCTCCTACTCGCTTGATGAGAGCGCACTGCTTGACGGTGCAGGATACTTTACCATATATTTAAAGATAATTCTTCCTCTCCTGAAACCTGCCATCGCAACAGTGCTTATCATCAAGGTAATAGGTATCTACAATGATTTCTATACTCCGCAGCTGTATATGCCCAGCGATGAACTTGCAGTTGTATCGACTTCGCTCTATCGCTTCATGGGACCCTACGGTGCAAAGTGGGAGATAATTTTTGCGGGTATCGTTATATGTATCATACCCACACTTATCATATTCCTGGCGCTGCAAAAATATATTTATGCAGGACTTGTAAACGGTTCTGTAAAGGAATAACAAAATCCATTTTCTCTCTTCTAAAAATAAAAGGTCGGGACTCCTGCCTATGGCGGGGGTCTTGGCTTTTATACCCTTTTGAGAAGAATGTAAAAAAGCAAGTTTGGGCAGAGAGCTTTCCCTCTGTCTGACTTGCTTTTTTTATTGCAGGACTCGGTGAACGATTTTCAAGTGCCCTGCGAGTTTGGATTTAAGGATTATTTAATAATTACCGTGCTACAATAAAAGCACAACGATGAAAGGAGCATTTGAAATGTATCTGCGAATACTGAAAAAAGACCTTAAACGAAAAAAGACTATGAATGTTATTCTGTTGATTTTCATAACTTTGGCGGCGATGTTCATTGCAAGCAGCGCAAACAACATGATAACGGTTATTACTGCGCTTGACAACTACTATGAAAAAGCCAACGGACCGGATTATTTCGCTGCCACCAGAGGAAAAGAAGCTGATGAGTCCATCAGGAATATCCTTGACGAAATATCGGAATCGGAAAGCTATAAAAAGGAGGACGTTGTCTATGCCGAATCAAACGCTTTTTATTCCGAGGGAAAAACGGTCGATTTTAAAAATACTGCGGTCATTATGTCTTTTTCCGACAGAGCTGTAAATTTCTTTGATAATAATGACAATGTCATTGATGAGGTAAAAGAAGGCACGGTTCTTCTTTCGGGAAAAACCATGAAAAATGCAGGGCTTAAAGAGGGCGATGTTATTGAAATGACCGTTGATGACAAAACATTGTCCGTTAAAGTTTCGGGAGGCTGCAAGGACGCAGTTCTCGGCTCTGACCTGATCGGCATAACACGATTTATACTTAACGAAAATGATTTTGCAAAGCTGAAACAGGACGAAAACAAATTTGCAGGCAACCTCTGGTACATATATACAGACGATGTTTCCAAGGCTGAAGCTGCTCTCAGCGAAACGAACGGAATTATTTTCAGCGGCGATAGGACAATGATAAAAATGTCATACGTTATAGATATGGTCATTGCAGGCGTGCTTCTTGTTGTTAGCGTATGCCTTATTCTTGTAGCATTTGTGGTTCTTCGTTTCACTATAACATTTACGCTTACAGAAGAATTCCGTGAGATAGGTGTTATGAAAGCTATCGGCATCAGAAACACAAAAATCAGAGGACTATATATGACAAAATATCTTATGATGGCGGCAGCAGGCGCAGTTATCGGATTTTTTGCAAGTATTCCATTCGGGAAAATGCTCCTTGACAGCGTTTCCGAGTCGGTAGTTCTTGATAATGAAAATATGGTTTTGATAAATCTTCTGTGCTGTGTGCTTGTCGTTGGGGTAATACTTCTTTTCTGCTACGGCTGTACGGGAAAAATCAAAAAGCTTACTCCGATCGATGCTGTACGAAACGGAACTACCGGCGAACGCTTCAGCAAAAAAAGCTTTCTACGTCTGAAAAACGTATCTGCAAGACCCTCGGTGTTTATGGCGTTTAACGATGTTCTTAGCAGTCCCAAAAGATATATTTCCATAATAATAACCTATACCCTCTGTATGCTTCTTGTGCTGGTCCTTGTTAACACCGCAAATACACTCAGGAGCGACAAGCTTATTACGAGTCTCGGTTTTTTGAAAAGCGATGTTTACCTTGATTGCGATCAAACGGAGCTTATGAGCTTTATGACCTCCGATGGCAGGGAAAAGCTTGAAAAAAAGCTTTCGGATATAGAAGATAAGCTTGAAGAAAACGGTATGCCCGCCGACTGCATGATCGAGACAATGTATAATTACAATATTTCTCACGGTGACAAGACCTATAAATTCCGTACCATGCAAGGAATAGAAACAATATCAGATATGTACGAATATCAGGAGGGTACGCCGCCGCAGAATGAAAATGAAGCTGCGCTCACTCCTATTGTAGCTGAAAAGCTTCAAGCAAAAATAGGAGATACAATTACAATAAAACACAGCTTTGGCGAGAGAGAATACATTGTAACTGCGCTGTACAGCAGTATGAATAATCTTGGCGAGGGTGTCCGTCTGCATGAGGACGCCGAAACAGATTTCGGGGAGATTTCAGGCTTTTTCAGCTTCCAGCTTAACTTTGATGACAACCCCGATGAAAAAACTATCAATGAACGCATTGAAAAGATAAAAGAAATATTTGACACGGAAGAGGTGATGACAGCCTCTGAATATGTTGACAACACGATAGGCATTTCAGAGATGGTCGATGGTGTAAAGATGCTTACGTTAAGCGTTGTTATCATCATAATCGCGCTTGTGACTATACTGATGGAGCGCTCTTTTATCACAAAGGAGCAAAGCGAGATAGCTGTAATGAAAGCTATCGGATTTAAAACAGGCTCTGTCGTATGCTGGCATACAATGCGCTTTATAATAATCGGAATAGTTTCTGCGCTTGCTGCGGCTGCATTTTCAACCCCTGTAACAAGCCTGACCATAACTCCTGTTTTCAGGATGATGGGAGCATCGTTCGGTGTTGATTACAAAATTGACCCGATAGAAATTTTTGCGGTCTATCCTGCGGTGGTGCTGGCAGTAACAATAGTTTCCTCAATGCTCACATCGCTTTATACAAGAACTATCTCGGCTTCACAAGCTTCAAGTATTGAATAATGATTTAAGGAGAATTGCTATGAATACAGTTTTAAATGTAAAAGACCTCTGCAAGACATATATCGTAAACAAGCGTCAGAACAACGTGCTGAAAAATGTTAATTTTACGGTAAGCGAGGGCGAAATGGTTGCAGTAATGGGACCCTCCGGCTCGGGCAAATCGACCCTGCTTTACTCCGTTTCGGGAATGGACAGCATCACTTCGGGAGAGGTCTCCTTCGGCGGAAAGAATATTGCCAAAATGGGCGAAAGAGAGCTTGCCGATTTGCGCCTTGACGAAATGGGTTTTATCTTTCAGCAGATGTATATGCTGAAAAATCTGACGGTGCAGGACAATATAATCCTCCCTGCCTGCCAGTCAAAAAAGAATACCGAAAGCCGCAGGGAAACGGTACAGCGCGGACAGGAACTCATGCGCAAGCTTGGCATTATTGATATTGCCGACAACGACATCAACGAGGTCTCGGGCGGACAGCTCCAGCGTGCCTGCATATGCCGCAGCATGATAAACAATCCGAAAATGATATTTGCCGATGAGCCAACGGGCGCACTCAACCGCACCTCCTCCGACGAGGTAATGGAGGAGCTTGCAAAGCTTAACGGTGAGGGCACCACAATAATGCTTGTCACTCACGATGTAAAGGTTGCGGCAAAATGCACAAGAGTGCTTTACATAGTTGACGGAAACATAAAAGGGGAGTATAATTTAGATAAGTACGAAAATGCTTCGCAGATGAGAGAGCGTGAGCGTGCGCTTAACAATTGGCTGCTGGAGCTTGGCTGGTAAAGCAATGCGGAAATAACGAAAGGAAATGACTATGACAGACATTCTTATCGTTGAGGATAACAAGGAACTGTCGGGACTGCTGTGTGATTTTCTCCACGCGGAAAATTACACGGTATCCGTGGCGGAAAGCGGAGAGAAAGCCTTGTCGCTGTATGAAAAATACGGCGCAAGGCTTATCGTGCTGGATATTATGCTGCCGGGCATGGACGGCTTTGCGGTGTGCAGGAAGATACGCGAAGAGAGCAACACGCCTATCCTTATCGTCAGCGCAAAAACCGAAAAGGAGGACAAGCTGAACGGGCTTGTTCTGGGCGCGGACGATTACATAGAAAAGCCCTATGACATTGACATAATGCTTGCGAAAATAGGGGGAATTTTCAAGCGTCGGTACTCCCTTGACGAGATTACCGACGGCAATATCCGCATAAATAAGGTCAGCCGCACGGTGTATAAAAACGGCGAGCAGGTTGAAATGACCTCAAAGGAATTTGACCTGCTTGTGCTGCTTATGGAAAATGCGGGCAAGGTTTTGAGCAAGGAATATATTTTCAACCGCATATGGGGCAGCGACAGCTTTTCCGAGCAGCAGACCCTTACTGTGCATATAAAATGGCTTCGGCAGAAAATCGAGGACGACCCCAAGGTGCCGAAAAAGATACTGACCGTGTGGGGCATGGGGTATAAGTTTGAAAATTAATTTTCAAACCCGAGTTTTGTTTTCCTTAGCTGACTTCGTCAGCATAAAACCACAAAACATCGGAAAGGAGTGCATTTTCCCTTCGGGAAAATGGTCAAAAAATGAAAGCATTTAACAAAATTTCTGCGGCGGTCATTGGGGTAATAATTGCTGTTTTTGCTGCTGCAAATATGATACTGCTTACGGATGCTGCCGACAGCGGCAGACCCTACCGTGTTGAAATAAGCCGTCTTGCACTTGATATCGAGCAAAACGGCTTTGACGGCATAGATATTTCGAACTGCCAATATGTAACGCATATCGAAAAATATGGCGAGGATTTTTATGATACCGACAGCGATTACATCATCCGCGAAATAAACGGCGAGCCTTACCGCTTTGACTACACGGTGAATGTGAAATCGGACAAAAGCGGCGTGATACTTACGGTAAATATTATCCTCGGGATAATGTCGGCGGCAATTATCGGATTGCTGATATTTATACGAGTAAAGATACTGCTGCCTTTTGAAAGGCTTACAGAGGTGCCCTACGAGCTTTCAAAGGGCAACCTTACCGTACCCGTAAAGGAAACCAAAAACCGATTTTTCGGCAGATTTATCTGGGGCGTTGACCTGCTTCGTGAAAATATGGAGCAGCAGAAGCAGCATGAGCTTGATTTGCAGAGGGATAAGAAAATGCTGCTGTTATCCCTTTCCCACGATATAAAAACGCCGCTGGCGGCAATAAAGCTGTACTCGAAGGCGCTGTCGAAGGGACTTTACGACAGCAGGGAAAAGCAGCTTGAAATTGCGGAAAATATCAATACCAAGGCTGACGAGATAGAGCGCTATGTTTCGCAGATAATCACCGCTTCAAGAGAGGATTTTCTTTGCATTGATGTGAATATGGGAGAGTTGTATCTTTCGGAGCTGGTGGATAAAATAAAGCTGTATTATACGGAAAAGCTTTCATTGATAAAAACAGATTTTTCCGTCGGCGGATATTCCGACTGCCTTTTGAAAGGCGACATCGACAGAAGCGTGGAGGTATTGCAAAATGTAATGGAGAACGCCGTAAAATACGGCGACGGGAAGAGCATTGCAATTGACTTTTCGGAAGAGGACGGGTGCGTTCTGATAACTGTCGGCAACAGCGGCTGTACTCTTGCAGACACGGAGCTTCCGCATATTTTTGAAAGCTTCCGAAGGGGTACAAATGTCGGAAACGAAAAGGGAAGCGGTCTGGGACTTTACATCTGCCGTCAGCTTATGCACAAGATGAACGGGGAAATTTTTGCGGAGATAAGGGACGGCGGTATGTATGTTACAGCGGTGTTTGGAAAAGCTTAAGCTTATGCCTGTTTGGAATGGTTATTGACTTTCCTGCGGCTAATAATATATCCGCCAAAGTATTCATCAGCGCCTTGATGTTGATAGGCTTTGCAACAAATCCGTTCATTCCCGACTCAAACGCGCTCTTTTTATCCTCGTCAAAAGCATTGGCTGTCATGGCGATTATGGGAATATTAGCCTTTCTGTTATCGCTTAATGTCCGTATCTCCCTCGTTGCCATAAAGCCGTTCATCTTGGGCATCTGGATATCCATAAGAATAAGGTCATATCGGTCGGAAGCGGCACACGCCATTTTTTCCACAGCAACGATACCGTCCTCGGCAACATCTACTATAAATCCTGCCTCTTTAAGTATCTCCGACGCTATCTCCTGATTAAGCTCGTTATCCTCCACAAGGAGAATTTTCTTTCCCGTGAAATCGACGTCCCTTTCCTTGTCTTTTTCAATTTTTGTGCGGACGGGTGTTGTAAGCACCTCACGCAGCTCCGACATAAACAGCGGCTTTGATACAAAAGCTGTTACGCCTGCCTCACGCGCCTCATTTTCTATGTCCGACCAATCATACGCCGTAAGAATAATGATAGGCGTGCTGTCGCCTATGACCTTGCGTATACGGCGGACAGTTTCGATGCCGTTCATATCGGGCATGAGCCAGTCAATGATGAATGCCTTGAATTCATCGCCCTCGTCGAAGGCTTCCTTTGCTCTGACAACGGCTTCCTTGCCGGAAACAGTCCAGTCAGCCCTAAGCCCTATCTGTTTCAGCATTTTGCTTACGCTCATGCAAGTGTCGGTATCATCATCGGCAACCAGCGCACGGGCACCTTGAAGCTCGGGGATAGGCTCATATTTAACAATATTATCGGACAGCTTGCAGTCAAGCACTACCACAAATTCCGTGCCCTTTCCTTCCTCGCTCTTTACGGTGATAGTTCCGCCCATCATGTCCACGATATTTTTTGTTATCGCCATACCGAGACCCGTGCCCTGTATACCGCTTACGGTTGCGGTCCGCTCTCTTGAGAAGGACTCGAAAATATGCTTCCGGAATTCGTCGGACATACCGATACCGTTATCCTTTATGCGGAATTCATAAGTCGTATATCCGCTTAAAGCGCAGGGCTTTTCGGATATTCTTATGCTTATAGTGCCGCCCACAGGAGTGAATTTTATGGAGTTGCTGACAATGTTCAGCAGCACTTGATTAAGGCGGAGCTTGTCGGTGATTATATCTTCATTTACAATATCCTGCGTATCAATAAAAAGGTCCTGCTGCTTTGCGGTAATGTTTGACTGAATGATAGTCCGCAGGTCGTGAAGCACATCGGGGAGATGCACCTCTTTTTCCTCTATCTTTACCCGTCCGCTTTCAATGCGGCTCATATCCAGAACATCGTTGATAAGGCTGAGCAGGTGACTGCTTGAAATAGATATCTTTTTAAGGTAATCTCTGATAAGATCCGTATTGTCAAGGTGAGCAGCCGCAAGAGCGGTGTATCCGATAATAGCGTTCATGGGAGTACGGATATCGTGGGACATATTATTCAGAAAAGCGGTCTTTGCCCTGTTGGCGTGTTCGGCAGCCGCAAGCGCGTCCATGAGCGCCTTTTTCTGCTCCTCTTTTTTACGCTCTTCATCGTCAACATTCAGAAAAGCAAGAGCGATCTGCGAAGCCTCTTCGTCCGTTTTGGCAAACTTGATAAGAACGATCTCCAGCCATTGATATTCGCCGTTTTTCCCCGTGTGTCTGAACCTGTAAGTGTATCTTTTCCTGCCGCGGAGCAATTCCTTTATGTAGTCCTTGTCGGCAAATTTAAGCAGTTCCTCACGGAAATCGGGGTGGGAGTAGGCGAGTACAGCGTCTTTGAAGGTGCTAAAGAAATCGCTTGAGTGCTTTACGATATTTTCCATTCTGTCCTTGGGAACAATATCGTTTACGCTATACTGCGTGTACTTTTCTTGGTCAAGGTCGATGAAATACAAGGTCGAATACTGGCTGGCAAGTCCATCTATCTTTCTGATATCCTCCTCAAGAAGCTTTCTCTGTTCGGCGTCTCTGGCGTGGAGTTCTTCTATTTTCGTATGGTCGAGGATATAAGTAATAGCCAAAAGGTCGTCATTTACAAGGTCACGGTACATTACAACGTGCTGCTCGGCGAGCATTGGATTACCTAAAGAATCCTTAGTCCGATAGCAGTGGAAAATGTGCTTTTCTCCCTTTTCGTAACATTCTATCAGGTGCGCAATATCAAAAAAAGCGAAGTAACCGGGCTGCTGTTCCGGGGTAAGCTGATTACCCCAATGCTCAATAACGTCCCAATATTTGCAGTCATCGGGAAAGCCTATAGCTTCGTTGATACTGTATTCAACATCATCGATGACCTGATACATAGTACCCGGAATAAGATTCTGCGTTATGTTGATATTGTAGTAAGCGCCTGCACTTGCGGAAAGTGCGTGCTCCATAATTTTAATTTTGGTCTTATAGGTCTCAAGCTGCTTTTCCAGTACAGTTTTTTCCACAATACCAACCTCTTATTTTTCATAATTATTTCTATAAAAATATGCACATTTATACAAATAACATTATATCAAATATGCGTGAAATTGTCAAGCACGCGGCATATACAATATATCATGGAAATAACTGAATTTATACTGCCCGTTATCCCGGCAAATTACTCATTTTTACCCCACCGTCATAATGCCCTGAAAGCTGTTTTTCAAAATCCCATTGCGTGTTTTACAGTAAGCATTTTTTCGTCCCCGACTAATTTTCTAAGCAGCTCAAAAGCAGCGTCGGGCGCTGTTTCGGGACAGAATGTTGTAATGATGTTGTCATCTGTAACAACTCGCTCATTCACAACATTTACCCCAAATTCCGCTAACTGCTTTTGCCTTAATGCGCCGTTTAAATGATATGTGGTCGCTTTTCTGTTTTTAAGCACGCCGCTTTTTCCTAAGGGCAAAGCCGCAACACAAACAGACGCTATGGGCTTCTTGCTGTCGTCAAACGCCCTTATCAGAGCAAGAAATTTTTCGCTGTATGCTTCCTCATAAAACCCGAATTCTTCAAAGCCGCCGGGGATAGCCAAAGCGTCATATTCATCTGCCGATACTTCATCAATGGTTTTATCAACAATTACAGGGACGTTAAATGTGCTTACCACAGTTTTGGTAAAGCCGCAGGTATCAACAGATATGGGATAATGATAATCATTCGCAGCCCAGCCCATTACGTCGATGAACGGGCTGAATTCCATTGTTTCAAAGCCTTTGGCGCAGAATAATAATACCTTCATTTGACATTCCTCCGTTGTTGATTTTGTTAGCTTGACCACCGAACCGAGAAGTTTTGCAGCAAAAAAATGAAATCGGTCCGCTTGTTATTTCAATCGCGTTTCCAATCTGATACGAAAAAAATAGTCCGCCGCTTTTTTTAAACAGCTAACGAACGTTCTCTGACGCCATTATATCACGCCCTTATCCTCTTGTCAAGAAAAATCGGAGCCGCATTTTATACAGCATCACCAACCCTGTTTTAAATGGTTTTTAGTATAAAATCATTTCACATTTCTGAACTGGGAAGGCGTTATTCCTTCATACCTCTTGAAAAGCTTGCAGAAATAACTGCTTCCGCAGAATCCTGTCTCCTCGGCAATTTCTTCAACCGTTTTGTCCGAGCCTGTCAGCAGCTCCTTTGCCGCTTGTATGCGGCGCTTGGCGATATATTCCATGGGACGCGTGCCGAGATTTTGCCTGAAAAGCAGACAGAGATATTGCTTTGATACCCCCGATACGGCGCAAAGGTCGTCCATTGTGATCTGTGAAGTAAAATTAAAATTGATATGATCCACGGCTTTCATCAATGCGGAGTTGGGCGCTCCCGATACTCCCGATGAGGAAGTAAGGCGGTAAAACTCAATGAGAAAATCGTATAAATATCCCGATGCTCTGTAATTGCCGAAAACACTGTCCGCACGT
The DNA here is from genome assembly GCA_017847885.1 of Oscillospiraceae bacterium. Lineage (GTDB taxonomy): Bacteria > Bacillota > Clostridia > Oscillospirales > Ruminococcaceae > RGIG8773. The sequence continues at coordinate 97,369 of JAGAUA010000008.1, forward strand.
ATAGCTTCATGCATTTTTCTGAAAATATGCTCAAGCATCCTGACCTCTTTAAGCTCAAATATCTTTGGCTCTGAAAGCCCGAAATGCTTTAGAATATCCTCTGCGGCATACCCCGAGGGCACTACCCAGTGAATATCCCACACATCGCCGTCGGGGTAATACTCATGCGGATGAAATGCAGGCATATAAATAGCTGTAAAGGGCGGAATGTGTATTGTGTCACCGTCCAAAATAAGCGTTCCGCTGCCCTTTGTGCAGAATAGTATCTGGGGACAGGTGTACCCCTCGGGTCTGATAATATGGTCCTGACAATGCTGCTGCCCCATATTCACAAGAAACAGCGGCAGCTCCTTTTCGGTTCGCAGGATAGGATAGTCACAGAAAAACAAAAAATTCACCTTCATATTCATATTGTTATATAATGATAATATCATTTATTGACGGGGAAGTCAAGGATATGTATAATAAAAGAAATAATACATACGGAGGGTGCATATGATCTCGGTAATTCCTTAATGTTACCGATCATAGGCATTTACAAAGGAGAATAAACTATGGATATTTCATTGCTCGCAAAAAAAGGCTCGCCCAAAAGCAACATGATCTTTCACGAAGACCCCGAAAAGCTGCATATCGGCACGCTTCCCGACCACGCATATTTCATTCCCTTTGCAAAGGGGCAGGATCCCTTTGCCGCAAGGGAAAGCTCCGACCGCATTGAAATGCTGAACGGGGAGTGGGATTTTAAATATTATGACAGCATAATTTACCTCGATGACGACTTTATAAATATGCCCTTTGCCGAAAAAATTCCTGTCCCGTCAAACTGGCAGCTTCACGGTTATGACAAGGCTCAGTACACTAATGTAGTGTACCCGATACCCTTTGACCCACCCTATGTTCCCGACAATATTCCCGTGGGCATCTATCAGAGAAAGTACAGCTATACTCCCGACGGAATGAGAAAAATTCTGACCTTTGAGGGCGTTGACAGCTGCATTTATCTGTACATAAACAATCGGTTTGCAGGGTATTCTCAGGTATCCCATCACACAAGCGAGTTTGACATAACGGATATGCTTGAAAGCGGCGAGAACACCATTACCGCAGCCGTGCTGAAATGGTGTGACGGCACCTATCTTGAAGACCAGGACAAGATTCGTCTTTCGGGTATTTTCCGTGATGTGTATGTGGTATCCCGTCCCGATAAGCGCCTTGAAAATTACCGCATCAAAACTACTTTAAGCAATGACAATTCCTCCGCGGTATTTGAAATTGAGCTGATGGGTGCAGATGCGGAAATCACGCTTTCCGACAGAGACGGAAAAACTGTTGTTAACGCAAAAATAAATGCAGGTGAAAATCATTCATTTGAGGTAAGCTCGCCCATACTTTGGTCTGCGGAAAAGTCGTATCTGTATGACCTTGAGATACATACGGAAACCGAGACGATAGGCGAAAAGGTGGGCTTCCGCAGCATATGCCTTGATAACGGTATTGTAAAGCTAAACGGTGTTCCGCTGAAAATTCTTGGCGTAAACCGTCACGACAGCTATCCCGATACGGGCTATTACGCAAGCGAAAAGCAGATGCGCACGGATATCGAGCTTATGAAAAAGCATAACATCAATGCTGTCAGAACGTCCCATTATCCCAATGCGCCGAGATTTTATCAGCTTTGCGATGAATACGGTCTGTATGTAATTGACGAAGCCGACTGCGAATCCCACGGCTGCGTTGACGTTTACAATGATTTCAGCTGGAAAAAAGGCTACAACGGAATTGCGCTGCTTGCAGGGGACGAGCGGTTTAAAAATGCAATTCTCGATAGGGAAAGACTGCTTGTTTCCCGTGATATCAACCGCCCCTGCGTTATCTTTTGGTCGCTGGGAAACGAAAGCGGTTACGGTGAAAATTTCCGTGAAGGCGCAGGGCTTATCAAATCTCTTGACGATACAAGGCTTGTGCATTACGAAAGCACCCACACTCTCGACAATACACCCACCGACGACCTTGACATAGTTTCGGGAATGTATTGGGAGCCAAAGGGGATGATGGGATTCCTCGAAAAGGCGGAGGAAAAGCGTCCGCTGATGCTTTGCGAATACTGCCATGCAATGGGCAACGGCCCCGGCGACCTTGAGGAATACCACGATGTATTTTACAGCAGCGACCGCTTTATCGGAGGACTTGTCTGGGAATGGTGCGACCACGCTTTGCCACAGGGAGAAACCGCTGACGGCAGGACAAAATATGGCTACGGCGGCGATTTCGGCGAACGCCACAACGACGGGAATTTCTGCATGGACGGTCTTTGCTATCCCAACAGAAAGCCTCATACGGGACTGCTTGAGGTAAAGCAGGTGTATCGTCCCGTCAGAGTTTTGGGGACGAATGATGCAGGCAGATATATCATAAAAAGCTTTCTTGCATTTGAAAACGCTGCAAATATTCTTGAGGGATATTTTGAGGTAACGGCAGACGGAGACGTTATTAAAACAGGCAGCTTCATTCCCGATGTTAAGCCTATGTGCGAAACGGAAATTCAAATAGATATCGGAAAAATTCCTGCCGGCAAGAATGTTTATATCCGCTTTATTTTCAGTGCAAAAGCAGATACAAGCTATTGGGATAAGGGGTATGAGGTGTGCTTCGACCAGCTTTGTCTTAATGAGGTATGCTGTGTACCGAAGCCTGCGTGTCATGCTCCCGAAGTAACCGAAAGTCCTGCCGAAATAAAAATCACCGCAGGAAAAACCATATTCAGATTCAATAAACTTATCGGATATTTTGATTCCGTTTTATCGGACGGAACAGAGCTTCTTGACGCTCCCGTAAAATTCAATTTCTTCCGCGCACCTACCGATAACGACACAATGAAAGGGGATTGGTACAGAGCGCATCTCCATGACTATGACACCAAGATTTACAGCATAAAAACCGATACGGAAGACAATGCCGCAAAAATAACTGTAGAGCAGTCCTTCGGCTGGAATATGTATCAGCCCTTTGCAAAGGCAGAGACCGTTTATACCATTGACGGAAACGGCGCGATGAACATTAAATGCGAGGCGGAGACCTCTGATAAGGTGACGTTTCTTCCCCGTTTCGGAATAAGGCTTTTTATGCCGAAAGCCTTTGACCGTGTTAAGTATTTCGGTTACGGCCCTTATGAAAGCTATGCAGACAAGCATCAGGCTTCTTATATTGGAAGGTTTGACTGCGCTGTTGCAGATATGCACGAGGATTACATCAGACCCCAGGAAAATTCATCTCATTTCGGCTGCAAATATATGACGGTTTACAGCCCCGACAGGTCTGTGACATTCACATCTTCCGCCGATTTTTCATTCAATGCTTCCGAATATACCGAGGAAGAACTTGCAGAAAAAAGACATAACTATGAGCTTGTAAAATGCGGCAGCAATGTGATATGCGCAGATGCAATGATGGTAGGGGTAGGCTCTGCAAGCTGCGGTCCTGCACTTAATGAAAAATACAAACTTCCGCTGCCGAAAATTTCTCTTGATATCACAATGACGGTCTCGGAATAATATGACTTGTTATGCAAGGCTGATTTTTGATTTGAAAGGACGAATATTATGTATATTAAAAAAATAGTATCGGCTGCACTTTTATCTGCAATTATGCTTACAACGGGCTGCGGTGCAGCTGCGTCAGCAGAATCAAATAATGCTCAAAAGCCGATTTCAGCGCAGGAAATCGCGAAGAATATGGGTATCGGTCTCAACCTCGGAAACACTATGGAGGCATACAATGCTTCAGGCTGCGAAAAAATAACATACGAGTGGATACCTGTTGTGGGGGCCAACACTCCCCGTGATTACGAGACATATTGGGGTGCGGTTGAAACTACTCAGGAGGTCATCGACGGTATAAAGGCAGAGGGCTTCAACACCGTGCGCATACCCGTTTTCTGGGGCAATATGATGAAAAATGACGGCACCTACACCATTGACCCCGATTATATCGCAAGGGTAAAGGAAATAGTTGATTACTGCCGGAACGACGGTCTCTACACCGTTATAAATATTCACCATTTTGACGAGTTTATCATTCGCCGCAATTCTACCGAGGAGTGCAGCAAGATATTCAATCATCTTTGGACGCAAATTGCGGAATATTTCAAGGATTACCCCTACACGCTGGTGTTTGAGGGGTATAACGAATACCTCGGCGGAAATCAGTTTGATGAAAACGGAAATCTCGCCGAGCTTCCCAAAAAGGACGCCTACGAAATGACCAACACACTCAATCAGACATTTGTGGACGCGGTAAGAGCCACGGGCGGAAACAATGCCGAGCGCGTGCTGATAGTTTCGGGCTACTGGACGAATATAGACAACACAACAGCTCCCGACTTTGTTATGCCCGACGATACGGTCAGCGACAGGCTTATGGTCTCGGTGCATTACGTTGACAATATGATGTATTGGATAAACAAAATAGGCGGCGAGGGTTGGCTGAAATATACCGACTCACAGATAGACCTGCTTGACAAAGCGTTTTTGTCAAAGAATATCCCCGTATTTATGGGTGAGACTTCGGCAGGCTACCCCGCTTCAAACTTTGACAGCGCCGCTGTTCATAAGGACTCGTCGGAATGTGTTAAAATAGTTCTTGACAAGCTTACCGATAAGGGTATCGTTCCTGTTATCTGGGATACAAACGACAATTTCTACTCACGTACGGAATACAGGATAAAGTCCGATTCCGACAGAGTGGTCATAAAGGAAATATCCGAAAAGGTAAAAAAATAATATTGGCAGCAGCGTTCATGCTTTGCGGCAAAAAATATCGCTGCTGCACCAAATTGACACATCAGTTATGCAAACATGAAAAACGACCGAAGAAGAAAGCCTTCTCCGGTCGTTTGTTGTATTAGTGATCTGCCCGACTTATGGGAAGTTGTGTTTCTGATTATTCAGAATCCACCGTAATGTTTTAAGGTTTCTGCTGCAATTTCGGAACCGACATTCATAGCCTTTTCAATATTATTTTCGAGCATATATGAGCAGACAAATCCGGCGTGATAGCTGTCACC
>JAGAUA010000009.1 GCA_017847885.1 Oscillospiraceae bacterium
CGCTGTAATTTTTAAATTCGTCGGTGAGCTGAGTCCAGATGCGCTCGTACTTGTACATGCACTCGTCCTTGTCCTTGCCGGCAAATTTCTCCCACCAGCCACCGTCCCAATGGATATTCAGGATAACGTACATATCGCTGTTCAGCGCCCAGTCAACGACCTGCTTCACTCTTGCGAGATATTGGGGGTTGATGTCGTAATTTTCGCTCATCATATTTGACCACGCCACGGGGATACGCAGAACGCCGAAGCCCGACTCGGCATAGCCCTTTATGATTTCCTCGGTAATAACGGGGCTTCCCCAGCCTGTTTCGTAATTGGTCACGCTTGAGCTGTCTATCCAGCCTCCGCAGCTTTCAAAGGTATTGCCGAGATTTATGCCCAGACCCATATCCTTAACGATCTCCATAGTTGACATATCACGCATTTCTCCCTTTGATTCTGCACAGCCTGAAAGCAGAGCGGAAAGTAAAGAAATAGAAAGCACAAGCGATATAAATTTAGATAATCCTTTGATGATTTGCATTACCATCACTCCTTTTTTTTTATTATAACGCCTTATTTCCTATTGTACAATATCCTATGCAGTATGATTTACTGACTTTTTGTGCATTTTCCTTAAATTTAAGCAACATACTGACTTCGTTTTTCAGACGGAGTCAGTTTTGTTTTCAATTGAATACGCTGATTGTTGTAAAGGAAAAAATCACTATACCGCCATTATATGACTGTATCGTGATTTTCATAAACAACCCCAAATCGGCTTTTTTGACCGTAGATACCTTGTAATTATGAGATATTGTTGATATTGCAGTCAGAAAAGCCATATTGCTGTTCTGCTTTGCGTCGATCTGCGCCTGATATGCGTCACGGACCTGCCCCGCGTATTCAAGAAGATATACCGTCCTGTTCATAAGCCTGTCCGCCCGGTCGAATATAGTTCCGAAATATTTTCTCTGCTTTTTGTCAAACAAATCGTTCTCGTCCTGTTCAAGCTCCTTGCCCATATCACGCAGCTCATCGTAATAGCTCCGCAGAATAAGAAGTTCCCGTCGTATCGGATTGATACTTTCGGAAAAGCCCTCCGTTTTCCCTTCGGATATTTTTTTCTCAAGCTGCATTATCTTCTGTTCATGCTGGATAAGAAGCTCGGTATCACGCTGCATAAGCTGCGAAAAATAACTGCACACCGCACGCTGTACAGTCAGCCGCTGATTTACTGCGCCAATTTGAACTTTTCGGAATATATTCTGCGAAAAATTATAATTATCAACGATCACTACACTTCGGCGGCTGATAAACAGCATTATTTTATATCTGCTTCCTGCAACGTCCAGCAACTTTGGGATACAAAGAGTTCCCAGAAGAAAATCGTTCTGTGTTTCGATTTTTGAAAATGCAATGCTTTCAAGAGAAAGCTCGCCGTCATAATCAATACCCGATAATTTCAGCGCATTTGCAGCCTGCGCAGACGAAGTCAGAATTACGGCAGGACAGCTTTCGGCTTCAAGCTGCTCTGCACCCATCTGCTCGGGAAAATTTTCTAACTTATATATTATCATTCATTTACCGCTAAGCATTTCCGCAGTCTGCGCCTGTTCGTAAGCCTTGTCGTAGAAATGCTCCTGACTGTTCATTTTTTCATTGTCATTTTCCACACGGATATAATTGCCGTCACTGTCCATCTCTCTTGCCTGAACGTTGTCCGACATTATACTGTTGAACATATAAACGATCTGCTCTCTTATGCACTCATTATAAACGGGTGCTGCGACCTCTACTCTGCGAAGTGTATTTCGTGTCATAAAATCAGCCGAGGCAATATAAATTTTTGCCGCTTCTCCCCTGCCGAAAATGTAAATTCTTGAGTGTTCAAGAAAACGTCCCACAACGCTTATCACCCTTATATTTTCCGTTTCGCCGGGAACGACCGGGATAAGACAGCATATTCCTCTTACGACAAGTTCAATTTTTACGCCTGCCTTTGAAGCCTTGATAAGCTCGTCAATTATGGTCTTATCGGTGAGGGAATTTATCTTCACGCCGATATATGCCTCTTCGCCTTTTTCGGCAAGTACTATCTGCTCATCAATCATTTCAATTACCCTGTTTTGCAGACAATTGGGCGCAACAAGAAGAGCCTCGGAGTTTTTTACCGTTGTATCGGACGCAAGGGCGTTAAAAACATCGTTGGCGTTTTTTCCGATAACGCTGTCGGCGGTCATAAGGGACAGGTCGGTATAGATACGGGCAGTTTTTTCATTATAATTTCCCGTGCCTATCTGAGTGTAATACTCGGGATTTCCGTTAATGCTTTTCGTGATAAGACACAGCTTGGAATGAACCTTGAAGCCGTTCAAACCATAGATGACAGTACAGCCCGCAGCTTCAAGACGGCGTGACCATTCGATGTTGTTTTCCTCGTCAAACCGCGCTTTCAGCTCAACAAGCACAAGCACGTCCTTGCCGTTTTCGGCGGCTTCAATGAGTGCATTTACCACTTCACTGTTTTTTGCAACTCGGTAAAGGGTCATTTTTATTGATACAACGTCTTAGTCGGCTGCCGCCTCGTGAAGCATATTCAGAAATGGCTTTATGCTGTCAAAGGGGTATGCAAGCAGCTTGTCCTTTTCCTTTATCTGTTCGAGTATAGGTCTGCCGTCAATAAACTGCGCCGATTTCTGAGGTATCCTCTTGGGGTAGAAAAGCTCGGACTTCTGACTGAGGCGATCCTGCAATTCAAACACAAAGGAAAGGTCGAGAGGAGATATATTACGGAAGACATACTTCCGCTCAATGTCCATATATCTGCACAGCTTCTCCACTATTTCTTCGTCAAGTTCCCTGGAAAGCTCAAGACGAACGGGAGAAAGTCTTTTTCTCTGCTTTATGATGTCCGCCATAAATTCACGGTAGTCCAGGTCCTCATCGTAAAGTGCGTCTGCGTCAATATCGGCATTTCTTGTCACACGAAGAAGTGATTTCGATTTTACGGCATATTCCTTGAACACCTGCGGGGCAAAATGCAAAATAAGTTCCTCGGAAAGTATATATGTACCGCTGTTTTTGCCCACCTCGATAAGTCTGGGAATAACTCCGCTGCCGCAGGGAATTATGCCTATTTTCTTCTTGCCGCTTTTCTTTTCAAGAACTGCCGCAGCATAAATATCCTTGTTTTTGAGGAATGGAAAGGGCTGTCTTTCACCCACGATAACGGGAGAAAGAAAAGGTGCAATCTCCAAGTTGAAATATTCCTCAAGATGCTCGTTTTCCTTTTTATCAATATTTCTGAAATTGACTATCCTTACGTTATGCTCCTCAAGCCTGCCCATAAGCTTGCCGTAAACAAGGTCTTTACGCTCGTTAAGAGTATGCACCCTGTCAAGAACTGCGTCAAGCTGCTCCCCGGCGGTCATATCAGTCTTATTTTCACGGATATTTTTATCAACAAGCATCTGGTCGATAAGCGAGCCTACTCTCACCATAAAAAACTCGTCCAAGTTGCTCTGATATATGGATACAAAGGAAAGCCTTTCGCAAAGCGGATTTTTCTCGCTTTCCGCTTCCTCCAGAACTCTCTCGTTGAATTTCAGCCAGGAAATTTCCCTGTTCATATAGACCTGCTTTTCGCAAACTGCCGATTTGCTCATTTTAAATCGCTCCATTTCTCCGCATTATTATCATAGATTTGTTTTATCTGCTTCTCAGAAAGATTTTCAACAGGATTTTCCGCATTTACAATTACGGCAATACCGTCTCTCGCCACAGCTTTTTTGGTAAGAAGTTCGTTTTCGTAATCTGCAAGTTCACGGGAGGACATAGCTATATCACATTCGCTTCTGATCGCCGAGTTAAGTCCGTCCGAGGAGTCGGTTGCCGTTATTTCAATAGTTATATTCGGGTTATAGCTTTTGTAATCCTCCGCCATTTTTTCGATAAGAGGAGCCATTGATGTTGAGCCGCATATTTTGATAACCACCTTTATAAGAACAAGCAAAAATTCGATATTTTTCTCAACGGCACAGGAATTGACAGAAGCAAGCAAGCACTTATCCGCATTCACAGCTCGGTTCATTCTGCAGAGGAAATGGGTACATTGTCAGCGGAGATAGGCAAGCTGCTGCCAAACGCAAGAATTATCGGCTGTTCCACGCCGGGAGTAATACTTGACGGAAAAATAATTACGGATTCCTGCCTTGTGTCAATCACAACATTTGATAAATGCGAAATTGATTCTATTTTTATTGATAAGTCAAAAAATGAAAAACAATTATGCTCAGAGCTTTCAGAAAAACTTATTAAAGGCAGAAGCGGTTTTATGCTTATCTTCCTGCCTGCGGGATTTACCAAAGGAATAATGCTTGCCGATCTGATAAACGAAAAAGCTCCCGATGTAAAAATGCTGGGCGGAGCGGCAGGCTACAAAACGAAAAAAAGCCGTGCCTATGTGCTTGAGGGCAATAAGGTCTCCGAGAAGGCAGTCTCGGCGGCGTTTATTTCTTCCGATGAACTGTTTGTTTATGAAAATTTCGTATGCGGTGCCGACAATTCGGGAAAAAGCTGCACTGTCACAAAATCCCGAAAATGCTGTCTTGAAAAAATCGACGGTATGAGTGGTACAAGGTGGTATTCGGAATTTCTTGATAAAACAGAGCTTGAAAATGACCCGGAGCTTTCTGTTTTATTCCCGATAATAAGGGAAGCTGATATACGGATACCGTATTTTGTGAAATACGAACATAAAAAAGAAGAACAGCTGGAGCTTTCCTGCGAGTTTCCGGGTGGTTCAGCAATATATTCGGGATATTTTAACCCGCAGAAGACTCTGAGTGAAATGCGAACAGTCTATAAAGAGCTGAAACAAGCCCCCTCGGAATTGCTTTTTGCATACGATTGTCAGTCAAGAATGATAGTAATGCACAGCTGTGCAAAATGGGAGGCGGAGCAGTTTACCGCCACCAACATAAGCGGCGCGCTGCTGTCGGGAGAGATAGTTTGCAGAGAAAACAAGAATTATTTTGCAAACTTTACCTTTGCCGTTGCCTGCCTTTCGGAAAATGAAAACGCTCATATTCCACTCAGAAGCAGAGATTTTTCCGACTCCTCCCCTATCCGTCAGAACAATGTCAAGGCAGTCAATTACCTGCTTGCTTCGGGTAACAGGCAGCTGAACGAGCAGCTTGAAAATCAGCAGAATAAGATAAAAAATTCTCTTCTGCGGAATGAAGCGCTGGGACTGGATAACCAGTTCTGTTATCTTAATGAAAGAGAGAATATACACCTTAATAAGATAGCTCTGTATGCCCTGAACAATGAAAAAATGGTAAAGCTGTTCGTGGGTCGAAAGGAAATTTTCGAGGAGTTGAAAAAGGTTTACGGCAATGTTTCCGCAAGACTTAATGAGTGCGGAATTGTTCATATTTACAGCTATGAGACCTCGTCCCTGCTTGTTGCTTCCGATGATAATATCAGCACCGATGTGTTTGAAAAAATTGCAGAGGACACGCTCCGATATCTTAATTCTATCTCTTTGAATGATGTTCGTCTGTCCTATCAATGCGCTGCCGTGGAGGACAAAAAGGAACCGCTCCACAAGGCGGAAACGGCTTTGCAGTACGGCTCTGAGCATAATATGAGCTTTGTAAGATACAAACAGATAGCAGACAGCATGATGGATAAAACGGAGGAAATACACATTCTTCAGGTAATCAGGGACGCACTTTCGGAGGAGCGTGTGGTACCGTATTTTCAAGGGATATACGATAACATTGAAAAGCGCTTCGGACTGTACGAATCGCTTATGAAAATATCGGATAAAAGCGGTAAGATATACTTTCCAAATCAATTTCTGCCTGTTGCAAAAAAGTATAATCTTTACGAATTGCTGTCGGTCGCTATGGTAAAAAAAGTAATGGAAATGTTCATTGACAGCGATGTAAAGGTGACTATAAATCTCAATGTCCGTGATATTTATGACCGTGAAATGATAAAGGTGATATTCAAATATCTGAACAAAGCCGCTCACCCCGAGAATTTTATTTTTGAGCTTGTGGAATCGGAGGAAGTCACCGATTATCAATACATAAAAGAATTTGCCGACAGGATACACGAAAAGAACGCCAAGATAGCCATTGACGATTTCGGCAGCGGATTTTCAAATCTTATGCACATTATCAGAATAGACGCCGAGTATCTGAAAATTGACGGCGAGATAATCCGCTCGATTTGTGATGATGAAAAGTGTATGCAGTTTGTGGGAATTATCACAAGCTGGTGCAGCAATCAGCAAAAGCAGGTAATTGCCGAATTTGTGGAAAATGAAAAGATACAGGGTATTATCGAAGAAATGGGCATCAGATACTCCCAAGGTTATTATTTTTCAAAGCCGCAGCCGTGGGAATTGGCGGATAAACAATCATAACTTTCGGAGATTATTATCATTAATATTGGGTAAAAAACAAATTGTAGGGGGATATGCAAATGCGATTATACGAAAATGACTTGTGGAGAAATTCAGATGCTTTGCAATTGCCCGACCTTTATCAGTGCAGCGGAGAACCTGTAAATCCCAAACTGAGGCGATACATATTTGACGGCGAACCTTGCGAATATAACGAGGAACTGCGGGCGGCTCTGAAAAAGCTCACCCTGGAAATATTATCGTTATAATCATGGCAGTTAATTGTATCATATATACTGTCGCAGCTTCTCTTCAAAGTGAAAAGGATATGTCCGTTTTTGCAGTCATTATCATAAGCGTTCTTGTGCTGCTGATAACCGTGTTTGCGTGCAGAGAATATGCAAATAATGTGGCTGTCAAAGCGGCAGACAGAGGAGAAGCACAGTGCTTCAGATATACGTTTTACGGAATTTCCCGATATGAAATACCGGACTCTGAGGGCGGCACGACCACATATTATTATGCCAAGCTGGATGATTTTCTGGTGAAAGTATCCTCGGATAACCGGCTTCCGAATAAAGTGATCGGACTTGTTATATACGTAAAGGGAACAGAATATTTTTATCTTCTTGTATAACAAAAGGGGTATAGTATGGATAGGATGATAAATGAAAACCATGTTTCTGACATAACCGAAAAGCCGGAACTGTATCAGATGAATAATGCGCCTGTAAATCCAAGCCTTGAAAAATATATTTTCAACGGAAAGACCTGCACAATGGACGACAGGCTTTATAATGCATTTTGCGCAAGCGCGAGCAAAACAGCCAATCTCAGTGATATATTTTCCGTAATATTAAAGGTTTTTGGAATATTAACGCTTGCTTCAGTGTTTATCCCGATAATCAGCATCGTTATTCTGGTTATACAGATGATACACGACCCGGACAACATCTACCCTGCTGCCTTACTTATCCCTATATTTATAGCATTGGGAATCGTTGTGGGCGGACTGGCACTGATAAAATTATCTTCAAAAATGGAAGAACAGCACAGAACATACTCCGATATAATGGGCAGCGTAAAACCACGGTTTACAGAGTGCTATATGTACAAACGCCGTCAGATAGTCCGATATGCATATGAAGGCATTGATTCAACGGAGTACAGATACTTTATTGAGCTTAAGGATTTTTATGTTGAACTCCCCAATCCGTCCGAAAAATGGGAGCGTGCCGAATATGCCTACGCAGTTATAATAAATATTAACGGCAAGGATATGTTTTTCCTGTTTAATGATGTGGAATGAAAAAGGACTTTGAAATTTTACTTAAAAAATTCGGGTATGAAAAATAAACTGTGTAAACGCATTTCCCACAAAAAATTTGACCATACTAAAATTGCAGCCAAATAAGGCAACTAGGAAGGCGAAAATCAAATGGAAAAGCAAAACTGCCGAACTATTTTCGGCAGCCGAAGAATATGTACCGAATATGCCGCAGACCGTCCCGTATCGTCCGCAGATGTGACCTGCCGCTGCGTCCGTCGGGGGCAAGCGTAACGGGGATTTCCGCTATTTTCGCACCGGAAAGAGCAAACTTTCCGATAATTTCGGTGGCGAACTCCATGCCGCTGCAGGAAAGTCCCAAGGCAAGCGCTTTTTGCCGATCGAAGCCGCGCAGTCCGCAGTGAAAGTCACGCACCGAGGTGTGAAACCGCAGTCTACCAAGAAACGAAAGCACAGGCACGCCGATATATCGGTGCGAAAACGGCATGGCACCCGGAGCAATATTGTCCATGCGGCAGCCCATTACCAAAGGGTATCCCTCGCGCAGCTTTTCGATAAATCTGTCCAGATGCAGAAAATCGTAGCTCATATCGCAGTCGCCCATAATGATGTATTTTCCGTGGGCAGCTTTTATTCCGCCGATAAGGGCATTACCGTAGCCCCGTTCGGTCACGTTTACCACACGCGCACCTGCCTCTTGTGCAAGTGCTGCCGAATTATCCGTGCTGCCGTTGTCGGCGACCAGCACCTCTCCGCAGACGCCGCTTTCCGCAAGAAACTGCTGCGCCAGCCGCACACATTGCGCAACGGTCTGCTGCTCGTTAAGGCAGGGCATGAGAATAGTCAGCTCAATTTCGTCCATGCTTTTTTCCTCCTTTTGCGAGGGATTTTTTCTTTTTCGGGCGGAATTCCAGAGAGTACCACAAAATAGCCATAATCGCCAAAATAGTCGAGGCAAGCGCGCGGTATGTGAAGAACTCGTGCAGGTAGGAATGATTATTAAGCAGGAAAAATCTCGCAAACGGCAGCATACCGAGTATCAGCATGGTAAGGTTAAAGCTGCGGTCGAATTTCTCGCTGCTGCGGAACAGGTAGAATATCGCGCCGAACACCACCGCCGAAATAATCAGCCCTGCGGCGATATTGCCCCACGATACTCTGTCACATCCGCCAAAGAGAGTGGAGATATTGGCCATTGGGGCAAGGAAGAACTGCTTAACAGGAGAAAGCTGCTCTGCTTCGCCTATAAGTCGCTCCTCGACAGAAGAGAGGGCTGTAACAAATTTGTTTTCGCCGGTGACAAGGCTCGCAGCGCTCCATTTCACGAGAAATGTTCCTGCGTAGGACAGCCCCCACGCCGAGCCGCATTTGAGTATCAGCAGTATATTGCTCCGCAGGTCGGGCAGTCTGTTGTCCTGCTTTCTCGTTATAAACACGATAAGCAGCGGAATAAGTATCGTCAGCGTTTCGCAGGTAAGGAAGTCGAAGAAAGCTATCATAACGCCCGAAATCACCGCAAGAATGGAAAGTGCCCCGTCATTCTGTTCCAGCAGGATATACAGCGGAAGCAGCAGAAGCGTTACCAGCACGGCAGGCTGATATTCCATTGACAGACGGATATTCCACATATGAACGCACAGGAGCGCCGCCACAAGCCCACCTGCCGCAAAATACTGCCGCTTTTTTATAAGCAGCGCAGCGTTTACCGCAAGCAGAACGAACGCTGTTATCGTGCCTATTAGCTTGATACCGTCAATGTCGGTGAACAGCATGAATGGTCGTATAAGAGCCGCCATTCCGTGCCAGTATCGGGAGTAGTCGGTGTTCGGCTGTTCAGCACCCTCAACGGCGCAGTAAAACCCCCAGTTCTCGCCGTAGTCGTTCGTGCCGTCGTTACCGTCGTAATAGGCGGTGTTCAGCGCGGAAACAAACGGATTGCCGCTGCCCATGTTCCACGTCACATTCAGCAGTATCACATCGGCATAGTTGTCCTGAATGAGCCGCAGCTGCGATTTGTTGACGTAAGGGGGCTTGTCCTTGAAGAACATCGCGCTCTCGTACATATTGTCATAAATGCGCTCGTTAGGGATAGCCGCCGCAGCGACCAGCGCCGCCCACAGCGCCAGCAGCACCGCAGCAAACACAGCGGCGCGGCGGAGTATTGCAGTAATTATTTTCATATCATACCTCACAGAAGTTCACTAAACTCATTTTACCACGATTTGGGGCTTTATGTCAACACAAAATCTCAGGTTTGTCATATGTTTCACCTTTTTGGGTGAGTTGTTAAAAAGTTTTTAAAATTATCTTGACACCGTATTGTTTTTTGGTGTATAATGTCAGTAATAATGGCATTGCTATGCAATAAAGAAAGGATGATTTGTTTTGTTTAAGAAACGACTAAAAGGGCTTCTTGCCATGGCGCTTGCCGGCTCGATGACAATGACGGCGATTCCGCTTTCGGCGTCGGCGACGATAAGTAGTAATTTCATTTATGATGGTGTGGCTCCTGCGAAGAGTCTGCAACAATTATGTGATGAAAATTCATTTGAAGGCACATTATGCGCAGTTTATGCAACGAATACTTCCGATATTAGCGACCAACAGCTTACAGCTACTTATGGAAATGACGAGATTAGTGCGGAATGTACGCGTATTACGAATCTCGAGGACAGTTATGATGTAAAAATAAAAACTACGCACAAACTTTTTGTCACCACTGATGACCCGACTACGACTAAGATAAGCGCGGATTCTCCAAGTGATGTATTTTCATTCCCGCATACATTTTACCTGTCCGATTATACAATTAGCCCCCTTGAGAAGTTTTCCACGTGGTCTACATATTATGGTGTCATTTCCGACGGTTTTATTGGTTCCGGTTCTCTTCAGAAGAGTGAATATGATACAACTATTTTTGTCGACGCTACATCAATAACCGTTTATGATGGTACTATCAAGGCTTTATATGGAACAGCTGGTATCGAAAACTCGAACTTATTTGAAAATGGTGTGACCATCATCAAGCTTAACACCGAGTACAAGACCTTTGAAATCCCCGTGTATAACGGCTGGGGCGAAGATACCAACCAAAAAATAAGCGTAACCAACACCAGCACGGGTGATTTTGCGTCTATCGGCTTAAAGGGTAAATATGTTCTCGTTTATGACGGCGAAACATATTACCCCTCTGGTGATCTTACAACCAAGGAAGCGTTGTGGAGCGTTATTCAAATTGTTGCCAACGAAAAGGGCGCATTCGATGTCAGCAAGGCGAAGCTTGTAAGAGATGTTAAATATTTTGGTTCTGTTAATGGTTATTGGGAATGTTTCACCTCTATTGATTTGATGAATGAGGTCACAGATAACATAGGCTTAAACTATCTTAACGAAAGAAAGACTTCCCGCAGTATCTGGCAAATACGTTGCTGTGAAATAGACCCCGAGACCTATGTTCACATATATACAAATAAACTCGTATACGGTGATTCTTTCGATGCCGGAATCAAGGAATTTCTTAATGAAAACGACTGTGACAATGTCGATTTGTATAATAAGGAAGAAATATGTATAACCTCAATAGACCCCTCAACTCTTCAGGATGAAGACAGAGAAATCAGTCTTGATAAAGATTTAGGGCAATACAAAACCATTGATACCGACAAACAATATCCTGTAAAGGTTTCAGATCTTGCCGATAAGCTGACAACTGAAATGAGGCCGACGGCAGGTATGAAGTATAACAAGGACGAGTGGGTATTATGGCCATGCTATACCTCTACCGGCTATATAACTATGAAGAGTAAAGCGACTGTTGCTGACCCCACAGCGGATATAGACATTACACATTACGAATTAGCCCTGGAGCAGGACTACGATGATATTCTCGTTTATTTCTCGCAGATTGCTATTGCTCCCGCTGTGAAAGTTACCGCGCCGGCTGCCGGCGAAGCCCCCTCGGCGGAATACACCACTACCGACACGATCGGCGGCTATTCCGTTACAGACGTAAGCTGGTATGACGGCGAAACAAAGCTGACCGAAAGCGACAAGTTCGCGGCAGGCAAGCAGTACACCGTTGAGGTAACGCTCAAACCCGATACAGGCTTAACATTTAGCGACACAACTTCCGTGACAATAAACGGCAAAACCGTAGATACCGCTCTGAAAGACGGCATGCTTATCGCTTCCTACACCTTTGAAAAGCTTAGCGAAGAAGAGGAACCGACAGATCCTGAGGAGCCGACAGATCCTGAGGAGCCGACAGATCCCGAAGAACCGACAGATCCTGAGGAGCCGACAGATCCCGAAGAACCGACAGATCCTGAGGAGCCGACAGATCCCGAAGAACCGACAGATCCTGAGGAGCCGACAAATCCTGATAAACCGACAGATCCCGAAGAACCGACAGATCCTGAGGAGCCGATAACTCCCCCAACTCCTCCCTCGATCCCCTCTGCTCCTTCAACTCCCTCAACTCCCTCAACTCCCTCAACTCCTTCAACTCCTTCTTCAAATTCCGGCAATACCCAGAAGCCTTCTGAACCCGAGGTAAACGGAAAGACCGGCTGGGATGCGATCGCCAATGAGATTGGCAATGCCGAAGACGGTGATAAGATCAAGATAGATATGAACGGAAACACCGAGCTTCCTAAGGATATTCTTGATTCGATAAAGGGCAAGGATATTGATATCGTACTTGATATGGGCAATGGTTTTACATGGACCATAAACGGTAAGGATGTTGAGAATTCCCGGGATATCGACTTGAGCATAAGCAATAATACAAAAATACCCGTAAAGGTAATCAACAATGTAACAGGCGAATGCTCATATATTACAATTTCTCTTAAGCATAACGGAAACTTTGGTTTTGAAGCTGTTCTTACCATTGATTTAGGAAATAAGAACAAGGGTCTGTATGCAAATCTTTACTATTATAATACCAAAACCAAGAAAACTGAATTCGTAGGTTCAGATAAGATCAACAGTAAAGGCGAGGCAGACTTTAGCTTTACTCATGCATCCGATTATATTATAGTTATTGATAAGGTTGATCACGGAAAACCTGTTGTAAAGGCTACCTCAACTGCAAACAGCGTAAGGCTCAGCTGGAAGGCAGTTCCCGAAGCAGAAAAGTATGCTATCTACAAGTATGTTGACGGTAAGGCAGTAAAGCTTGCCGAAACCAAAAAGCTTGCAGTAAAAATCAACAAGCTCAAATCCGATACGGAGTACCGGTACATTGTCCGTGCATACGTTGGTGGCGAATGGACTACAATGAAAAAATCTGATATTGTGACGATTAAGACTAAGGCAGAATAACTCCCCCATAATACAGAGCAAGGCGTACATCATACCAAAACGGTAAGGTGTACGCCTTGTTTTATGTACTCTGCTCGCTCTTTGCTTTCAGCCGTTTTGAGAGATCCTGCAAATCTTGACAGGCATCAGACTCTACCCAATACACTATGAAGCGCCTCGACAACTTCCTCCATATTTATCGGTTTGGAGATAAAGCCGTTCATACCACATTCTTTAGCATTTCTGCGGTCTTCGTCAAAGGCATTTGCTGTCATAGCAACAATGGGAACAGCTGACAGGGCAGTATCCTCCAGCGTCCTTATGCTGCGTGTGGCTTCATAACCGTCCATAACAGGCATCTGGATATCCATCAGCACAAGGTCATAATCGCCGGGCTTGGAAGCAGATATCATATCCACCGCCTCCTTACCGTTTTCAGCAGTATCTACAATAAATCCGTATTCATTAAGTATCTCAAATGCTATCTCACGGTTAAGCTCGTTGTCCTCAACAAGCAGCAGATGCTTACCCTTAAAGTTATCGGTTTCCTCGGTGACAGGCAGAACATTTTCTTCCTCTGCCTGCTGATGACCCAGAGCATTCAGAAGCGAATCGCGCAGGTCAGACATAAACATAGGTTTGGAGCAGAATGCGGTCACACCTGCCGCCTTGGCTTCAACCTCAATATCAGACCAATCATATGCCGTTAGAATGATTATAGGAGTATTGTCGCCAATTGCACGAATTTGTCTTGTAACCTCAATACCGTTCATATCGGGCAGACGCCAGTCGATGATATATGCGTGAAAAGCGTCGTTCATTTCAATTGCCTGCTTTGCGCGAAGAACGGCTTCCCTGCCCGACAATGTCCATTCCGAACGCATACCGATCTGAACCAGCATTTTTGTAACGCTGTCGCAGGTGTTGAAATTGTCATCAACCACAAGAGCTTTAAGTCCGGTCAGCTCGGCAATCTTTTTAATGCTTCTGCGTTCAGACTGTAATTTTAGGCATAAGGTGATAACAAACTCCGTGCCCTTGTTCTGCTCACTTTGTACATTAATTGTGCCGCCCATCATATCAATGATGTTCTTGGTTATCGCCATACCAAGACCTGTGCCCTGTATCTTGCTGACGGTGGAGGAACGTTCACGCTCAAACGGCTCAAAGACACGCTCTGCAAACTCCGGACTCATACCGATACCCGTATCCTTTACCCGTATCTCGTACAATCCCTTTCCCTCGGGAGCATTATGTATCTGTGTAACACGAACGGAGACCGTGCCGCCGGATGGTGTGAATTTTATTGCATTGGATAACAGATTAAGCAGCACTTGATTGATACGAGTTTTGTCGCAGATAACATCTTCGTCCGAAACATCAATAACATCCATAAACAGCTCCAGCTGTTTGGCGTGTATCTGTCCGTTGATAATGGTCTTGATGTCATGCAGCATATCCGAAAGATTTGCCTCTGTTTCATCAAGCTTTATCTTTCCGCTTTCGATACGGCTCATATCCAGAATATCATTAATGAGAGAAAGCAGATGATTGCTTGAAGAAAGTATTTTTGAAAGATAATCCTTTACTCTTTCGGTATTTTCCACATTCGTCATTGCAAGTGTGGTAAATCCAATGATTGCGTTCATAGGTGTACGGATATCGTGTGACATATTGGAAAGAAATGTACTCTTAGCTTTATTCGCATCCTCAGCCATATGGAATGATTGTTCAGCCAAATGCCTTGCATCTTCCAGTGATGCGTTGTTTTCACGAAGCTGCTCATTGAGCTTTTCAAGCTCCCTGTTCTGCGCATTTGTATTCTTCTGAGACTGATATACAACAAAGGAGATCGCAATCAAAGAAAACGCTACAATAACCATAACCGTCAAGAGTGCTGTTCTGCTTATCTTCTCCACGCTTAAAAGTCTGGTTCCCATAACAAGGGATTGATCTATGGAAATTACAATGTGCCAATCAACATCGGGAATCTTTGAAAAACTTACGATTTCATTTTCTCCCGAATCAAGCACAACATGAATTGCGTCGCTATTTCCCGAAAGCAGGTATTCCCTAAAGGAATCGCTGTCCTTTACAACATCATGGTGAAGAAACTCTGCATCCTTGAATGTACCGAAGAACAGATACCTGTTCTCGGAATCCGAAAGGTTATCGGAATGGAGCAAGGTCGTGCCTTTGCTGTCTATGATCCTGATCTGTCCGTTTCCGCCAAAGGATTCCATCTTCAGAAGACTCAGATAGGAATCCAGCTTATAGTACACAAACAGATATTCCATCCGCTCTTCCTCCACATACAAAGGCTTTATCCTTGTTCCGAACATCAGAATATCCGTATCGTTATCCTGCCTCAGAAGAAGAATTCTTTCTTCACCCTGCATTAAAGGCAGAATATCCTTGGAGATCTGCTTCGTTCCCCACTCGCCGGAGCTGTCCAAATAACTGCCTTCATCAGAAAGCAGCAGCATATTATATGCGTCGGACGACGAATTCCGCAAAAAGGAAGCAACCATATCTGCCGAATGGTTCTCCATATTCTCCAGCGCCACGCATATGGTATCTATCTGTTTCCAGTTGTTGGTCAGCTGATTTTCTATAATGCTGTCCATCTGTACCGCATTTTCCGTCAGAAGCGCAAGTGCCTCCTGTTCGGTAACATCGTTTACGGAACTCATGGTGTTTGACATAAGAACATAGGTCAGCAGCAAAGCCAGTATGAGAACCACCGCAACGATAGGCGCTATTTTAAGCTGATTCTTCATAAGATTTCCCTCTGAAATTCCCTTTTATTCCACGATTTTCAGGCTATTCGGTGCTTCCGATATCTCTCCGCCAATGCTGTCAAGATAGCTGATGAACATATCACGGAATGCAAGCTCATCATATGATTTTACCACAGGAAGGCTCTTAACTGCACCCTTTACAGAGGCTGCGGTAAATTCGTCATCGGGCGCTATTTCCTTACCGCCAAACTTGACAGAAATATATCTTTCGCCTTCGGGCTTTGAAGGATCATACTCAACATCAAGACCTGCAAGACCGACAAATGTATACTTATTTTCTTCAAGAAGCTCCATAAGCTGCTGTCCCGTGATCTTTACGGTAACGATATTGACATGGTTCGGATCCTCGGTAACGGTACCCACACTCATTCTCGTGGTAGTAATGGTATCTATCGCCTTATCGGTAATAGCACCTTTATACAGCCTGTTTTTCATACCGAAGCTGGCTCTGCAGGGTACAATTCCGATATCCGCGCCTGTCGCATGAAGATATGCTTCTCCCACAACAACGGCTGTTTCCTCCACGGAAAGCATTTCTTTGACTGTACCGTATGACTCCTCTTCCACAGGCTTGTTTACAAGCGCTTCGTCCCTTACTCTGTCGGCTTCCTTTAACCAATCCTCTACAGATATATTTCCGGCTACAAGGTCAAGGGTTGACTTATGCATATACGATTCTACCGCACCGGATTTGCCTGCCAAATTAAAACGGGTTATGACTCTTCCCTGACTAAAGGTATTTCTCACTTCATCATAGAATGGGTGATCCGTTAGATTGCTTTCTTTAAGGAGATTGATCTCTCCTCCGCCGCCCTCGATCATAAGATCCTGACCCTCTGTGGTGCTGAGGACGCTGAAAATATCAAGAATTGCTTTCTTTTTAGCCTCGTCCTGTGCAGCCCTTTTGGTCATGCCGAAATAACATCTTGGCATGGAAATCAGATAATCGGAGTCTTCCTCGTCGCTTGTGTAAAAGGGCATCATGCCGATCTCATGAAGGTTATCGGGAGTTTCGCTGTTTTCACGTTCGTTGAAGCCTATTGCAGACTGACATTCAATGGTCATAAGCGATGTGTGGTAACGGTAAAGCTTGGCTGTACGCACGGGCGCTCTCATTTCCCATAAGTCGGGTGATAATATCCCGTCATCAAACAGCTTGATAAGCTTCTGTGCAGCGCCTTCCATGTGGCCTATCATGCTTTCATTACCCTGCTGATACTTGTCCAGCCACAATGCGTTGTCAACGCCCTTAATGTAATCGTCATACATGTATGAGTCAAAAATAAACGTCCACATATCCACCCACTTGACCGTAGGCACAAACGGCTCAATATCAACCGTTAACTTCGCTTCGGGGTCGTTTTCATCGGGTTCTGTTCCTTTAAGGTTCATCTCCCTGACTTCATTAAGAAGATTTACAAATTCTGTGTAGCTGTGTGGGACTTCAAGACCAAGCTCCCGGAACGCTGTTTTATCGTACACGATGCCATAAACATATACCGGCCCCGGAAGGTAATATAGTCCCCCGTCCTCGTTGACACATTCCGAAACTGCCGAAAGATAGAAGTTGTTTGTAAATTTCTCCTGAGACAGATCGTAGAATTTATCTGCGATGACCTTATCATCCATCTGATACAGACCCTCATAAAGATATATATCAGGCTCAATATTATGCTCCATTTCTTTTGCAATGATATAGTCGGGGACGCCCACAAGTTCGTCCGTAACAATATCAATATCGGGGAACTTTTCCTCCAAAATCGATTCCAGATCCAGATTCATTCTGCCGCACATATACTGTACCTTGATCCGGATCTTTTCATCTGCATTATTATTTTCGGGTTCCTGTGATGTATTGCCGTTTCCGCAGCCGCTCAGGATACCCCCCGCCATTGCAGACAAAAGCAGCACACTTACAATTTTTTTGATTTTCATATTTTTCCCCTTTCAAGGCAGCATTTCTGACGCCGTCAATAACATAGTTTTTATCCATATAGAATGTCTGATTACAGTCTCATAAAGCATCGCACAACATATAGGTCAGCTCAGCAGCCAAATAAAAATCAAACGCCTTTAATGTTCGGACACCAAAGACGTTAAAGCAATATAAAAATATTATCCGTCTGTATCACATTATCGTATTGTATTCATCTCGCTTTTCTGAATTTTATACAACAGTTTTGTAAACATAGATTTGCAATATATGGATATAATTATTGTAACATATTATTCCGAAATAATCAAGTATTTTTAATTACAAAACGACTCTATTCTCACTTTGCTTGATATTTACTCCGAATTTATGTCCGATGCAGGCAGTTCCATTTCAAGCTGTGAAAACTGCGGACAGCTTATGATAACCAAAAGGTCAACAGAAACTTCCTCATAAAATCCGCATTTGGACTTTGATAACAAATGAAAAAAGCTTCGGAC
This sequence comes from Oscillospiraceae bacterium, assembly GCA_017847885.1. Classification (GTDB taxonomy): domain Bacteria; phylum Bacillota; class Clostridia; order Oscillospirales; family Ruminococcaceae; genus RGIG8773. Next base: position 18,227 of record JAGAUA010000009.1, read on the forward strand.
ATTTTTGGGAATGCCCGAAGCTTTTTGGAGTTAACTAAAGGTTAAATAGCCTTATTCAAAAACAATTACTGCCGAAATTGCCTTTAATACAGCGCTTACAAAATTCTTTATATCATTGATGGTATCAAGCTTGATAGTTACATTTTTCAAAATATCATCTCCCGATAAGTTCAAGTATTTCTTCCTTTTTGGGCATTACCTTCAATGCCCCTCTGCGTGTTGTAATTATTGCAGCTGCCCCGTTTGCAAAAGTAAGAAGCTCTCTCAGGTCATTCTCTGTCAGAGAATTTATATCGTGTTCAAGAATATAATTCAGCGTACTTCCGCAGAAGGTATCTCCTGCGCCTGTGGTTTCAATGGTATCGACCTTGAACACTCCGCACTCTGCTTTGATATCCCCGTAATATGCACGGCTGCCATTTTTGCCGAGTGTGGCAAAGGCAAGCTTTATTTGATACTTTTCCATAAGCTCCCTTACAGCCTTGTCATAATCGGTGCTGCCCGTCATAAATTCTATCTCATTATCGGAAATTTTCAGAATATCGCATTTTTCAAGACCGTACTCTATCTCTTTCCTTGCGTCATCAAGTGAATTCCACAAGGGCGGACGGAGATTGGGGTCAAAGGAGATCAGCGCACCATTTTCCTTTGCAATATCTACCCCATATCGTGTTGCTTCACGCACACCCTTGTGTGTAGATGAAAGTGTACCGAAGTGAAATATTTTTGCAGACTTTAATATATCGGCATTGATCTCCTCTTTTCTGAGCATCATATCTGCGCCGGGGTCACGAATAAAGCTAAACTCCCTGTCACCGCCTGCAAGTGTGTGAACAAACGCAAGAGTAGTGGGAGATTTGCTGTCCGTCACAAGATTTGTAACGTCAATTCCGACTGTCTTTACGACCTCGGTAAGCTGTCTGCCGAAAATATCGTTACCGACCTTGCCGATAAATGCGGTTTTCTTCCCAAGCTTTTTGAGCATTGCAAGAACATTGCAGGGCGCACCGCCCGGATTTGCTTCAAATATTGGATTCCCCTGTGTGCTTATGCCGTTTTCGGTGAAATCAATAAGCAGCTCGCCAAGTGCCACAACATCATACTTTTTCATTCAAAACACCTCATTCCGAAACGGCGTACATCTCATAATTTTCTGCGATGATCTCGTCAGACAAGCCATAAACCGTATTTGTCAGCACATACTCGCCGCTGTTGATATATACCTCAATAAGATTAGGGTCAACGTAAATATCAAGATGATCGCCCTCTTTAATTTCGGGAGTTTCAAATACACATTTTATCTCGTTATGTCCTGCAAAAACGTTGGAACGATCGGCGGTGATACGGTCATTATTCCTTGAAAGCTTATATCCGCCGATGTTTATCTCCTCGCCGTTTTTCATATCAAGACTCAGCTTGTAACCGCCTTCACCTGCCTCGCTCGGAGAAGTTATTTTTCGTGTAAACAGCTTTTCTGCATTCGGGTGGGGACGGAAATAAATATGCCCGTTTTTCACCTCGACAACCCTCGGAATACAGAAAATTCCGCTTCTGTTTTTCTCAAAAGGCTCGGGCATTCTTGCCCATGCAACTACTACTCTGCGTCCGTCCTTGTCTGTATTGCTCTGAGGTGCGTACAAGTCCTCGCCGCAGTCAAGGAGCTGCCAACTGTCGGCAATGTGCATTTCTCCCGTTTTCTCGTTAAAGTCGGCAAGAGTGCATATTGCAACAGCATCATAAGGCTTTTCGTCCTTTAAAAATCCCATTGGTGAGAATACGACAACGCCCTTTCCGTCCGTTTCAAAATAATCGGGACATTCCCACATCCAGCCCATTCCGTCTTTCTCGGCAAAGTTCAGATATTCCCAATTCACAAGGTCGGCGCTTTTGTAGAAAAGCAGACGTCCTTTTTTATTTGCGGTGCTGCCGAGAACCATATACCAAGCATCTTTTCCACGCCATACCTTCGGGTCACGGGTGTGATTTTTGCAGCCTATATTTTTGTCCTCAATAGGGGGTATAACGGTGAATTTGTCATTTATATTATCAAAATCATAACCGTTTTCTGAGGTAATGGAAAGCTGTGCGGCGGTAAATTCATCATTAAGACAAGCATTGATGTTTTCGGGGTTTTCCTCGGTGTAGTCAACGCCTGTGTAGAAGATATGGAGCTTGCCGTTATGCTCAACCGCACTTCCCGAAAAGCAGCCGCTGCGGTCGTGTTTTTTGGTGGGATAAAGTGCAATATCCTTATGCTCCCAGTGTACAAGGTCGGTGCTTACGGCGTGTCCCCAGTGCATTCTTCCCCACTGCGGAGCATAGGGAAAATGCTGGTAGAAAAGATGATACTCGCCCTTATAATATATAAATCCGTTGGGGTCGTTTATCCAGCCTTTTGGGGCTTTAAGACGAATAATATCAGACATAGCAAACCTCCGTATTCTTGTCAAAGAAGTGTACTCTTGAGGGATTGAAAACAAAATCTATCATGTCGCCAACACCGCTTATCTCATATTTTGATACCCTTGCAATTGTCTGACTGCCGCCGAATGTGAAGTACAGATTGTTTTCATTTCCCATTACCTCCGCATTTTCCACAACAGCGCTCTTCTTGTCGGCTTCGTGTACGGAAATGCTCTGAGGGTCAAGCTTGATGTCCTCGCCTCTGATACCCATTATCATCTCGCCCTCTTTGCCGCCCAGCTTTGACAGTACAGAAGCAGGAACGGTCATAGTTTCGCCGCCCTCAAACAGCACCTTATCGCCCACGAGTTTCACATTATAGAAATTCATCTGAGGAGAACCGATAAAGCCTGCAACAAACTTATTAGCAGGATGCTCGTACAGCTCCATAGGCTTGCCAACCTGCTGGATAACGCCGTTTCTCATTATAACGATACGGTCAGCCATTGTCATAGCTTCCACCTGATCGTGTGTAACGTAAATGGTGGTGCTGCCAAGCTCTCTGTGAAGCTTGCTTATCTCGTTTCTCATACTTACTCTGAGCTTTGCGTCAAGGTTTGAAAGCGGCTCGTCCATAAGGAAAACCTTCTGATTTTTAACGATAGCTCTGCCAAGTGCAACTCTCTGACGCTGACCGCCCGATAGATTTTTCGGCTTTCTGTTACGGTATTCTTCAAGACCGAGAATGTTTATCGCCCAGTCGGTCTTGCGCTTAATCTCATCGGCAGGAACTTTCATATTTTTCAAGCCGTAGGAGATATTCTTCTCAACTGTCATATGAGGATAAAGTGCATAGTTCTGGAATACCATTGCGATACCTCTGTCACGGGGAAGAACATCGTTCACTTTCTTTCCGTCAATGTAAAGCTCGCCGCCCGTAATATCCTCAAAGCCTGCTATCATACGGAGCGTGGTGGATTTTCCGCAGCCGGAAGGACCTACAAATGCGATAAACTCGCCCTCGTTTATTTCAAGGTTAAAATCGGTAACGGATTTCTTGTCTGCACCGGGGTACTGCTTTTCAATATTTTTAAATTCAATAAAACTCATAATATTCATGTTCCCGTTAGGGAACATACCTCCTTTCGATGTTTTGTACGGTTTTAAACTGACAAAGTCAGTTCAGAAAATTTCGGACGACAGTCCGAAAAACAAAACTCGGATTTGAAAATCTTTGATTTTCAAATTTTATCCTTCCTTGGAACCTGTTGATACAACGCCCTCGACGATCTGCTTGGAGAAAAGAGCGTAAATTATGATAACGGGGATAGTTATCATTGTGATGACCGCAAGGGTCTGTCCCATTGTTGTGTTGTCGTTTGATGTGATGGAGTTAAGACCTATCTGCGCCGTTAAAAGGTCGCTTGATGTGAATACCAGCGAGGGCCAGAGATAGTCATTCCATACGCCCAGGAATGTGAATACGCTTACCGTTGCAACGACTGTTTTTGACATAGGCAGCACCATTGTAAAGAAGTATTTCACAGGATTGCAGAAATCAAGCTGTGCAGCCTCCCACACATCGTCGGGCAGGCTTACAAACACCTGACGGAATAGGAAGATATTAAAGGGGTTTACTATCATAGGAAGTATGTAGCCGAAAATCGTGTTGAGCAGACCCATCTTTGCAACAAACAGGAAGTTTATTGTGATAATGGTTTCCGAGGGGACTATCATCAGCATCATAATGATAAGCACCCAGCGTTCTCTGAACGGGAATTTTATCTTTGCAAGAGCATACCCAGCAAGTCCGTTTACGATAACGCCTGCAACAATAAGTATCGCCGCATAGAACAGCGTGTTCAGCATATATCGGATAAAATCGGTATTCTTTATTACGGTAACATAATTCTCAAAGAAGCTGCCGTTCAGCGCAGGAGGAACAAAGGCTCTCAAAGAGTTCATATCCGCCGTAATTGCTGCATCCGTTTTGAAGGAATTTGCAAGCATCCATATTACGGGGAAAAGGAAGAACAGGGACATTACAAACAAAATTACTGTGAGAATTACTCTCGGGATACTATTTTTTCGCATTGCTCTTCGCCTCCTTATCCTTTGTCAGAACGGATTGGATAATTGTCAGAATAATTACGAATATCACAAAGATAACAGCCATTGCCGAGGCAAGTCCAATCTCCCAGTTTACCGTGCCTGTTTCGTAAATGTCGTAAACAAGGGTGTATGTGGAATGTGAAGGACCGCCGCCTGTCATTACCATAGGCTGAACTATCATTCGGAATGCACCTATAGTAACTGTGATGAATACGAAAACGCAAAGGGGTTTAAGCTCGGGTAAGGTGATGTCCTTGAACTGCTGCCAGGCACTTGCATGGTCCATTTCCGCAGCTTCATAAAGTGCAGGATTTATTGCCTGCAAACCGCCTAAAAAGATTATCATCTGATAGCCAACACCCTGCCATACGCTCATTATTGCGATTGAGGGAAGTGCCTGTTCTGCGCTGTAAATAAAGGGCTGAGCTTCAATGCCTATCTGTGCAAGCATTGTGTTCAGTATTCCCTCGGGACTGTATATCTGCATCCAGAGGTTTGAAACTACCGCAAGGGACATTACAACGGGAATGAAAAACGCCACCTTGAAATATTTCTTGCAGACGGTCGCCTTGTTGATAAGAAGTGCAAGTCCAAGTGCGCCTAATGTCTGTGCAGGAACGATTATCAACACAAATTTTACCGTGTTCCAGAACGCCGTTGTGAAAAGCTCGTCTTTGAAGATGTCCGAATAGTTTTTCAGTCCCACAAAATGTGTAAGATCGGGATTAAGTGCAAAGAAATCGGTAAAGCTGAATATCACCGTTAAAAGCATGGGCAGGAACAGAAACAGCGTCAGCAAAACAAGTGCAGGACCGAAAAACGCCATACCCATTATTGAATTTATCTTGTTACTCTTCATTTTCTCGTTTATAACGCTCCAGCTTAGCGTTTATCCTTTCTGTAGATTTATCCAATTCGCTCTGAGCGTCCTTGCCGCTGAGCGCAATGCCCTCAAGCGCCTGCTGGAAAGAGGTGCTTACCTGCGGATAAACAGGTGTCTTGGGACGGGGGTGTCCGTAATCACGAAGCTGCTCATAAAGATGGCGGTAATTTTCGTCCTCGGTGAAAACGTCGATCTTATCATATGCTCCATAGGTTGAAGGCAGGCTCTTTGTAAGCTCATAGAGAAGAAGTCCGCTTTTCTCATTGCTCATCCATTTTACAAGTTCTGTGGCAGCTTCGATGTTCTTCGCCTTTGATGTTGCCGCATATGCCCATGAGCCTGTGGGAGTGTATCTTCCACCGTCCCAATTATCGCTGACAACATAAGGTGCAACGCCAAGGTCAATGTCGGGATAACTCTGATAAATTGTATTTACCTCCCACGCACCGTCGAATTTGAATGCCGCTCTGCCGCTTTCAAAAAGCTTTTCGATAGGTGCGGCGGACATATATTTGTTTTCGACCATGCTGCGGAAATACTGCATCGCATTTGCAACAGGCTCGGAATTAAAATAACCGCTTACCTCAAGTCCGCTTTCGCTTACAAGGTCTGTGCCGCCCGACCATACAAAGGGAGCGTAATAGTAAATGCTTGCCTCGCCGACAGGAAAGGTCATATCAAGAGGATAGCCGTTTTTCTCTGCCATAATCGGCTTCAGCTTTTCAAGTATTTCGGAAAATTCCGTCCAAGTCCAGGGATCATCCGGTGTGGGTATTTCAATGCCTGCTTCGGCAAGAATAGCCTTGTTGTAATACAGTCCCACGCTTGACTCCATTGCACCCAGAGCATACAACTTTCCGTTTACTGTTCCCTGCTCGATTATGGAATCAAGGTAGCGGCTCTTTTCATCTTCGGAAAGCTCTGCAAGTGGCTGTATTATGCCGTTTGCGGCATATGCGGAAACGTTTGGACCGTCCACTGTGATAACATCGGGCAGGTCACCCGACATAACGGAAGCGTTTATCTTATCGGAATAACCTCCGCCGCTGTCGTTTCTCGGGATAAATTCCACGTTTGCAAAATATTTACCATTGAAATTTTCGTTAAAGCTTTCAACAGATTTTTTATATGCCTCGCCTTCGGGAGTATCCTCAATCGTATGTACCCACATACTTACAAGTATCTCGCCCTCGTCGAAGCCAACCACATCTCCGGGCTGAATTTCGCTTTTGCCGCAGCCGCTCAGGCACCCTGCAAGCAGCAATGCGAAAATTCCAGCCGATATTGCTTTCTTCATACTCCTGCTCCTTTCGTCATTTAAAATCTCGTTTTCGTAACCGGTAAAGTAACCGGTTACTTTATGCTTAAAGTATAACCCGAATATCATCATATGTCAATAGTTTTTTTCATCTTCATTAAAAATGTTCAAAATATTTTTTCTGTTTTGTACGCATTTCACAAAACCGGTTACTTTACCGGTTACACTATTGAAATTACGGGATATTTGTGATATGATTATCTTAACAGGAGGCTTTCATATGAAAAAGAATGTAACCTTTAATGATATAGCCGAGTACACGGGATTTTCAAAGACTACAATATCAAGATATTTCAACGACCCCGAATCGCTGACGCTTGAAAATCAGCAGAAAATTGCAGACGCTCTTGTTGCCCTCGACTACAAGGAAAACAAAGTTGCACGTATCCTTGCAAACGGAAAGACCGAGTTTATCGGCGTTATCGTGCCAAATCTGTTTTTGCATTACTATTCGGAAATGCTGGATAAAATACTTGCCACATACGATAAATACGGCTACAAGTTCCTCGTTTTTGCAGGCAACGAAAACAAGGACACCGAGCGGAAATATATTGCGGAGCTGCTTGCCTACAAAATTGAGGGAATGATAATTCTCAGCCACACCATTCCCTCGGAGGAGCTTGCGACCTATAATGTGCCGATAGTAACTGTCGAACGTGAGGACAAGTATGTTTGCAGCGTAAATACAGACAACTATATGGGCGGTGTGCAGGCGGCAGGTCTGCTTGTAAAAAGCGGCTGTGATGTGCTTATCCATTTAAATTCGGACGTTTCAAAGGACGTCCCCGCCTATGGCAGAATAACGGGCTTCTGCGATATATGCAAGGAACGCAATATCCCCCATGAGCTTATTCTGACGGATATGGGAAACAGCTACTCCGAAACCTCTGCCGTTATTGAAGGGCTGCTTGAAAATATAGAAAAAAAATACAGCGGAAAATGCAAGGGTATTTTTATGTCAAACGACACCCACGCAAATATACTGCTTAATATTCTTATTAGGAAATATGGCAGGCTGCCCGAGGATTACAAAATAGTCGGTTTTGACAATTCCTCTATTTCAAGAGAAGCAGTTATCCCCATAAGCACTGTCGGTCAGCAGATAGATGCAATGGCAAATGAAGCAATGGAGCTGCTTATGATGCAGATAAACGAGAGAAAAAAGCGTAATCCGACTCCTCTTGAAACGCCTGTCCACAAGGTTATCACGCCTGTTATTTTTCGGAGAAATACGACGGGTTAAAGAGTGTTTATATATAAATAACAAAAGAGTACCATATTCATCTGTGGTACTCTTTTGCTTAAACAACGTAAAATCGCCGCTGTCGGCACATCCGCTTCGGACGGCGTTTCATTATTTGCACAAGCGGTCATAGCGCAGTAATTGCTGCAAATATGAAATAATATAATTTTTTCATTGTAATTACTCCTTCGATTTCTTAATCATATATCTAAGATAATCCAGACATTCAAGCTGCTTTTCATTTTTATGCATTTCATCAAGTAAGGCACTGCGTTTCACTTCAAGAATTTTAAGACGTTCCTTTACAGTCGATACTCCTGTCTGTTCTAAAAGCATATACATCTTGATATCTTCTTTATTAAAACCAATGTCTCTCAAGGTCATTATGGTGCTTATCCGTTCAATGTCGCTGTCGTCGTACTCCTGTCCCTGCGGCTCATATTCATCAAGTATCTCCGCAGGAATTTTGTATCGGCGCAGCACTTCTTCTCTTGTCATTACGATACCTCTCCGGCATTTTTGTACTGATTCTCGTCCACAGGCTCCAGCCATTCGGTTTTTGAATTATCTCCGGGCACTTCAACCGCAAGATGAGAAAACCAGCTGTTTGCCGCAGCTCCGTGCCAATGCTTTACGCCTGCAGGAATAGTGACAACATCGCCTGCTTTAAGATGACGTGCAGGCTTGTCCCATTCTTGATATATGCCCTCACCGTCAACGCAGATAAGTATCTGACCGCCGCCCTTTTTGGCGTTGTGGATATGCCAATTGTTGCGGCATTTCGGCTCAAAGGTCACATTCGCAATAAACACCGTTTCCTTTGGGTCGGTCAGCGGCTTTAAGTATGATTTCCCTGTGAAATATTTTGCATATTCGGAGTTGAACTCGCCCTGTCCGAAAAATCCGCCGTGTTCATCGGCAGCCTGTTCGTCTTTATATACCTTCTTTGCCATTTTAAACGCTGCCCAGGCATTGGGCCAGCCTGCATAAAATGCGATATGGGTGAGTATCTCCGCCATTTCATCACGGGTAACTCCGTTGTTTTTTGCAGAAGCAAGGTGATACTCAAGGGAATTATCCACAATACCCTTTCCGATAAGCGCGGAAACCGTTACAATACTTCTTAGCTTAAGGCTCAGCTTGTCTTCTCTTGACCATATTTCTCCGAACAGAACATCATCGTTAAGTCTTGCAAATTCGGGAGCAAAATCTCCCAGACCATCTCTTCCTGCTGTTTGTTTTACCATAATAGCACCTCCCCAAAAATCAGGCATAGCCGTTTTGACTATGCCTATATTATATATCCGATTTTTAGAAATGTAAAATACTTATATTGTATCTTCTTGTATGCCCTAAAGGTATTCCTCTGCAAAATCTATAAAAGCGTTTATCAGCGGAGATACTATCTGATTTTTCTTCCATACCATAACAGAGCCGATATTAAGCTGCGGCTTCATCGGTACAAAGCACAGATCGTCATATTTTGCTTCAAGACGTATACAAAGTGCTATTCCCATTTTATGCTGCACCATTACGGCAATATTATAAAGAAGATTATATGTAGCGGCAATATCAAGGCTGTCGGCATCTTTTCCGAGCCACGCCGAAAATTCATTCTGTACCAATGCCCTCTCCGACACAAAGAGCCGTCTGTTGATAAGATCCTGGGGAGTTACATATTCCTGCCCTGCCAGCTCATCATCACAGCGTACAAGAACGCCCCATTCTTCCTTTACAGGCATACGGATAAACTCGTATTTTCCTATGTCCACGGGTTCCGAAAGCAGCCCAAGATCGAGAAGTCCCTTTTCAAGCCTGTCCTTTATGCTGTCAGCGTTTGCGCTGAATATCCTGTATTTCACCAAGGGATTATTCTGTCCAAAGGCTGACATTATTTCGGTGAGAGAGGAAAAGCTGAGAAGCTCGCCGCTGCCTATTGCAATTTCGCCGCTTAACTGCTCAGACCTCATAAAATCCAGCTTTGTTTTTTCCGCAAGGTCTATCATTTCCTGTGCCCTGCGTTTGAGAAGCATACCCTCATCGGTCAGAACTATCCGGTGATTGCTCCGTCTGAACAGCTTTACTCCAAGCTCCTCCTCCAGCTGCATAAGCTGACGTGACAGCGTAGGCTGAGTAACGTGCAGAAGCTGCGCCGCTTTAGTGATATTTTCCTCTCTTGCCGCCATAAGGAAGTAATTTAAGACACGAAGTTCCATTTTATCCGCCTCCATTTTATTCAGTATATCACACATTTTCCTCTTTTGCAACATTTCTGTTGCTTAGATATGCCTTTGAAGCATAACCCGTTATAAAATATGAGCATTTGCAAAATGTATCCTGCCAATGTATACTTAGGCGTTTTTTACAACAAATTCAAAGCAGAGGTATCGTTATGAGTAAAAAAATAGTTGCATATTTTTTGGCAAGCGGAGTAACAAATCAGACAGCACGCTAATTATGACAGGCGGCTATAAGGTGCTTGGCTGTTACGAGGTGATTAAGGAAAGTATGTAAACAAAACTTTCCGAATAATTAGTTTTTCTTAAATCAAAGAATTTTCCACCTTTTCACCCACTTTGTCTACTTGCAAATTCATCATGGTGTGCTATAATAATTTCAGCAGATAATCATTCGGAGGTAAATACTATGCTGAAACAGATAAATATTGAAAATGCACATCTTCTTCCCGGTCTTTTCAAGGAGCGTGCCGATGTAAACAGGGCATATCTTATGGAGCTGAAAACCGAAAATCTTCTCCAGAATTTCTACCTTGAAGCCTGCATACGCACCGACAGAGATATTTCCGAAATGCACCTTGGCTGGGAGTCCCCTACTTGTCAGCTGAGGGGACATTTCCTCGGTCATTGGCTGTCCGCCGCATCAATGCTCATTGCACAGAATAACGACCGTGAATTGAAGGCAAAGCTTGACAACATTATTGACGAGCTTGAACGCTGCCAGAAGCTCAACGGCGGAAAATGGATAGGCTCTGTTCCCGAGAAATATTTTGAAAGGCTTGAAAAAAACGAGTATATCTGGTCGCCCCAATACACCCTGCACAAAACGCTGCTGGGACTTTACCACAGTGCAATGTATGCCAAAAACGAAAAGGCACTTGATATTTTAAGCAATGCCGCAGACTGGTATCTTGACTGGACTGCGGATATGCAGAATAAAAACCCCCACGCCGTTTACAGCGGCGAAGAGGGCGGAATGCTTGATGTATGGGCAGGCTTGTATCAGCTTACGGAAAACGAAAAATTTTCCACCTTGGCAGAGAGATACTCTCACCCGTCCATTTTCAAAAAGCTTGCCGAGGACGGCGACCCGTTGTCAAACTGCCACGCAAACGCAAGTATCCCATGGGCGCAGGGTGCTGCTAAAATGTATGAGGTCACAGGCGATGAAAAGTGGCTCGGTCTTGTAAAAAGCTTCTGGAAATGCGCTGTCACAGACAGAGAAGCGTTCTGCACAGGCGGTCAGAACTCGGGCGAATTCTGGATACCTCCCCACAAGCTTGGAATGTTCATCGGCGAGCGCACCCAAGAATTTTGCACTGTCTACAATATGGTGAGGCTTGCCGATTATCTTTTCCGCTTTACGGGAGATGCCGCATATCTTGACTACATTGAGAAAAATCTCTACAACGGTTTTCTTGCTCAGCAGAACAAATTCACGGGAATGCCTGCGTACTTCCTGCCAATGAAGTCAGGCAGCGTGAAAAAATGGGGCAGCAAGACCCACGATTTCTGGTGCTGTCACGGTACGACGGTGCAGGCACACACCATCTATCCGCAGCTTTGCTTTTATGAGGACTGCGAGCAGAACCGCCTTATTGTTGGACAGTACATCAACTCGGAGTACAAACACAGCGAAAATGTCTCCGTCGTTCAGAGCGTTGATATGAAATATTACAACGACGGAGCTTCCTTCGACGAGCATGATGACAGCAGAATGTCACGCTGGTATATCAAGCTGAATGTCAAGGCGGACAATCCCGAAAAATTTACCTTGTCGCTTCGTATTCCCGAATGGACGCAGGGCGCTCCCGTTATTTATATCAACGGTGAAGAAATGAAAAATGTTACTGCCGAAAACGGTTATTTTGATATAGACCGAATTTGGGAAAATGATACCGTAAACATCTATTTCCCTGCGGTACTGACGACATCTTCTCTGCCCGATATGCCGCAGCTTACGGCGTTTGCGGAAGGTCCCGTTGTGCTTGCGGGACTGTGCGAAAAGGACTGCGGAATATATATGCAGAACAACGATCCCGAAAGTGCCCTTGCATACACTACCGAGCATACATACAGCACATTCCCGTGGCAGCAGAGCGTTTACCGTACAGTAAATCAGCCCGAAAACTTCGATTTTGTTCCGCTGTATGACATAACCGACGAGCCGTACACATTATACTTCACAAAGAAAAATTTCAGTTGATATTCTTCCGCCCAAAGGAATTTTTATACTGTGAGGGAGTAATACCCTCAAGCTGTTTAAAGACCTTCATAAAATATTTTTCGTCCGAGAAGCCGCAGGAAAATGCGGCTTCTTTTATTGTAATGTCATAGTTTGAAAGCAGCGTTTTTGCTGTTTTTATTCGCAGTCGGTTTGTATAGCGGACGATTGAAATACCCGTGCTTTGCTTGAACAGAGAGGAAAGATAATCCGAACTGTACCCCACAGCGTCCGCAAGCGATCTTACATCAAATGGGAGATAATAGTGATTTTTTATCCATTCCCTTGCAGATACAACAGCCGAAGGAAGCTTATCGGAGCTGTCCTTGCTTTGGAAATATTCCTGCGATATTTCCATAAGCAGCAGGCTCATTGCATAGTCGGACATATTTTTTATGTACAGCTTTTCTTCAAGTGACATATCCATAAGCTGATGAAAAAGCTGTGCAGTTCGTCCCGAATCGGACAATGTAAGTGTTTCGGGCAGCAGATATGTATATTCGCCGCTTTCGTCATTCACCGTTTCAAACCCACAGTCCGACCGAAAATGCGCCCACAGATAGGACAATTTCCCCTCCGAGGGTCGTTGTCCGAAATGCTCCTCGCCTGCTTTGAGAAAAATATACTGTCCCGGAACGAGGGAAAATGGGGCGTTATTTGCGGTGATATAAAGCGTTCCCTCGGTTACCATGATAAGCACATTTTCATCGAAATTGCGGCGATGATGTACAAATCTCAACGGGCTGATAAGCTGTCCGCAGACCGAGAATTTAAGCGGTTCATTTGTTTTGCAGCCGAATATCCTCGGCTTGTTTTGTATAATTGCTGACATTTTATTCTCCCCAAAAGTGAGCGTATAATCCTATAGAAATAATTTTCGATTGCTTATATTATATCACAAAAAAGAACAGCTGTCCATTATTGCAGAATAAGAAATAATGAATGGGGACTATTTATGGAATATACCGCTTTAGGGAATACCAATATTTGGATTTCAATGCTTTGTATAGGCTGTATTAGCTTCGGTAAGGCAGGAAAGGTGCGTCTGCAATGCTGCTCTTGAAGCTTAAATATCGTTTATACTGCTTTATCCGAACGGCAGCTTTTGCATTTTTCCCCTAAACTTATTTATTTTTCAGCACTTCCTGAACATTGTACGCTATAATCGGGAAATCCTCAAGACTGTGTTCGTATATGGACGGCATTTTTATCACTTTCATTCCCTCAAAGCCGTACATTTTAACTGGTCTGTCGGGACATATTGTGAAATAGCCCTCCCTAAAGAAGCACAGCCCATAATCTCTTTCCTGATATGTTATCACTACCAAATTGCTGCCTGCGCTTGAGGTCCCGACACGCATACCCTTCGATGCCAGAGGCTTAATAAGAAGCTGCACTATATCCGCCGCATTTTCGGAATTTATAAACGAGGCGTACTGCTCTTTTTCTATATTTCTGATAATGAACATGGTTGCTCCCGATAAAAAGTTCCAGCCCAAAAGTCCGAAAAACGCCAGTGCGAGCAAAAACATTAAAACCCAATTCTCCTCCGGAAGCGGAATAAACAGTGAAATTCCCATAAAAGCAACGATTGTTATTATTTTGCCGGTCTTGTATTTGCTTTCGATATGAGTGGTGGAATTAACCACCTTTCCTTTTGCAGGGACACTTTTTATCCTGGCAGAAACAGCGTCCGGCTGCGTGTTTGTCTGTCCGTTTGCAGTTCCGCATTTAGAGCAGAAAGCTGCTCCGTCCTCAATTTGATTTCCACATTTTGCACAAAACATAAAAAAGCCTCCTGTTATTTTTGTCACTATAATTAATTATAAATTTCTTAATATATCCTGAATATAAAATGCTATTACAGGTACATCATTACACAAATTAACATACTTGTTTTCGTTATCAGCATCACTTACGACCACGAAGAAGCTGCCCGGTTCGGTAACGAAGGCTACCGCGTATTTTTTGTCACCATATGAAATGTCGATCACATTTTCGTTCCTGACTGACATTCTGATACCGTGTGTCAACATGGGTCCCATCAAGACGGATGCTATAAGTTCTGCGTCCTGCGTATTGACATAATAACTGTATGCTGTTGCTTCAAAATTTTTCGTTTTAAAATGCTCATAGCCGAACAAAACAAGTTTCTCTAACATCTTTGATATCCAAATACACACAGCGATCACGAGTATCAAAACAATAAAGCTGTACTCTCCGAGACAGTCCCAGATCATTGCAATACAAAGGATCACACGGAGAACCTTTATTACAGACACGACCGTTTTATAATGCGGATCGAGGACTTCGGTGGACGTCAGCTTTTCTCCGTATTCAGGGGCTTTTTCGATATGTGAATTTCCCCCATCAAACAACACCGCAGGAGCAGAAGTCATAGCTTCCGAAACCGAGTTACCGCACTTCGAACAAAATGACGCACTGTCCTCCATTTGATTTCCACACTTTGAACAGAACATAATTTTTTCCTTTCTTTTTTCAATGAGTCATATATGGTCATTCCACATCTGTTTAATGTAAATAATTATAATTAAAGTTAAAATTACGGTGATGCACAGATACATAATATACACCGCTGTCGATTTTTGTTTCGGCTATTTTCACAAGTCCGTAAGCAAAATCTCTGCCGGCGCTGTACATAAAATCTAGCTTCTGAGTTCCGTCATCATTGTATTCAGCTACCATATATTCCGCCTTTGCACCAATACTGAACACTGAATCCGTTTTCACTTGACCGTATGATATGCTTTCCATGCCGACATAGCCTTTCTTGCAGGAATTAAAATCACTTCTACTTGATTCACTATCACTTTTATGGGTAATTTTGAGATATGTATCATAATCATCGTTCATAAGCGCATTCATGTAGGTTTCTAGCGCACCGGACACAGTGCTGTCATTATAGTAGGCAGTATATGCTTCACCGCCGTCTTTGCTGCAGGACGAAAACGACATCATTAAAATCAACGAAATTATCAAACAAAAATATTTTTTCATTTTTCTCACCTTTCCTTTTGCAGCCGATAAAACAACATTTGTATTACCGCTTCCTATAAATTGCCCACAATTTTTACATACCATAATTAAAATCCTCCCCATTAATATATATGATAAACATTATTTTAAAAAAATCTTAAAGCAAAAGACATACTATAAGTGCAATAATTATACCCACATATTTACGCTCCCTACGTCCGCCATATTGTCCCATATTATGTTTAATATTATATCACAAGTTTATTTGGGTGTCAACATGATATATATATGATACCATACATTTATGATTAAATCTGGTATCATAATAATATCAAGGAGGTGACTATAATGTCCGTGATCAAAACCCAGTTCACCATGCGTCTGGACCCTGTTACACATTACAAAATAAAACAGATCGCCGCCGAAGAAAAGCGCTCCCTTACCAATATGATCGAATATCTCATTGCCAAGGAAATCAAGCAATATGAAAAAAACCATGGGGAGATACAATTCACAGACGACGATCTGTACACCGAATAGCTGATCCCTTAAAAGCTATCCACTGTCATTATACTCCATATTCCGACAAAATTGGTGTTCAAAAAAGTACACAAAAATCCGTTCTGCTGTCACACAGAACGGATTTTTTCATAGTATTTCTAAATTATTATCATATAACAGCGCTGACGTTTTATCATAATCATAGCCGTTCACCAAGGCGTATATCAACACCGAATCGCGCTCGTCTTTGGGATAAAGCGGACGGTTGCAGGTGTGCTTCAAAAGTGCCTGCGTTTCTTCCAGCGAAAGCTTCATGCCCAACGCTATTGCAATAAGCTTGTTCCTCGACGGTATCTTTTTCCCCGAAAAAATATGATAGGCATAAATGCGCTCTATCCCCGAGTTTTTTACCGCGTCCTTCAGTTCAATATTTTTTTCCTCCAGCAGTTGATTAAGATATTCCGATATACTGCCTTTTACAAAAACATCGTTGTTTTTTGCCGCAAAGCTTTCATAATCCTCTGCCGCTTTAAGCTCGTTCAGCATTTCATCCGTATTTTTCTCATTCAGCACCTTTTTTACCCCTTTTTTAATAATTATCATTTAGATATTTTTCAGCAAAGCTGTCATAATACTCGCTGCCCCATGTATAATACTCACCGTACTCATAAGCGGTTATGGGAATAAGCTCCCCCTCTTGATATATATAAATATTCACTCCGCCGACTTCAAGCTGTTCCTCAAGCGTAGAGCTGAATACACGAGCCTTTGTTTCTCCCCATCCTCTGCCAACAAATGTCGGTTCCTCATCACGTATGGTAAAAAAGCCCGTAAAGTTATAATTTGCCTTATCCCCTATCGTAAGCGCAAGAATACGCTCACCTAAAATTTCAAAGCTTGTCACCTGCACAAAAGTATCCTCACCCAGACGGTCTTTATCAAATTCAAAAGGTATAACGAAATCTACACAAGAAATGTAGTGAAATGGACCGTCCTTCGGAATTCCATAGAAAAAAGACACATCAAGATTATTGCCGGGACTTATTTGCACAGTAACAAACTCGTCTACATTGTCACCGTCAATATCGGTATACATTGTGTATTTTTCATAATGCCCGAACAGCGATTTTCCGTCTGCCAGAAGTATTTCCGCATCCTTGTCCTCACAGAAGAATATCATATCGTCAGGGTCATATTCGGGCAAATTTTCAGCCTCGTTGTAGTAACGGATATGTTCGTTGTCAGGCAAAATCTTTTCAACGCTTGATGACGATACCGCAGGCGTAACGTTAATATCCTCCGCATTTTCCGCATTTGGCGTTACCACCGATTTAACGGCAAGCACCGCCGCTAAAACCGCAGCCGCCGATACTGCGGCAATATATGTATACTTCCTGCGTATATTTTTCAGCGCGCATTTCAGCTCTGCCGCACTTTGATAGCGCTTGTCAGGGTCAAGAGATGTACACCGCATTATGATTTTTCTGTATGCAGGCTTTGCCGAAAGACTTCCCAGCAAAGCTTTCATTGTCTGCCCCGCGGCGTAAATATCGGAGCGGAAATCCGTCTGCGAAAAGCCGTACTGCTCGGGCGGAGCAAAGCCTTCCGTACCGAGACAGCGCGTGTCACGGTCGCTGTCCTCTCTGACAAATCTGGCGGCTTCAAAATCTATCAGCTTGATATTGCCGTTACCGTCAAGCAGTATATTTGAAGGCTTTATGTCGCGGTGGACCATGCCAAGCTTATGTATAAATTCAAGGGCGGAGCAAAGCTGCAGCATTATTTCCACCGCCTGATTTTCGGATATTTCTGCATGAGCAAGGCTTTTTCCGTCGATATATTCCTCGCATACAACGGTCTTTCCACAGGATATTTCAACCGAGTATATCTGCGGAACAAACTCGGAGGGATTATCTTTCAGCCTATTATATACAGCACATTCGGAGCATATCGTGCGGCGTATATATTTTTCTTTTTCGCATACAAGCTCAACAATGCTGCGCTCCGACGAGCGAATTATTTCCGTCTGCAAAACCTCACCCTCCAATCCGTTATTATTTTACCATAAAATATATTTATATGCAAGTATTAAAGAAGCGCTGATTAAATCGCACTGTAGGATTACAATAGAAGCGTGGCAAAAGTTCATAAAAAAGCAGTAAAAAAGCGAAATGGTTCTGAAAAATAAACTGTGTAAATGAATTTCCCACAAAAATTTCGACCATACTAAAATTGCAGCCAAACATGGGCAAAAACTCAGCAAGCTGAGTTCTGAGGAGCGACCCGACGCAGGCTGTGAGATAAAACGGTGGAAAGCAGCAGCAGAAAATGTCGCTGTTTTTCATTTTTCCACCGGACATCTCCAGAGCGGATAAACCTCAGGGGTTTGGGACAGCGTTCCCATCAGCCGTCAATACTATATAATGAAAAAAAGCACGGAAACGGGTATACCATTTCCGTGATAGGTTTATACATTCATACTGTTTTCATCGCTGTCAATATTCAGCTACGTATGATCGGTTTTGCGTTGATTTGCACTCTTATACTATTGACAAAGTCTATAAGAAGATTAGTAATTAGTATTAACAGCTTGCACCGCCCACAACATTTAGTCCAAGTATCTCAGTCTTACGCTTCATAAGCTCGTCACCCAGAAGCTGAGCTTCAACATTTTCAAAGCCGATACGCTCAATCGTGTCAGCAAAACGTTCGCCCGATTTACCCTGATCACGGAACAGCAGGATGGCCTTTTCCAACGTGTCCAAAACCTCTGCCTTATCGGTAAATATCTTGTTCAGCATCTTTCCGTGAGCCACCTGTTTGCCCCAGCGTCCGCCAACATATATCTTCCAGCCATAAGTTCCCTCATCGTTGCAATGGAACGGACACTTGCCGATGCCGCGGCCGCAGTTGTTGCACAGTTGCTGATCAATTACCAGACGTCCGTCAACCATTTTAGCCGCATTGATAGGACATGCAAGTTCAACCTGACACTTTTTGCAGCCCCTGCACTGTTCAATGTTAAAACTCGGAACATGAGCTCCCACAATGCCAAAATCGTTCAGGTCGGGCTTGACGCAGTTGTTGGGACATCCGCCCACAGCTATCTTGAACTTGTGAGGCAGAGAGACCTCCGAATAGCCCTTGAAGAAGCGGTCGTGTATCTCGTTGCTCATAGTGTATGTATCATAAAGCCCATACTGACAGGTCGTACCCTTGCAGGACACAACAGGTCTGACCTTGCTGCCGGTACCGCCTGTCTCAAGCCCTGCTTTGCCCACATAGGCACGAAAAGCGTCAATATCATTGTAGTCGATGCCCGAGACCTCAATGGTCAGACGAGTGGTGAACACCATATGACCGTCGCCGTACAGTTTGGAAGCTTCAACAATAGTCTGAGCCTCGTCATTTGTAATACGTCCGTTTCGAGTAATGATACGGCCGTTGAATTTGTTTGTTCCCTTATGATTAAGAAAGCCCATTGCTTTGACACGCTTTATATCCTCGGGGCGCAGAGTACAGCCTTCGCCTGAAGGTGCGGCAGCTCGTCCCTCAATATTTTCGATGAACTCCTCCAGTACCTCGGCAGACAGCTGCACAGCTGCCAGACAGCGGTCTGTATCAGTCTTATACCGTGCCGCAATAGCGTCACAGTCGATTGAACCGCAGGCAAGCTTCTGCTCAAATGTCTTAACAAATTTGGCGCACAGCTCTTTCAAATCATCACGACGGCTGTATTTTCTGCTGATTACGCCCACAGCACCTGCAAGACAGCCGCAGGTGCTTCCGCAGCCCATACCTGTACGGAAGCCTGCAAAAAGATCTGCTTCCGCTTCGGTAAGTCCAAGACTGTATACATCATTGGCAGCCAGCAGAATTGCTTCGGCACAGCCCATGTCCTGTGTGATGTAATAGTAGATTGCTTTTTCTTTCATGTCCATATCAATATCCCCCTTGTAAAATTATCCGAAAAACTTGAACATATTATATATGCTGATACCCATAATAAGTATCATAGAGCCATCCAAGCATAGAGTTGCCTGACGTTCGTCCAAACGGCGGTGAATACGCCGTCCGACTTCGCTTGCAACCACAGCCGCAACGATCATGCCCAGCAGAATGATTGGCTCCAACTGCGGCGCACCTGCGGTAAATATGGTCTGGAGCGTACTTGAAAGCTGACTGAGCAGCACAATGAGCAGGCTGTTCTGCGTAGCTTTTTTTGTGGGCATAGAGAAAAAATAGCACAGAACAGCCACATTGAACGGACCGCCGCCGATACCAAGAAAAGCACCCAAAAGTCCAAGCAAAAGTCCTATCAAAAGCGCAACTGCGCGTGACTGCACCTGTTTTGGAGTAATTCTATCTTTTTTTATGGTGTAGAACAAAGTTGCAAGGGTGGCAATAAACAGAAGGCAAGCCTGTATTCCACCTGCCTTGTCAGGATAAGCAAACTGAGCAGCCGCCAGATTGAACAGCTGCTTTCCCGCAATTCCGCCCAAAGCGGCACCCACCGCCAGAAAAGGCGTGCTGCCAAGGTCAAGCACAGACTCTTTTTTTATAGCAGTCTTGCCCACGCTCCAGCAGGTCATAGCGATAACCGTGCAGCCCGACAGGAAAGTGACTTCCGACACCGACATCACACCGACTGCGTCAAGAACAGGCTTGATGATGATACCGCCGCCCATACCGCATATAGTGCCGATAACGCACGCTGCAAATGTAACCAGGAAACATATCAGATACAACATTTCCCAACCTCTCCTTTTGGCAACCGAGTTACTGTTAAGGAATCGCTGATTAAATCTGGTGCGCAAATTGCGAAGTCAGATTTTTCGTCAGATTGTATAGAAATTTCGCAGGCATACTGTCGTATGTCAAGAAATTTCTATGCAAGATGACGGAAAATATGCAAGCAAGGTGCGTACCAAGCCGCAAGGCGCGATTTAATCAGCGGTTCCTTAATCAAAGGCAGCTTCCACCGCCTTTGATTTTTTTATTGACAGCCGTGATTCCCACAGCCATGGGAGCCGCAAGTATGACCGATTCCACCATGTTCGTGGCTGTGATGACTGCATTTTATATCGGGATCATATCCGAGCGTTCCGTTCAAAAGTGCGTTTACCGCTTCGTCTGCATCACCGCTGACGCCGCCGTAAAGCTTTATTCCTGCCTGTGCAAGAGCTGTCTGTGCTCCGCCGCCGATACCTCCGCATATAAGGATATCTACCATGTTTAAAGAAAGAAATCCCGCAAGTGCGCCATGACCGCTTCCGTTTGTAGGCACAAGCTCTGATTTTGCGATTTTTCCGTCAACAACATCATAAATCTTGAATGCTTCCGTATGACCGAAGTGTTGAAAAATCTGTCCGTTTTCATAAGTTACTGCAATTCTCATAGTATCTTTTCCTTTCTTATTACATACAATAGTCTGATTTTGTTTTCTGCATTGTTTTCCGCAGATACCGCCGCTGCATAGACAGTAATTTCCTCCCGAAACAACAAGCCTTTTACCGTTTACGATACAATCTGCAATTTTTATTCTTGCCGCATTGTAAATTTCTGTTGCAGTAGGTCGGGATATATTCATCTGTTCTGCCGTCTGTGCATGGGTAAGCTGTTCAAGGTCAATAAGCCGTATTACCTCATATTCATCGACAGTTAGCGTAACACAAGCATTATTCGATATTCCATCAGGAGAAAACACGTTATATTCAGGTTCTTCGCACACTCTGCGGCAACGCTGCGGTCTTGGCATAATATCCCTCCGTTTCCGACTATAGCTGATTATATCACGTTTAAATTCATTTGTCAATACTTGTCATAGCAAAGCCCTCCTATGGTATTTCTATACATACCATAGGAGGGCTATTTTTCTATTGTCTGTTTTACAGGACTTGTGCGTTTACCACAGATGCTCCTCGGAAGGACAGTGCATATCCTTTTTAGCGGCTCTCAGCTCCACAAAGCAGCCGCACTTGCCACAGGTGCCTTCGCCCAAGAAGTCGCACTTTCCGCAGATATCCAAACGGCGGCGATACTCCGCATCTTCGGTGCGTTTTTCCTCGGGCATGACGGCTATCAGCTCGGAAATATCCTTGTATATCCCGTCTCTGTCGATATCGGCGAAAAAGCATTTTTTACAGAATGGTCTGCTCATTTTACGGTCACACTTACAACAGAGCAGGGTGGCAATTCTGCGGTAAGAACGCCGTTTTCAAGCTTTACGTTATGCTCAGCAATGGTGAGTCTGTCCGGTGCGTCGAAATCGTTGCAGGTGTGAACCTCACCTGTAAGAATACGTGCAGACGCCTCTGAACATTCAAAGTTTCTGATATCGCAGGATATTTCTGCACCATCCTCAAGAGAGCAGTTTGCAAGGGTAATAGTCATCACGCCGTCCTTAACGGAAGCAGAGCTTGAAAGAAGGGGAATTTTGACCTCTCCTCCCGCTGATTCGTTGGTACTGAAACAGTAGACAGCCTCGCCGTTCTGATGCTCCTTGAACAGGTCGAAAACGTGATATGTAGGCGTTTTAATCATCTTTTCGCCCTCTGTGAGAATAAGTGCTTGAAGTACGTTTACAACCTGCGCAAGATTTGCCATAATTACACGCTTGCTGTGTCTGTTAAATATATTCAGATTGCAGGCTGCAACAATAGCGTCACGCATTGTGTTCTGCTGATAGAGGAAGCCGGGGTTGGTACCCTTCTCAACATCGTACCAGCAGCCCCATTCGTCCACGATAAGACCGATGTCATTGTCGGGGTCATATCGGTCCATAATATCTGTGTGGCGTTTAATAAGGCTATCCATGTAAAGTGTTTTGGAAATAGTACTGTAATATAGGTCGCTGTCAAATTCCAATGCGCTTCCCTTGTGAGACCAGTCTCCTGTGGGAACTGTATAGTAATGGAGAGATATGCCCTTTGTATGATACTTGTTCAGATTTTTCATGATAACTTCTGTCCAGTTATAATCATCAGAATTAGGACCGCAGGCAATTTTGAAAAGTTCATTACCCGAGAAGTTTTTGCAGAAGCTCTGATAGCGGCGGTATTCGTCTGCATAATATTCGGGGCGCATACTTCCTCCGCAGCCCCAGTTTTCATTGCCTATACCCATATATTTCAGCTTCCACGGCTTTTCTCTTCCGTTTTTCTTTCTCAGCTCGGACATGGGAGAACCGCCTTCAAGGGTGACATATTCCACCCAATCGGAAAGCTCCTCTATCGTACCGCTGCCAAGATTTCCTGCAAGGTACGGCTCACATCCTACCAGCTCGCAAAGGCGGAAGAACTCATGGGTTCCGAAGGAATTATCTTCGGTAACTCCGCCCCAGTTTGTATTTAATATTTTCTTGCGCTGCGATTTTTCGCCGATACCGTCTTTCCAATGATATTCGTCCGCAAAGCAGCCGCCCGGCCAGCGGAGAACAGGCAGCTTGATATTGCGGAACGCTTCGATAACATCATTTCTTATACCGTCCGTGTTCGGTATAGCAGAGTTCTCTCCCACATAGATGCCATTGTAGATGCACCTGCCCAGATGCTCGGAAAAATGTCCATAAATCTCGGGATTGATATGTGATATTCGGTCGGCAGCGTTGATTAACATTGAGATTTTTTTCATTTTAGCTCTTCCTTTCGGTAATGATTAGTATACACACACAATAATTGTACGGCATTGTTCTGATATTATAATTATCTGCTATTGACAAATTTTTTTCAATGACGTAATATATTATTATACTGACAAATCCTACGATTACAGGTGATAGCTTATGATGATATTTCACGCCATCGGAATGAATTACCGTCACGACAGTGATTTTGAAATTGACCGTCCCGATGGTTCGGGAGATGATTTACTGCTTATTTTTAAAACGGAAGCAAGGGTATTTCTTGACTCGGAAGAAGTTATTGCTCCTCCGTACAGTGCGATATTTTACAGAAAAGGCTCAAATCAGCATTATCGTGCAAATAATAAAGAATATGTAAATCATTTTCTACATATGGAGTGCAGCGGAGAAGAAGAGTTTTTTGCTTCCGCAGAACTTCCGTTTAACAAGGTCATACCTCTTTCGGATACATATGAAGTCGAAGAGGTCCTGAGAATTATCGGTAGAGAAGAAATGACCGAGTCACCTCATAAAGAACAGTATATGAATATGCTGATAAAAATGCTGATACTGAAATTATCAGACTGCGCAAATAGATATAATCGCACACAGTCAGATTATTGTGTACACGGCTCTGCTCTGGACGGATTAAGAGCCGAGCTTTACAGCAATGCAGGAAGTTTTGGCTCTGTTAAAGAGCTTGCAAAACGAGTAAATCTAAGTCCCTCACATTTTCAACAGCTTTACAGAGAACGTTTTGGAGTGAGCTGTTATGATGACTTGCTGTCAGCACGAATAAGGTCAGCGGAATATTATCTGAAAAACACAGGTCTTACGATAAGGGAGATAGCAGAACTGTGCGGATATGAAAATGACGTCTGTTTTATGCGCCTTTTCAAGCGGCGTACCGGCATGACTCCAAGTATGTTCAGAAAAAACAGTTCACCGTAATATATCGGAACTGCCAAATCAAACCCTGCTCACTTTTAATATCATAATAAACAATACTAATTTCTAATGACATTTTACATGATTATGAAAAAACAAACTCGACTTAGGATTTTCATAAAAAATTATGACCTTTAGTGAGCGCAGCTCACCTCGACCAAGTTAAAATCCTCGCAAGCCGTGGTAAAATCAAGGTTTGCGAGGATTTTTGTTTTATATTAAAATGGATAATTTTGTGCGATAACAACCATCAAAATACAACTTTTTTTATAATATGAGTGTCAAAATGCACCTTGTACTTGTATATCGCATATTTTTCCGCACCATCAACAGCCTTCCGGTTAAGCTTTACGCTGTTCACAGTCCGCCTGCGCCTTTGCAGCTATATTAAGCTGCTGAAAACCATTTATTGTCAAGGCAGAAAGGCACGACCACGAAAATTATCACAAGGAAAGCCATCAGGATAAGGGGGCCTCCGATCAAATCAGCGTTTCCTTAATTTTAACATATTTTCAATAATATGTTATTGCCTTTTTGGGTGAAAAGCCAATTTTTTTGATTTCAATTTCATTTCACCCAAAAAGGTAATGACAAATTCGGGGGGATATGCTATAATTACATATAATTGCAAAAAATAGCCGTTTTTTAGGTATCGGACGGATAAACCATGGAATGTTGATGTTGCCCTCGGGGAGCATTATCATAAATACAAAGAACAATTACAGGAGGGAATTTAATATGTCAGCTACAAAAAGAAGAAACCTAAAGAAAAAGATAATCGGCTGCCTTTGCCTTGCGGCGATTGCGGCAAGCATGACAGCGGCGCCCGTTGTTCCCGTCATTTCAAATGTGAGCGTTATCAGCGCTTCGGCGGAAACAATTCAAACGGCTGTTGACCTTAGCCAGATAGCTTCTTATGTAAGCGCACCGCCCGCAGGCGTTACTGTTACATACGAAGAAAGCGCCTACTATAAAATCGCACTGCAAAACGGCTATAATTACACATTTTCAGGCGAAAACTCTGCTGATGTGCAGATATATGTTCCGAGTGACGTAACCGCAGATATCAACTTTAATAATGCGACCATTATAAATGATGAAGGAAGATATTACGTGTCCGGAGATTCTTTTTATTCATCGACGAGCATTGGCGCAAACAATTGTGTAATCGTTAATTATGTTGTACCGTTCAAGGTTGATGGAACGCTTAGAGCAAGCGGCAGCCTCAGCGTTGATACATATTCATATTACGGAGAATGTAATGCTTATCCTGATCCTCCTGTTAATCAAACGTACCACGACGGAGGACACCAATGGACAGCACCGATTAAAGAAGGCAGCGGCGCAATTAACGGTTATGACTTCTTTATCGTAAAATATGTTGACGAAAATGGAAAGATTATCGACCAAAACTTTTATTTGAAAGACAATGTATATACTGTAACCACTCTTCCGAAATATTATAACGCTTCTAACAATCCCACAAGTATAGGTGATTTCCCCTGCCTTTCCTTCACAGGCGGAAGCGTCAGCGCAGACAAGATAGTTTACGCAAGAACGACCCACACCGACTCCGATTCAAACGGCTTATGCGACAACTGCGGCGCTGCTGTTCAACGCACGGTAACCTTTGAAACCGACGGCGGAAGCGCTATTGCTTCGGCAACAGTACCCAACGGACAAAAGCTTACCGCGCCCACAGCTCCCACAAAGACAGGCTGCACCTTTGACGGCTGGTATACCGATGCGGCATGTACAATTCCCTATGATTTCAACTCTGCCGTAACAAGCGATTTCACCCTTTATGCAAAGTGGGTAGTTGAGGTTGACCTTAGTCAGATAGTTAACTACCGAAACGGCTCAACTACTTGCCCCGCAGGCGTTACTGCCGCTTATGGTGACGATGATCATAATATCATCGAACTTAAATTAGCTGATGGCAGCTACAAATTCAAGGGCACAAACCTTGTAAGCGGCGCTTATGTTGACGTTAAGATAATTGTTCCCACAGGCGTTACTGCAAGCATCGAATTTGCCGAGGGTTCCTCCATTATAAATGACAACGGCATCTACGCATTGACCAACGGATTCTATTCACAACATCATCTGGGCGACGATTGTTATATCCGTGAATATTCTGTTCCTTTCAATGTAGAAGCAGGCGGCTCTCTTACTGTAAGCGGCAGCCTCAGCGTTGATACATATTCATATTACGGGGAATGTTGTGCTAATCCTAATCCTCCTGATAATGAAACGTACCACGACGGAGGACACCGGTGGACAGTACCGCTTAGTGAAGGCGGCGGCACATTCACAGCAAATTACTTTACCGTAAAATATGTTGACGAGAACAACAAGGTTATCGACGAAAACTATTACCTTGGCGGCAAAACATATAATATAACCACTCTTCCGAAATATTATAACGATGAAAACCAATACGATCCAAATGACCAAGCAAGTATAAATGCTTTCCCCTGCGTTTCCTTCACAGGCGGAACCGTAAGCGGAAATAAGACAGTCACAGCAAGAACGACCCACACCGACCCCGATTCAAACGGCAAATGCACAAACTGCGGCAGGCAGCTTGTAGATACTTACACCGTTACCTTTGAAACAAACGGCGGCAGCGAAGTTACTGCGGCACAGGTAACCAACGGCAATACCATTTCCGAGCCGACAGTTCCCACACGTTCGGGATACAAATTTGAAGGCTGGTATACTGACCGTGAATGCACCGTTTCCTATGATTTCAACTCTCCCGTCACGGGCGATATAACCCTTTATGCAAAGTGGAAAAGCATGGCGATAACTTCCATTTCCGTCAATACTCCTCCTGCAAAAACATTCTATATGGAGGGATATAGCTTCGACCCGACAGGTCTTGTGATTTCTGTTACCCACGAAGACAGCACAACGGAAAATGTGGCATACAGCGCGGCTAACGCTTCCGAGTTTACATTCAGCCCAAGCGGAAAGCTTACCACCGCCAACAGAGCCGTAACGATAACCTACGGCGGCAAAACGACTGAACAGGCAATAACCGTAAACTCAATTCCGTCGCCTCCTTCTCGTCCTTCGTCCTCTTCCGATACAACTACACCAACAACACCCATTGTTAAAGAAGACAAAGAGCCTATGATTGACGGAAAAGCAGGCTGGGACAACATTTCCGACAAGATCGACAAAACTCCCGACGGCGGCACAGTCAACGTTGATATGAACGGTACAACAGAGCTTCCCAAGGATATCGTAAAGGATATAGCAGGCAAGAACATTGACCTTGTTCTCGACATGGGCAACGGCATCACATGGACTATCAACGGCAAGGACGTTACAAACCCGAAAACTGTTGATTTGAGCGTTAAAGCCAATGTAAAGGCAATTCCTATGGATATTATCAACAATGTTACGGGCGAGAAATATTCCATTCAGATATCCCTTGCTCATGACGGTGACTTCGGCTTTACGGCAACCCTGACCGTCGACCTCGGCAGCAAAAATAACGGTTATTATGCAAATCTGTTCTATTACAATGAAGACAAAAAGGACTTGGAATTTGCTGATTACAGCAAGATAAGCGGCGGTAAAGCAAATCTTGTCTTTACACACGCTTCCGATTGGGCTATTGTCATAGACAAGGAGGTTCTCGGCGTAACCGAGGACGTTTCCGCAGGTACAAGCATTGCTACGGAAACAGATACGCTCGGTACTGCCGGCAGACGCGGCATTGCAGGTGCTGTAATGTCATTGACAGCGGCGCTTGCAGCAGGAGCGGCTGTTGCTTTCAAAAGAAAAGCACGCAAGTAAGTAATCTGATTGATTAATTTAAACCGCCGTATTCGGAATTTCTCCGATTACGGCGTTTTTTTTATAATTATGGAAATGCTGATTTGATCTTCCCCAAGGTGTAAAAACGTGCCATCAGCGTGCAGATATGATAACAGCCGGACTAATTATCAATCCGGCTGTTAATGTTAATTAATCGACAATAACATTTTATATTGTATTGAAAGAAACCTTATCGTTGGGAAAAAGCGCCTCAACAGCAAATTATAGGCAATATCCTTTACGCAAGAATATACATCAAACAAGAGCTGCATGAAAACATTGCAATGCACATATACAGCATATTTTTTGTAATCTTGCTTCCATAGCGCATAAGCTGCTTTGCAAGAAGTATGGCAAACGGAATTATCAAAAATGTGCTGTATCTGAAATCCATACTGCAGCCATAAGGATATCTCAGATTAAATATTACTACGGAAACAAGAAATACAGCGCAGACAGCGGACAGAGCAGCCGTCATTTTATCCTCTGTAAAATGCTTTAACGCCGATACAGCAGCAATGACAGCCAACACCGACAACACCATCGCCGATATATACAGGATAATGGGAATAAAAGATGGTACCTCAAACTCAAATTCGCCGAATAATGAAGATTTTACGCTGTAAACAAAGAGATTGTAATCGTCCCATACATAATCATACGGCGATGAGAGTATATTATTGAAATCGGGTATGACAAATCTTTGAAACAATGAGTGATTACCAACATAAAGTTTGCTTTTTTCGCCCAATTCCAATACATATCCGAACTTCTGGCTGAACAGTATGTAATTTCTTACATTGTACCATAGCCCCAGCGGCAGGCTTATGATACCGAATACCGCAAGTCTGAAAATCACGGGCAGGGCTTTTTTCTCTTTTATAAGCTGCACAAGCTTTACCGCAAATACAACGGCGGTGAAAAAAGCAAGTACAGCTACAGAAATTTTAGTCATTACCCCGAAGCCGTAAACAAATGCAAGAATGAGCGTATTCTTCCAATCGGGAGAAGCATGCCATCTGAATGTAAACAGCAGAGCAAGCGTCATAAAAAATGTACAGAGAATATCGGGCGTTACTCTTATACTGAGGAAGAAACAGGGCTGAAAGGCAACAATAAGCATTGCGGCAAGCTTTTCCGTATCTTTCAGCTTGAATGTATCACATATTGAGCCGGCAATTATAAGTACCATACATGAAGCCGCACAGGATACGGTTTTTGCTGCGTCAACAAAATAGAACACATCATCAGATGACGTTATCATATTTATCAGCTTTGAAGCAACGCTGCCAACAATATAGAAAAACGGCTGCTGATAAAACTGTATCTCGTTGCTTTGCGGCAGCGAATTATTCTGTAGAAGTCCGAGAATATAAGCCGCGTGTCCGTGTCCCTGCGTACTTATCTCCCACATATCATGGGATCTTACATTACATGGAGTATAGAGCATATATCCGATACGCATAACTATACCTGCAAATATCACAGCTTTTATCGCAGTATCGGCTGTGAATTGTTTCTTTATTCCGCATCTGATGAGGTAAGCGGCAGCAAAAACAATAAGCTCCGCCATTATCGCTTTTATCATAGGCACAGAAATAAAGTTCTTGAATAAGCTCCATAAAGTATATGCAGCAATTACTGCCATCGAGACCAAAATGCATTGTATGTACTTTTTTTCATGTATTCTATTCATATATCCCCCGTTATCATTCAAACACCCATGTCGGCAGCCATTCAAGATACTGCTGAACGTAACCTCTGTTAGCTTCAATTCCCGATATTACAGGGAAAAACATTATAAACAGTTGGAGCGACAAGCATATCAGTATAATTCCTGCCATTTTGGACTTTTTTAAATTCATAACGCTGTTGCATATCATAAGAATTATTATCATTATGCAGCCGAAATACTGATAGATAAACACTGTACGGTGGATAAACAGCCATGGCATAAGCATGGAAAGATACGCAATGACGAGAAATCTTGCTTTTGTACAGCCTTTGCACCGCCAGAGCCAAAAGTTATGCAGAAATGAAGCCAGACCGCAAATAAGTATAAGCGGATTTCCGAATGTCGCAACGGTGCTGATACTTCCGCGTTCCGGAACAGCCGTTACAGCGTCAAGAAGCGGCACTCTGTCTACAAGCCATTCATACCATTCCGATTGATAAGGATGTTCCGCTTTAGCATCGGAATGGTAATTCAGCATATTAACGGAATTGGATATTGCGTGTTCAACGAAATTCTTATCGGTATAGACCTCGCTGAATTGTAAATAGGATAGGCTGTACACAACGGCGGGAATGAGAATAAACGATACAACGCATACCCCGAACAGCTTTGACAGATACGAAATATTTTTCCTGAATCCGCCGTCATTAACGCAGCGTTCTGCAACAGCAACAAAGAAAATGACCGCAATTCCTGCCGCAGCGTATATCCCCGTCCATTTTGTCGCAACGGCAAGAGCTGTGGATATTCCGCAAAGCAAAAGCCAAACGGACTGTTTCGGCAGTTTTCTGTCCGCTTTTATTTCTTCCGTAAAACAATACATAAAAAAGAACATCAGCAGTATAAACAACGCAACAATAATATCAATGGTCGCAATTCTCGAAAGGGTAAAATGCATGAATTCCGTACAAAACAGCGCTGCACCAAGGAATGCAGTTTCTGACCTGCGTGATAATTTCCACGCAAAAATATACATCACCGGGACCATAAGCGTTCCGAACACGGCTGAAACAAATCTCCAGCCGAACGGCGTCATTCCGAAAGATGCTATTCCAAGTGAGATAAGCGTTTTTCCGAGCGGAGGATGCGTGTTCTCGTATATCGGTAAGTCATTATAGAATTCGTAAGCCGTCCTGCCGTGATATACTTCGTCAAACATCGTTCTGTAATAATATGTAGCGTGTTCGGGATACTTTTCCTGTTCGTCAAACAGTTCGGGGTAATCCAAGCTGTTAATGGGGGTCAGCACATTCCCCTCTTTATCGACAACGACTATTTCATTGATGAAATACTCTTTCGGCTCGGTGAAAACAATGCCGATATAGCGAAGATTCCAGCTCATCGGCACCTCGTTCCAGGAAAATACCGATTTCAGCGCTACATCTGTATCGATCAGAATCCATTCACGGTCGACCTCGTTGTATGCTGACAAAGCTATTTTCGCATTGTTGTTGCTTCCGAGAAAAATATCAAGCTTGGAAATTGAAACGTATTCACCGAGGTCAAGAACTATTTCCGAATTGCCGACGCTTGAAAACTTCATCGAACTTTGAGGTGCTTCAAAGCTTCCGAGTCTGAAAAATACAGCAGCAGCGTATACTGCGGTCAATATGATTATATGCAGGCAGTTTTTCCGCCCGAAGCTTTCATGAACAAGCGGCTCACGGCTTTCCGTACAGGCTTCTTTGACTATGCTTTCCTCTGCTGTCCTGCCTTTACGCACTCCAATAAGCTTTATCGCCGTAAAAACGCACGACAAAACCATAGCTGCAAGACCCAAAACCGTAAAAACAGGAAACTTATCTGCTGCCACAAGTTCCATAAAGCTCAGCGAAAGACACTCTTTATCAAGAAGCATAAAATATCCGCCTGCGGTAAACAAAATGTACTCGTTCAGGAATGTCCTCAGGGGTACTTTGCGGAATTTTTTCTTAATAAAACATATGAAAGCCAAAATTGCCGTTATTACTATAAAAACAGCCAAAGTGTACACTGCATTTCCGCATACAATACTTATAACCGGTAAAGGGCTGAACAGACAGAGTGCCGCTGCCGTTTTTCTGCCGGCTACACCACATAGCTTTCCGAAAGCAGTTACCGCCGCCGCAATTAAAATTATATCCGTAGCAAAGGCGATATAATTCATCATCGAACGTTCTTCAAGCATAAAAAGCGGACATATCCTCATAAGCAAATAGAACACCGACAGTTCAAAAAGCGAATATCCGTTAAATGACGAACTGTTCAGTTTCTTTCGGAATAAAAAGAAAAATATAAAACAGGCAATGCCCATGTAAATGAAAACCGAAATCAAAGAAACGCCTCCTTATGAAAATACCGCATTGGTAACTTTGTTAATAATTATATCATAATCAAATTTTAATTACAATATATCAAAATTAACAAAGCCTGCAATAAATCCAATAAAAGCGCCGTTAATATAAAAAAACGGCAAACTTCATTGACAAAATCTGTTTGGTAAACTATAATTTTATTATAAAGAACAGCGATCACATAAAACAAAATGAAATTTGTGAGGTAAAATACTATGGCTCCTGTACTATGTATTGTCATTCCCTGCTATAATGAGGAGGAAGTTCTTCCCGTCACGTCGGAGATTTTCCTGAAGGAACTTGAAACGCTTATTGAAAAGGGAAAAATAAGCAGCGACAGCAGGATACTTTTTGTCAATGACGGCAGTAAGGATAAAACCTGGAGCCTTATCTGCGAAATGGCGGAGAAAAATACACATTTTTCCGGAATAAGCCTGAGCAGGAACAGAGGACACCAAAATGCTCTGTTAGCAGGACTTATGGATGCAAAGGAAAGCTGTGATATCACCGTTTCTATCGACTGCGACGGTCAGGATGATATCACAGCAATTGAAAAAATGGTGGACGAATACATAAACGGTTCGGAGGTTGTCTACGGCGTAAGGAGCAGGCGTGATACAGATACGTTTTTCAAGCGTTTTACGGCAGAAAGCTTTTATAAATTTATGGGTGCAATGGGAACCGAGGTCATCTACAACCACGCCGATTACAGACTTATCTCTGCAAAGGTGCTGAAAGAGCTTTCCGAATTCCGTGAGGTGAACCTGTTTCTCCGTGGAATGATACCGCTTGTAGGCTTTAAAAGCAGTACCGTCAGCTACGAACGCCATGAAAGAATAGCCGGGAAAAGCCATTATCCCCTCAGAAAAATGGCGGCGCTTGCCATGGACGGAATTACAAGCCTGAGCGTAACGCCGCTGAGAATAATAACATCTTTGGGCATTATTATTTCAATTATAAGCTTTATCGGAACGATATGGGCAGTTGTAACACGTTTTTCAGGTTCAGCCGTTGACGGCTGGGCAAGCCTTACTTGTATCGTTTGCTTTCTCGGAGGGATACAGCTTATATGCCTTGGAGTTATCGGCGAATACATAGGAAAAATATACATGGAAGTCAAACACCGCCCGAGGTATATCATAGCCGAACGCACAGGCAGCAAAGAAAGCGAGCACAGCGGCACATATTCCAAATAAAGTACGGTTTAATAAATGTGTCTTCTTGAACGAAAGGACTAAAAATGACAGATATAAAGAATAATAAAAAACAGGCGTTTTTCAGTTGTGATTGTATGTGGTTTTATCACGTAAGCTTCATCTCCACCAACACGGCGTCCGCGCAGACATTCAGTTCTCTTCTTTGCGGAGGACAGAATTTTTATTGATATAACAAAATAACGGTTGTAAGCGCGTTCAATTTCTTATTATATATGCACAAAAAATGTTGCAAGTTATAACCGAAAAATCATGCCTGCCCAAATACTAAGCCGCCTTTGATGCAAACATCAAAAGCGGCTTTTGCAATGCTTTTATTCTATATTACCATGTGCGGGAATTCATCTTCTTGAATTCGCCAACGGTAGAAACGTGAGCGTTCAGACCGCCGTCAACAGTTACGACCTGACCTGTGAAGTATTCGCTTTCATCGGACGCAAGGTAAACGCACATATTTGCAATATCGGCAGGAGCGCCGTAACGGTTCACCATGATATTGTTGAGGAATATGTCTTTAAGTGCCTGGGGCACGTAAGCCTCGTTTTCGGGTGTAACTATCAGACCGGGACGAACGCAGTTGCAGCGGATATTGTCCTTGCCGCACTGAAGAGCGGTAGACTTTGTCAGCATATCAACGCCTGCCTTTGCACAAGCATAAGCTGTTGAACCGAGGTCGCCGCCGCAGGAAGCCATAGAACCGATATTGATTATGGAACCGCCCTTGTTTTCCTTCAAATAAGGTATTGCACACTTGATAGCATAGAAGGTGCCTCTTATGTCGCTCTGGAAAATGTTATCCCACATTTCAAGGGTAAGCTCGTCTACACGACCGTCTTTAAGACCGACATTAGCAGCGTTATTTACAAGAATGTCGATCTTGCCGTATTTCTTAACGGTATCGGCAAAAAGAGCCTCAATGCTCTCGGTAACGGTTATATCCATAAAATGATAGAACGCTTCTCCGCCCTCGGCAGTAATGCTGTTTACAACAGCCTGTCCCTTTTCCTCACGACGTCCGCAGATAACGACCTTTGCGCCTTCCGCAGCAAAAAGCTTTGCAATACCAACGCCGATTCCGCTGGTAGAGCCTGTAACGATAGCAACCTTGCCCTTTAATCTGTCCATTTTAAAGTCCTCCTTAAAAAGTGTAATATTAGATCCGAATTCAGGCAGTCGGCACGAAAAATCCCCAAAAGCTGCACATGGCATATTGCACGTCACTTTGCACAAAAAATCAAATACAGCTTTACAGTGATGATCCGCTCTGACTTTTACCCTAATTAAATTATATTTTTATTGTAGCACATTATGTTATAACTGTCAATATCCGTAGGCTTTTTTTTATAAAATTTGTGCATTTTGAGGTAATATACGATTTATCAATATAGCAAAAAATCCCGTAAGTGTTAGGAATGTACCGATAAAGAAGTTTTAACGATACCGTGCCGCAAACTTTGTTCACTTCACTTATTAACAAGCGAAATGGCAAATGGGGCACCCCTTATACTACGGAATTTGGTAATTTGCGTATTTCCAAGTTTTGCATATCAAACAGCAAGAAGAATACTTTTGCTTAATAAAATACACTTTAAAGCAGAGATAAAACCAATAAATTGTTTTATGTCACTTGCCATGAATCAAATTCTACTCCGTCCGATATTACAAAATAAATATCGTTTACTCCGCCGAGCTTGGAATTGAACTTATTATACACCGTACTCCAATCGGTACAGTCAAATTCAAGAAAGGCAGCAGGCTCTCCCTCTGTATTGCCGATGAAAACATCTATCCTTCCTTTACCCTTCACCTTGGCTGCAAAATATTTTACATTCTCTCCGAGATCTGCTCCCCGAACGCATATCCATGCAGCTTTTCCGTCGCCGCTGCCGCAAAGCAGGGTCATTCCCTCGTCGCTCTGCCGGTAGGAAATATTGGAGCAGGCAGCTATGGTCTCCGCCTGAACGGGCTGATACGGGTCAAGATTTTTTATTTGGGAAACACCCGATTTTGTTGCAGAAACTCTTTCGATAGTTACGGTGCTTTCATCGACCTGTGCTTCATTTACGCACAAGCTTCTGAAGCCGCCGCTTGTTCCAAAGCTTTGCTGTGGAAACAACGAGTGATAGAACAGATAATATTTGCCCTGATATTTCTGAAGATGTGTATGATTATTGCTGTATTCAAGCCCCTGTTCACCGGGATTTTTGAAGTAATAGTCACGGTAGACCCAGCTTTCGGGGTCAAGAGGCGTTTCCGTCGTCATATAGGACATACTGCAGCTTGGAGGAGCAGAAGCAGTATCTATCTTCCATTTAAGGATGTGCTTATCCCAATCGTTGTTATAGGTGTACACATAAGTGCCGTTGATATAATTCAGCTCGCTTGCCTCAAAATGACAAGGCGACGGTATTTTCGATATTTCGCTGTCAAGACTTATCATATCGCTTCCGAGCTTTACTATCCTTGCGCTGTCTGTTCCACCGCCGAAGGAGAGCCAGCCCGTGCCGTTATCGTCAATGCACACACCCGGGTCAAAAGGTGATTTACAGCCGTCCAGACCGGGAGTATTACCGTCTATAAGCGAGTGTCCCAACGGGTCGCTCCACGGTCCTGTGGGAGATGTTGAGGTAATGACGCCCGTTCCCCAGCCGCTGTTTGAAAAATATAAATAAAAATGAGTAAGACCGTCATCCTCCACGCGGGAAACAATTGACGGCGCCCATGACGCGATTATCCACGGGCATATCTCCTCAACGTCTATCCGTCCGTGATATGTATAATTCACCATATCGTCAGTAGAAAGCATGACCAGCGACTTTATCTTCTCATACGTATTTTTCCCGTCAGCGCCTACTGCGTCAAACTGCTGCTGGTCGCAAGTGCCATAGATATACAGCCTGCCGTCATATTCCACCGATGTCGGGTCGGCACAGAATACATTTGAGATTATGGGATTTGAATCTGTCGGATCCTTTGATTTTATCTCACTGACGGCTCCCGTATCCGTCCTGCCCGATGCAGATGAAAGCGTCTGTCCTCCTAAAGAAAACGAAGGAGCTTCACCTGCCTTATCACAAGCACACAGTGTAAAAGCAAGAGCAGCTGTCAAGAAAATTACCCCTTTTTTCATAAAAATACTCCTAATTTTTAATTAACCGGTTAATGCAGACGAAGATTTGCGCAAGCTGTCCCCTCCCCGACCAATTATTTACACTATTTGATTATCCTGTTTTTCCGTGAAGCCTTGATTTTTACCGTGCCCTTGCTTTTGGGCTTTTCGATAGGCTCTATATCACATTCCTCGGGGCGGTCGGGTGCAAGGTCGGCATTGTATTTTCTGAAAATCACCAGAAAGCGCACCGCAAAAATCATTGTGAAAAGTCCGCTGCCCACGATAAGGAACGCATATCCCACAATGGGAAAAACATAGCAAAGGTAGGATATTCCCACGCTTACTGCCAACAGCAGCAGGCTTGTTGACCAGTTGTTCAAAGCCATAAGAAACGCAGTTTTAAGCGTTTTTTTGACGGGATTTTCAAATATCGCCTGCACGGGAAAAACAAACAGCAGCGTTACAAGATACAGCGCGGCAATTCCAAGGCTGAGAGCGTTCATTACAAAAGCAAGCTCACCCTCGGTATGCGCCCAATAGTAAAGGTCAGCCGCAATAACAGCTCCTATCGGCAGCATAATGAGAAACAAAGCCGTTGCCTGCTTGAAATTGCTTTTGAAGGAGGTTACAAAATCCCTGAAAACGTTGGTATCCCTTGCGCGGATTATCTTAAACGCGCTGTCGTATGCCGCGGTCGTTGCCGCACCGACGGTAAAAATCGGCAGGCTCGCTATCAGCCATAGAAATGACAGGATAAACATATCCCCTATTCTTGAAATTGCTTTGAAAACAGGATTTTCTATGCTGAATATTTTCAATTGCGCTCTTCCTTTCAGACCTTTACATTTTCCCAGATGCTTCGGATAAGTTCCTTGGCTCTGACGGCATTTTCGGGAGTTGTATTTTCAAGTGAAACGTGGATATAGGGCTTTTCCTTTTTGATGAAACGCATGATTTCGGTATAGTCCATCTCTCCGTCGCCTGCCGCCACGGAAACAAGCTCGTTGTCTCTCACGATAAAATCCTTTATATGCACAACGGCTATATCCTTGCCCAGCAGCTCCATAGCTTCGGCAAAAATCGCATCCCTTTCTTTATAATTATTATAGCACAATAAATTTACCGGGTCAAATATAATTTGCAGATTTGGGGAGGATATTTCGTCAAGCACGGTGCGTGCGCGTCGGGGGGAATAGACAATATGCTTCCACACAGGCTCAATCGCAAGGATAACGCCCATTTTTTCGGCGTAATCAACTATCGGGCGAAGATTTTTTATGAATACCTCCAATGCCTCCTCGCTGTGGCAGGCAGGTTCGTATCTGTACTCCTTGTTGGGTGCGCCTGTTTCCGTTCCCACAACGCCGCAGCCCAGCAGCGAAGCAAAGCGGATATGCGCCATATACTTTTCGGTAATTGCTTTGAGCGCGTCAGCGTCGGGATTGGCAAGGTTAAGGTAACAGCCGAGAACGGCAATATCAAGAGAATTCTGCGCAAAAAGCTTTTTCAGATACATCGCAAGCCCCGGCGTAAGCGCGGAAACGGCGGTGCTGTACTCCGAAATGGATTTTGAAAGGGCGATATGTCCGCAGGTAAAGCCGCGGCTTTTTAAAATCGGCAGAAGCTCCTCCAAAGGAAGCTTTTCGCCGTCGTGAACTCTTATTCCAAGCTGCATATTTTCACTCCGTTACTTTAAAATTTCATCTACATTGCAAAGCTCCGCAGGCTCTCCCGTCTGACCGCTTATGCACACATTTGCAAGGGTCATCTTCTCAACGTTTTCCGCAATGATTCCGCGGCGCGACACCTCTTCGATACCGCAAAGCATTGCAGGATATCCCTTTTCGGCGTTTTCGGCAAAGGTGACAGCAATGTTTTTCATGCTTATCTCTTCGATTTTTCTTTCGGGCAGACCGATAAAGTATGCCGCGGCAAAATGACAGTTCCTGCACGCTATATTTTCAAAGGAAAGCTTGCCGATACGTGGTGTGCGCTCATCAACGGGAAGAGGGTTTCTGTCTTGAACATAGCTTGTTCTGCCGTCGGGGTCGCAGAAGTAAAAGCAGTTTGCGACAAAGGGAGTTTTCACGCCGTCCATAACGATATTTTTAAAGGTGATGCCGTCAATGACCGCCATATCGCCTCTGCCGCGGCGCGTTTTTATGCGGAGTCCACGGTCTGTGCTTCGGAAAAGACATTCCTCTGTCAGAACATTTTTTATTCCTGCGGACATTTCGCTGCCAAGGGTCACAGCGCCGTGGCCGTTTTCCATGATACAGCGGCGGATAATGATATTTTCCGAGGGCACGCCGTACTTTCTGCCCATGTATATCTTGCCCGATTTTAGAGCGATGCAGTCGTCGCCCAAGGTAAAATGCACGCCCTCAATTCTAACGTTTTTGCAGGACTCAACATCAATTCCGTCTGTGTTGGGGGAATTCTGGGGATTATTTATCCTTATTGCCGCAAGGGTGACATTTTCGGAAAAATACGGGTGTATCGTCCATGAGGGGCTGTTCATAAATTTCAGACCCAACACGCTTACATTTTTACAGCGCTCAATGAACATCAGCCGCGGACGGAACGCGCCGCGCATGACCTTTTCGTTATGCCACCAGTCCTGGTGTGAAGCGTTTCCGTTAATGCTACCGCTGCCGTAAACAGTGATATTTTCCGCGTCAACAGCGGTTATTATCCCTGCAAACATTTTCAGCGGATTGCCCTCCCATGTGCCGAGGTTGTATTCGCTTTTTTCATCAAAACTGCGTATCATACCGGGCATTATCGGGTGGGTGAAGCGCTCGTTATCGGCGATAAGCTCCGCTCCTGCGGCAATTTCAAGGTTTACGCCGCTTTTCAGGAAAAGGCTTGTTACCTTGTATTTTCCCTTTGTCACAAGCACGCGGCTTTTTTCGGGGCAGGACGCGATTGCCGCCTGAATGTAGACTGTATCGTCATGCACTCCGTCGCCGTATGCGCCGAAGCTTCTTACATCAAGGGTAACAAATTCATATTCTGTGGTAAATGTCGTTTCGGCGGTCTCGTCCCCGTAAGACGCTTTAACGGTGTATTCTGTTTCGGGAGCAAGCCCGTCAATAAAGCTTATTCCTCCGCAGAAGGAAATTTCTCTGCCGTTAATTTCGGCGGATATTTTTTTGTCAAAATCAAAGCTGCCGCAGTCCGTAATTTCTGCCGCGGCAAATCTTGCGCCGCAGCGAATTATGCTTATCTTCATATCTAAACGGTTTTCCGTTGGGAAAACCCACTCCTTTCGCAGTATATGATACTAATAACCAATAAAACTGTAGACAAAAAATCTTCGCATAATCCATATACGCAAGATTATGCTCGATTTTTTGTACAGTTTTTAATTGGTTCTTAGTATGACATAAGGCAGACCGCCGAAACGCTCTGCCTTAATATTGATTTTAGCCTTTTACGCTTCCTGCGGAGATACCGTCGATAAACTGGTTCTGAGCGCAGAAGAATACTACAAGAGACGGAATTATCGAAATCAGTGATACCGCAAGAACACGGTTCCAATCGAAGCCTGTGTCAGCGTCCATGGAAAGCTTAACGAAAATCGTTGCAGGATAACGGGTAGGGTCCTTAACGTAGAGCAGCGGTCCCATATAGTCGTTGGACGACCACATGAACTGGAACAGCGCACAGCTTACGATAGCGGGCTTGAGCATCGGGCAGATAACCAATATAAGGGTCTGAAATGCGTTGCAGCCGTCAATTGTTGCAGCCTCGTCAAGCTCTCTGGGGATACCTCTGAGGAACTGAATGAGCATGAATACGAAGTATGTATCAAATGCAAACAGCGAAGGGATTATAAGAGGAAGGTAAATGGGAGAGTCTACCCAGCCGAAGCTGTTGTAAAGAATAAACTGAGGAACGTTCATTACTACCTGCGGCAGGAAGAGCGTTGCCATAAGGATAGAGAACAGCGCGTTTCTTCCGACAAACTTAAATCTTCCGAAGCCGTAAGCTGTAAGGGTACATGAGATAACGGTGAACAGCACCTTAGGAAGAACGTAGCTGTAAGTATTCACCATTGACTTGAAAAGGTTTATCTTTCCGCCGTAGTCGTTCATTGCGTTTTTGTAACCGTCAAGGGTCGGATGCGCGGTGAACGGGCTGAGGCTGCTGAAAATTTCGTTATTCGTTTTAAAGGTTGCGCCAACCATCCATATAAGCGGATATATCATTACAAAACCGACAAGAATAAGGATAATATACTTGACAACGGTTCCGATTTTTTGTCTTTGAGTATAATTCATACTTATAACCATTTTCCCGAAAAGGAAAATGCACTCCTTTCAACATTTTGTGGTTTCAGCAGGTAACTGCGGTTACTTTTCGTCGCCGTAGTATACCCAGAATTTCTGGCTGAGGAATGCGATAAGGCTCAATACCATTACGATGACGAACAGTACCCATGCCATTGCGCTTGCCATACCCATTTCGTTCATCTTGAACGCTCTGTTGTATATAAGGAGCGAGAAAAGGGTCGTTGCGCCTCTCGGACCGCCCTGGGTGATGATGTACGGACCGTTGAATTCCTGGAACGCCTGACAAAGCTGTGTTACAAGGTTGTAGAAAACTACGGGAGTGATAAGGGGAACTGTTATGCTAAAAAACTGTCTTGCCTTGCTTGCTCCGTCGATGGTCGCAGCCTCGTAGAGATCTTGCGGAACACCCTTTAGCGCTGCAAGGAAGAGTACCATTGCCGAACCGAACTGCCATACTCTGAGCAGCGAAATGATGAACAGCGCATAGTCGGGGTCTGAAAGCCAGTTTACGCCCTGACCGCCGAACGCTCTGATGATCGCGTTGATAAGACCTTCGTCACGGAAAAGCGCTTTCCAGAGAACAGCTATTGCTACCGAGCCGCCGAGGATAGACGGGATGTAGTATGCGGTTCTGAAAAAGTTTACGCCCTTGATCTTGTAGTTGAGTATGTATGCAATGAAGAGTGCGAAAACCAGCTTCAGCGGAACTGTGATGAACGCATAGGAGAAGGTTATTCCCAGCGAACTCATGATTTTTTTGTTGCTGAAAATTTCCTGATAGTTCATTAAGCCCCAATTTTTTATGCCGTTGAAAAGGTGGAAATCCGAGAAGCTGTACACAAACGAGGAAATGAACGGATAAAGTCTGAAGATCAAAAATCCCACAAGCCACACAAGGATGAACAGAAAACCGAAATTTTTCCTGCAGAACAGCTTGAATTTGCTTGGCTCGTTAACGTTTTTACTTGCCATAGTAACCTCCCTGAATAATTATTGATTATAAGCTTTTTTCAAGCATAAGCTT
This sequence comes from Oscillospiraceae bacterium, assembly GCA_017847885.1. Taxonomy (GTDB): domain Bacteria; phylum Bacillota; class Clostridia; order Oscillospirales; family Ruminococcaceae; genus RGIG8773. The sequence goes on from JAGAUA010000009.1 coordinate 60,261, forward strand.
TTGGGCGTATGCCATCATAAAAGGTCCTGTGCCTTTGGAGTCGTCGGATACGATCTTTTCGGAAAGATAATATTCAACGCTTCCGTCCCGCTTTTCTCCGGGACCGAGTCCCGCTACCCAGCAGATGTCTTTAAGTTCAAAGCCGTCTCCCTTGGGAACAAGCTTTTCTCTTACGATGCCGTCGAAAATCTCTATGCCGCGCTGTGCGTATTTCTCACGGCTTATCACTTCAAGGCGTGCAGCCTTCATTACCGCGTATGCGACCATTGCAGAGCCCGATGTCTCGGTGTAATTTCCCTCCGTATCCGCATGGTCGATGACTTGGAAGAAAAGCCCTGTATCGGCATCTTGATATTGCAGGATACCGTCTATCGCTTCCTTGAAAAGGTCGCCGTACTCGCGGTACTGCTCGTAAATTTCCGGGGACATATTATCTATAACGTCGATAAGCGCCATAAGATACCAGCCCATTGACCTAAGCCAGAAGTTTGGGGAAAGCCCTGTGGACTTGTCCGCCCACGGCTGCACCTTTGCCTCGTCATAGCCGTGGTAATAAAGCTTCTTTTTGGGGTCATACATATATTTTCTGACATTTCTGAACTGATTCAGAATGTCATTGTAATTTTCTTTTTTATTGAATTTTGTTTCGTACTCCATATAAAACGGCTGAGCCATATAGAGTCCGTCAAGCCAGACCTGATCGGGGTATATCGCCTTGTGGAAGAAGTTCCCCTCTTTTGTGCGGGGCTGTTCCTTTAGGTTTCCGATCAAAAAGTCGATCGCTTTTCTGTATTTTTCGTTTCCCGTTTCATCGTATGCAAAGAACAAAACCTTTCCTGCATTGAAACTGTCGATGTTATGCTTTCCGAATTCAAAGTTTGTGATAGTTCCATCCCCATCGATAAGGGGTTCGAGATAGTTTAGGATAAAATCCTTATACCGTGCGTCGCCCGTTGCCGCATAAAGCTGTCGGCAGCCCATAAGCACGCAGCCGTCTTCGTAGTTCCAGTAATCCTTATAGTTATGATAGCTGTCGAGAAAATCGTTGATATATTTTAGTTCTGACATATAATTCTCCTGTCCGGCTTATCTTTCACCGTTCCGAAAGCGGAACGGTGAAAAAACCGGGTATAAAATAAAGGAATTAAAAGGGGGATGAAGCAATCGTGCCAAATCAGCCGTTAAGTACAGCTGTTACACCGTCAGCAAGGATCTGAGCAGCTTCTTCAACAGAGTACTCGTCATAGCTGAGACCGCCGAATACATCGTAGTAAACGCCGTCGGGGTTGCCCTTAAGCTTGGAGTTTTCGAACTGTGTATCGAGAGCAAATGTTACCCAATCAAGTACCTTGCCGTTAGCCTCTGCAACCATAGGATTGAGGAGGGACTGTGAAGTACAAGTTTCGAGAGCTGCCTTGCTGAGAGGAATACCGCGCTCGGAAGCCATGATAGCTGTACCCTCGGGATCGTTGAGGAGGTACTGGAGAAGCATTGCGGACTCTGTGGGATGAGCTGTATTCTCGGAGATAGCAAATGCGAGAGAAACCTTTGCAAAGCCGCCCTGATATTCGCCCATATCCTTGAAGTAATCGCCAACGATAAGGGTCTGACCTTCGTTAAGTGCGGAGTTGAACTTTGAAGCGGAGGAATCCCACTCAAAGATACCTGCATATTTGCCGTCCATCCACTTGGGGTTCTTGTCGAGGGACTCTGCGCCGTCGCCGAGAATTGTTGCAATGGTAGGAATTACGTGCTTATCCTCAAGAGACTGGATAAACTCAAGACCCTTTGCAATTTCCTCGGTTGTGTAGTTGAGCTGACCGTTCTCAACCCAAGCCTTGCCGTATACAGACTCAAGATAGTAAACCATGAGGATCATTCTGTCGTATTCGCCTGCTGCGAGAGGATAGTACTCGTCGCCAAGCTTTGTCTTGAAGGTCTCGCCTGCTGCATAAAGTTCTTCAAGAGATGTAGGAGTGGAAATACCTGCGTTTTCAAATGTTGTCTGGTTCCAGTAGAAGATACGGCCTGTCATGGATACAGGGATAGCCTGAAGCTCGCCTGCAACAGTACACTGATCGAGAGCGGACTGGCTGTACTGTGTAAGGTCGAATGTATCGGATACCTTGTTCATGTCGAGGAAGATGCTTCCATCAGCGCTGTAGTTGGAGATCCAGTTCCAGTTAACCTGGTTAACGTCGGGAGCTGTGCCTGCATAGAATGCTGTGGACATTGAATCCTCCCAGCCTGACCATGCACCGAAGTTAGGCTCAACGGTAATGTTGGTGTTCTTCTTCATGAAAGCGTCGATAGCGTTCTGAGTAGCTTCATGTCTGGAGTCGCCGCCCCACCATGAGATCTTGATGGTAACAGGCTCATTGCTTGCAGGAGCAACGGTTTCATCAGCCTTTGCAGCTGTTGTTTCCGCAGCGTCGTTGCCGCCGGCAGCAGCTGTTGTCTCATCGGTGTTTGCTGTTGATGTGCCGCAGGCTGTAAGTGAAGCGAGCATTGCCATGCCCATAACGCCTGCGAGAACTTTCTTCATCATTCTCATAATAATTTTCTCCTTAAATTTAATTTTATTTAATATACGGTACGCCGTATATTTTTACTGTTTTACTTTACGGCTGCTTTCCGATATATGCGAGGATTCCTCCGTCAACATAAAGAACATGACCGTTTACGAAATTGGAAGCGTCTGACGCAAGGAAAACTGCTGGACCTCCCAAATCTTCGGGATTACCCCATCTTGCAGCAGGTGTCTTTGCGATAATGAAGCTGTCGAAGGGGTGACTGGAGCCGTCGGGCTGCTTTTCTCTCAAAGGTGCGGTCTGGGGCGTTGCGATATAGCCGGGACCGATACCGTTGCACTGAATGTTGAACTCGCCGTACTCGGAAGCAATGTTCCTTGTAAGCATTTTGAGTCCGCCCTTTGCAGCCGCATAAGCGGAAACCGTTTCACGTCCAAGCTCGGACATCATTGAGCAGATGTTGATTATCTTGCCGTGACCCTTCTTTATCATAGAGGGGATAACTGCCTTTGCAACGATGAAAGGCGCGTTAAGGTCTACGTCGATTACCTGGCGGAACTCCGCTGCGGACATTTCGCACATAGGAATTCTTTTGATGATACCTGCGTTGTTGACAAGAATGTCGATTACGCCGATCTCCTTTTCGATTTTTGCAACAAGTTCGTTGACCTGTTCCTCGCTTGTAACGTCGCAGACATATCCTGTGGCGTCGATGCCCTTTTCCTTGTAAGCTGCAAGTCCCTTGTCAACAAGCTCCTGCTTGATATCGTTGAACACTATCTTTGCACCTGCCGAAGCCATAGCCTCTGCGATAGCAAAGCCTATACCGTAAGAAGCTCCCGTTATAAGTGCAATTTTGCCTTTAAGTGAAAACTGTTCGGAAAAATCCATTTCTGTTGAACCTCCTTATCTCAAATCCTGCATAGCAACTGCGTCCATGTCATCAAACGCCTGGTTTTCGCCTGCCATACCCCAGATAAAGGTGTATGCACGCGTACCCGAAGCGCTGTGTATCGACCAGCTGGGCGAGATGACAGCCTCTTGGTTTCTCATAACGATGTGACGGGTCTCGGTAGGCTCGCCCATGTAGTGGAACACTACCGCGTCGTCGCTTACTTCAAAATAGAGGTAAACCTCCATTCTTCTGTCGTGAGTGTGGCAGGGCATCGTGTTCCAAACACTGCCGGGTTTAAGGGCGGTCATACCCATAACCAGCTGACAGCTTTCAACCTGTCCGGGAAGGATATACTTATTGATGACCCTGTGGTTGGATTCCTCAAGAGATCCAAGCTCCACCTTGTTTTCGGGCTTTATCGTGTCGGGAGTGATAAGCACTGTGGGGTAAGTCTTGTGAGCAGGGGTGCTGTTGAAGTAGAACTTTGCAGGCTCTGCTGCGTTGTCGCTTTCAAAGGAAATATCCTTCGAGCCCATGCCGATGTAGATGCCGTCCTTGTAGCCCAGCTCATAAACCGTGCCGTCAACAGTAATTCTGCCCTTTCCGCCGATGTTTATAACACCCATTTCGCGGCGCTGCAGGAAATACTCTGCGCGTATCTCGTCTCCTGCCGTGAGGACGAGCGCCTTGCCCGAGGGAACAGCCGAGCCGACGATTATTCTGTCGATGTGGCTGTATACCGTCTTTATTTCATTTACCTTAAAGAGGTCGCTGATGAGGAATTCCTCGCGAAGTCTTTCGGTATCATAATGCTTTACGTCCTTGGGGGACGAAGCTGTTCTAAGTTCCATAGTAAAAATCTCCTTTGGTTATCTCTGAACTCTGCCCGAAGCGTCGCCGCCTGCAAGAGTTTCAACTTCTTTTCTTGTTACGAGGTTGAAGTCGCCGGGAATAGTGTGCTTGAGAGCGGAAGCTGCAACGCCGAATTCGAGAGCAGCCTTGAAATCCTTGCCGTCAAGCAGACCGCAGATAACGCCGCCTGCGAAGGAATCTCCGCCGCCTACACGGTCAACGATGGGGTGGATAGAGTATTCCTTAGAGTGGTAGAATTCCTTTGTTTCGCCGTTGTAAATGCAAGCCGACCAGCCGTTATCCGAAGCGGAGTGGGAAACACGGAGAGAGGAAATAGCGTATTTGAAGCCGAACTTTTCAACCATCTGCTCGAAAATACTCTTGTAGCCTGCAAGCTCAAGCTCACCGCTTGTAACATCGGTCTTGCCGGGCTTGAAGCCGAGAACAAGCTCTGCGTCTTCTTCGTTTCCGATGCAGACATCTACATACTGCATAAGATTTGTCATGACCTTCTGAGCCTTTTCGGAAGTCCACAGCTTCTTGCGGAAGTTAAGGTCGCAGGAAACCGTTACGCCGTGCTTCTTTGCAGCCTTGAGAGCAGCTTCTGTAAGAACAGCAGCGGAATCGGAAACAGCGGGAGTAATTCCCGTGAAGTGGAACCAATCAGCACCCTCGAAGATTGCGTCGAAGTCGAAATCCTTTTCCGTAGCAGTGGAAATGGAGGAGTGTGCTCTGTCGTAAACTACCTTGGAAGGACGCATGGAAGAACCTGATTCAAGAAAGTAGATACCGAGTCTTTCGCCGCATCTTGCGATGTTCTTTGTGCCGACGCCGTACTTGCGGAGCGCTGCAACAGCACATTCGCCAAGCTCGTTGTCGGGAACTGCGGTAACGAATTCAGCATCGTGACCGTAGTTTGCCAGGGAAACAGCAACGTTTGCCTCACCGCCGCCGTAGTTGATATCGAATTCATCCGCCTGAATGAACTTTTCATTGTTCGGAGTGGATAATCTGAGCATGATCTCGCCGAGAGTGATAACCTTCTTTGCCATTGTAATCAGATCCTTTCTTATTTCTGAACAAGGTGAACTGCGAAGCCGCCGAACTCGCCTTTTATGTAAATTGCTTTAAGCTTACCCTTTGCGTCGCGCTTTTCGGTATCGCGGTCAAACTCTACGCCGCGCTTTTCAAGGTGATAAACAGCGCGCTCGATATAGTTGGTGCCGATAGCGATATGTCCGTTTGCACCGAGGTATTTGGACTTCATTACCTCAACCGCCGAGCCTGCAAAAATTGAGCTGTTGCCGACCTTCTTTGCAAAGCCGAAAATGCTTTCAAACTTAGAGGCTGTTTTATCTGCGGAATTCTCGTCGGTCTCGTTAATGCCGATGTGCTTCAGTTCAAAGCCAAGCATCTTTTCAACGGCTTCCTTTGTAAGCTTTGTTATCTTGTCGAACTCTCCTGCCGCAACCATGTCCTTGCTTACCATCCATGAGCCGCCGCAGGCAACTATCTTGCCGAAGTTAAGGTAGTCGATAAGGTTATCCGCATTTATTCCGCCCGTAGGCATAAACTTTACAGCGGTGTAAGGCGCGCTCATTGCCTTTATCATTTTCAGACCGCCCGCAGCCTCAGCAGGGAAAAACTTTACAACATCAAGACCAAGCTCGATAGCCTGTTCAATGTCGCTGGGGTTTGAGCAGCCGGGTATAACGGGGATATTTTTCGATGTGCAGTAAGCTACGACCTTCGGGTTAAGTCCGGGGCTTACGATAAATTTTGCACCTGCGCCAACTGCCTTGTCGACCTGTTCTGTCGTAAGGACCGTGCCTGCGCCAACAAGCATTTCGGGGAATTTCTCCGACATTATTCTGATGCTCTCTTCCGCAGCCGCAGTTCTGAAGGTTACCTCCGCGCAGGGAAGTCCTCCCTGACAAAGAGCGTTTGCAAGAGGCTCTGCGTCCTTTGCGTCGTCAAGAGCGATAACGGGCACAATGCCTATTTTGGATATTTCTTCAATTACCGAATTCATTAAAGCGTTACTCCTTTTTTGAAAATTGCCATATCGCGGTAGCCGTAGACCTCGCTCTTAACCTTCTTGCCCGAGGCAACCTCAAGCACATATTTAAGAAGAAGTCCTGCCAAATCGTCAATGGTTTTATCTTCGGCAATAGGACCTGCGTTGAAATCTATCCAGTTGGATTTTTTCTCCGCAAGCGGCGTATTGCTGGAAATCTTGATAGTCGGTACGGGCGAGGCAAACGGCGTTCCCCTACCCGTTGTGAAAAGTATTACCTGCGCGCCCGAAGCTGCAAGAGCTGTTGAAGCAACAAGGTCGTTTCCGGGAGCGGAAAGAAGGTTCAGACCGTTTTCGGTGACCCTTTCGCCGTACTCAAGCACGCCGCGCACCTCGCTTGTGCCGGATTTCTGCGTGCAGCCAAGGGATTTGTCCTCCAGCGTTGAAATGCCGCCCTCCTTGTTTCCGGGAGAGGGGTTTTCATATATGGGCTGACCCGCGCTTTCAAAGTAGCATTTGAAGTTATTTACAAGGTCAACCGTTTTATCGAAGGTATCCTTGTCCTTTGCTCTGTTCATCAGTATTGTTTCTGCGCCGAACATTTCGGGGACTTCCGTCAGAATTGTTGTGCCGCCCTGCTCGGTGATGAGGTCGGAAAACCTGCCCACAAGCGGATTTGCGGTTATTCCCGAAAAACCGTCGGAGCCGCCGCATTTAAGTCCCACAACAAGCTTGCCTGCGTTTATCTTTGTTCTTTCAAAGCCGCCTGCATATTCCGCCAGCTCCTTGAGAAGCTTCATGCCCTCTTCAAGCTCGTCTTCGCAGTCCTGACATTTAAGGAATTTCACGCGCTTTTCGTCATATTCGCCGATATATTCTTTAAGTATCTCAATCCCGCTGTTTTCGCAGCCGAGTCCCAAAACAAGCACGCCGCCTGCGTTGGGGTGATTTACGATATCCGCAAGAATTTTTCTTGTGTTTTCCTGGTCCTCGCCAAGCTGGGAGCAGCCGTAAGGATGCTTAAACGCCGCAACAGCTTCAATAGAGCCTTTCACAAGTGAAGCCGCTCTTTTTTCAAGCTCGCCTGCTATGCCGTTTACGCAGCCTACTGTGGGGACTATCCATATCTCGTTTCGTGTACCCACGCTGCCGTTTTCCCTAAGGAAGCCATTATACTGAAGAGGAACGGTCTCATCGTGCTTTCTGCGTGACTTTACAGGCTCGTAGCTATAATCTATGAGACCCGAAAGCGCGGTTTTAAGGTTGTGTGTATGTACCCATTCGCCCGGCTTTATGTTTGCGGAAGCGTTTCCGATGGGGTAACCGTATTTAATAACGGGGGAAGCTGCGGATATCGGCGCTATCGCAATTTTATGTCCGGCAGGAATACGCTGGAGCACCTCGATATTTCTGCCGCCTGCGCTTACGATCGCACCCTTTTTCAAGGTCTCGACCGCCACCGCAACGTTGTCGTTATCGTTTATCTTAATAATTTCCACGCTCTGAACTCCTTATGCGAAATACTTTTCAAGAGTTTTTCTCATGCCGAGATTTCTGATATCCTTTATGTAAGCGCTTACTTTTTCGGCAGCGCCGTTGTATTCTCTCAAATCAATGCCCCAGAAATCCTTGTTTCCGAGGACCTTATCCGCCAGCTCATCGGGAGCAAGAGACGAATTTGCCGCAAAGAATTCAAGCACGAATTTGTCGTCCTTAATAAGGTATTCTTCGCTGCCGCGGTGTCCTATCAATGCACCGTCGCGTATCTCCGTTCCGCTGTAAAATGCAATGAGCGCCGCCAGCGAGAAGGTAAGATGCTCGGCAAGAGTTCCCTTTCTGTTTATGTATTCCGTAAAGCTGGGCATACATCTTGCTTTCCATTTTGAAACGCTGTTAAGCGATATTGCCAGCAGAGAGTGCTTTATAAACGGATTTTTAAAGCGTTCGATAACAGCCTCAGCAAAATCCGTAAGCTCCTTTTCGGGAAGGTCGAGGGTTGGTATAACCTCGTCGAAGATAGTTGACCTCATGAAGCGGAAAACCGTTTCGTCGTCCATGGACTGACCGACAAAATCATTGCCTGCAAGGTAGGAAGCCAGCACGAAGGATGTGTGTGCGCCGTTCAGGATACGCACCTTGCGCTGCTTGTAGGGCTTGTGGTCGTCGGTGAAAATAACGGGAAGTCCAGCCTTTTCAAAGGGCAGCTCGCCGCTGATATCGCGCTTGGATTCAATTACCCAAAGCGCAAAAGGCTCGCCCGTTACAAGGAGCTTATCCTCATAGCCTAACTCTTCGAAAATCTTCTTGTCCTCGTCTCTCGGATAACCCGTAACAATTCTGTCAACCAAAGTGCTTGTGAAAACGCAGGCTTCGTCCAGCCACTTTATGAAACCGCTTTCAAGATTCCACGCCTCGGCAAGAGCCTTAACGCAGCGTTCAAGCTCCTTTCCGTTGTTGTCGATAAGCTCAACGGGGAGGATTATCAGACCCTTGCTTGCATCGCCGTTAAAGTGCTTGTAGCGCTCGTAAAGGAACTTTGCAAGCTTTGCGGGATAACTGCTGGGGGGCGTCATTTCAAGCTTGTCGTTAAGGTTAAGAACGATTCCTGCCTCGGTAGTATTGGATATGATAAAGCGCAGGCTTTCAACTGTTGCAAGCTTTGCGTAATTTTCGTAATCCTCATGCGCCGCAGCCGTGCCGCTTACGCTTGTTACGATTCTTTTCTTAATGGTCTCTACGCCGTTTTCAAGTCCCCTGAGGTACACGGTGTAAAGGCAATCCTGCTTTTCAAACTGCTCTAACGTGCCGAATTCAATGGGCTTTACAAGGACGATGCTTCCGTTAAAATCGGTGGTCTCGTTAAGTATGTCAATCATGTAATCAACGAAGGCTCTAAGGAAATTTCCCTCGCCGAACTGAACTGCCTTTATCGGACGGTTTATTCTGTCTGTGGCAAATTCGTTAATTGTTTTCACTGTAATACCCTCTTTTTAAATGTATTTCATTCACCTTTTCAAATTCGGCATTCACTTTATGAAAGCACTTACAAAGCACTGCATCGAGCAACTTTATGATGTCCAGAATGCGCGGTCTGTGCTGTTTGGGGAAACAAACCGCGCATATTTGCACATCGTTTCATAAAGGAGATGATGAAGAATATGAAGAAGTTGATAGTTGTTTAGCTATTGGTGTAACCGCTTACATTTTGAATTATAACGCTTTTGTAATCATATGTCAACAATTTTAATCTAATTTTATATATTATCACAATAATTTGGGTTTGTATTTGGCAATATTAAATAATATTTTGAAAGAACACTTGATTTTATTGCACGAGTGCGTTATAATAAAGTTCAAAGCGTTGTAAGTGCTTACATGATTGTATCATTGCCGATACAGCTTGCTTTCAAAAAGCTTACATTTCCGCAGCAGGAAAGGAATCTGAACAGTGAACATTTACGATATTTCAAAAAAAACCGGCGTCTCGATAGCTACGGTCTCAAGAGTTATAAACGGCAGCTCCAATGTAAGCGAAAAAACGCGCTCAAAGGTCCTTGCCGCAATAAAAGAGTCGGGCTATACCCCTAACGTTTTTGCACGGGGGCTGGGGCTTAACACAATGAAAACCATAGGCATCATGTGCGCCGATTCGTCCGACCCGTACCTTGCCCGCGCCGTTTACTATATTGAACACGGTCTGCGCAAGAACAACTACGGCTCGCTTCTTTCCTGCACGGGCTACGACCATGACGCAAAGGAAAAATGCATGGCTATGCTCCTTTCCAAAAGGGTTGACGCGGTCATACTGGTGGGCTCAAATTATATTGAAAAGGACGACTGCCTTAACGACTATATCAAAAACGCGGCAGGGACTGTCCCCGTAATGCTTGTCAACGGCGTACTCAACGCGCCGAATATTTACAGCACCGTCTGCGACGACCGCGCCGCCATATATGAGGTAACGGAAAGCTTTATCAAAAGCGGAAAGCGCGATTTGCTGTATCTGTACAACTCTCATTCATACAGCGGCATGAAAAAGCTGGAGGGCTTCCGCTCGGCTGTAAAGGACGCGAAAATACAGCTTGGGGAGGAACGCATCAATTACATAAATTCCTACAACGTGACGGTAAATGACGCAAAAAAAGTCGTTTCCGACATTGCTGCAAAGGGGATAAAATTTGACGGGGTCATCACCTCGGACGATATTATCGCGGTGAGCGTGCTGAAATATGCCCGTGACGCAGGAATATCCGTGCCCGACAGCCTGTTTGTGGCAGGCTACAACAATTTCGACATATCAGAATGCTGCGAGCCGGAGCTTACCTCGGTGGACAACAAGCTTGAAACGCTTTGCCACCATTGTGTTTCCACGCTGATGGACGTTCTTTCCGACAACAGGTCTGCGCCGAAAAGAATGGTTTTCTCGGCGGAAATAATTGAACGTGAAACAACAAAATTTATTTAATATAGGAAAGGAACTTACTGCAATGAAAAAATTTATGGACAAGGATTTTCTTCTTTCGACCGAGACGGCGGCGACGCTTTTCCATGATTATGCCGCAAAGCAGCCTATCATCGACTATCACTGCCACATTAATCCCCGTGAGATAGCAGAGAACAGAAAATTCGACAACATCACCCAGGTATGGCTTGGAGGAGACCACTATAAATGGCGTCTCATGCGTTCCGCAGGAGTTGATGAAAAGTACATAACCGGCGACGCTTCCGACAGGGAAAAATTCCAGAAGTGGGCTGAGGTGCTGAGCAAGGCTGTTGGCAATCCGCTTCTGCATTGGAGCCATCTGGAGCTTCAGCGCTATTTCGGATACGACGGCGTACTTAACGGAAACACTGCCGAAGAAGTATGGCAGCTTTGCAACAAAAAGCTTGCCGAGCCGGGCATGAGCGTAAGAGGTCTTATCAGACAGTCGGGAGTAGAGGTCATCTGCACCACCGACGACCCGATAGATTCCCTTGAGTGGCACAAGATGCTTGCCAAGGATAAAAGCTTTGAGACCAAGGTTTACCCTGCATGGCGTCCCGACAAGGCTATGAATATCGAAAAGCCCGACTTTGCCGATTATATTGCAAAGCTTTCCGAGGTGAGCGGCGTTAAAATTGCAAGCTTTGCCGACCTTAAAAAGGCTCTTTCCGCAAGAATGGATTTCTTCGGAGAGATGAACTGCCGCGTTTCTGACCATGCTCTTGAATATGTTTATTTCTCGCCTGCAAGCGACAGCGAGATAGAGGATATCTTTGCAAAGAAAATGAACGGCGGCGATGTGACTGCGGACGAGGTCACACGCTACAAAACCATGTTTATGCTGTTCTGCGGCAAGGAATACAGCCGCCGCGGCTGGGTAATGCAGCTGCACTACGGCACAAAGCGCGACAACAACACATTGCAGTACAAAAAGCTGGGACCCGACACGGGCTATGACTGCATAAACAACTATGCTCCCTCATCGCTGACCGCCGATTTCCTTAACGCTCTCGAGTGCGAAAAGGCATTGCCCAAGACAATAATTTACAGCCTCAACCCCCATGACAATCAGGCGATAGATACCATTCTCGGCTGCTTCCAAAGCTCCGAGGCGGTAAGCAAGATACAGCACGGCTCTGCATGGTGGTTCAACGACCACAAAACGGGAATGCGCGAGCAGCTTATTTCCCTCGGAAATCTGGGCTACCTTGCAGGCTTTGTGGGTATGCTCACCGACTCCAGAAGCTTCCTTTCCTATCCCCGTCACGAATATTTCAGGCGTATACTCTGCGGCTTTTTCGGCGAGCTTGCCGAGAACGGCGAATACCCCGACGATATTGAGACTCTGGGCGGAATTGTCAGCGACATTTCCTACGGCAACGCAAAAAGATACTTTAATTTCTGATGTTACTCTCCAAAAAAATTACGCCGCACGTCTGATACTGTGCGGCGTAATTTTTCCGTGAAAGGTTTATTATGGCAAAAACAAAACGCTTCATAAACGACGAGGAGTTCCGCGAGTTTGTGCTGAACGGAAATATGCGCCGCGTTGTTGCATACGTTTCGCTGCCGCTTATGGCGTATCAGGGACTTATGCACATCTTTAAGATTTTCGACACGCTTATCGCCTCCCATATCAGCACGGACGCGGTGTCCTCAATTGCATACATTTCCCAGATAAGCTTCCTTATTTCCGCGGTGGGCACGGGTCTTTCCATAGGCGGCGGAATGAAGATAAGCGAGGCTTACGGGGCAGGCGACTACAAGCTTGTAAAGCGGCGCGTCAGCACGATATACGCAATATGCGGAATACTGGGTGCGCTAATTCTGATGATAATACCCTTTGCCGAGGGCTTTCTGCGGCTTAACGGAACAACCGAAAGCATGATATCCGCAGGCGCGGAGTATTTTACGGTTGAACTTGTCGCCCTTGTGCTTAACTTTTTCAATTCGGTGTACATTGCGGTTGAACGGGCACGGGGCAACTCGCGGCTCATCCTGCGGCTGAATATCCTTGTGCTTTCGGTAAAGCTTGGCTTTACGGCATTTTTTGTGTATGTGCTGGACGGCGGCGTTGTGATGATTGCCGCGGCAACGCTTATTTCCCAAACGGTGTTTTTCCTGTTTGCACTAAGAAAAATGAGCGACAGGGAAAGCCCCTTCGGATTTTCGCTTTCCGCGGTAAGCTTTAAAGGGGAAGCCGCACTTCCAATGATAAAAACATCTATCCCGGCAGCCGCCGAGCGCGCCGCATTTGCTTACGGAAAGCTTATTGTAAATTCCATGTGTACCATATACGGCGACTCAACCGTGGGGGCGCTGGGCGTATCCAACAATATCGACGGGCTGTCCACCGCCCTGCAAAACGGCTTTCAAGAGGGCGGAGCGTCCATTATAAGCCAGAATATCGGCGCAGGAAAGCATGAGCGCGCGCTGGCTGCGTTCCGCGAAACGCTTATTATAAATGTTGCTCTCGGCACGGTTTTTCTTGCGGCAATAATGCTGAATTTGGATTTTGTATGCGGACTTTTTTCGGGCGGCGACGCCGAATTTAAGGAGCTTATAAAAAGCGTTACGAAATATGAGATAATCGGCATGATAACCCTCGGAGTCAACGCCGCTGTTATGGCGCTGCTGTACGGCTACGGCTATACAAAGCTTACGCTGCTGCTTAACGGCGCAAGGATATTCGTGTTCAGAGTACCCGTGCTGTGGTATTTGCAGAATTACACAAATTTCGGCAGTGAGAGCGCAGGAATTGTAATGCTTGTCAGCAATGTTTCTGTGGGCATACTTTCTGCGGCAGCGGCAGCTGCAGTCATACGAATGATAAAGAAAAAATATATTTTGAAGGAGGCGGCGGAATGATAGTTGCTGCAAAGGACGGAACCGGGGACTTCACCTCCGTGTCGGAAGCTGTGGGAGTAGCAGGCAGGCACGATACGGTTTTCGTGAAAAAGGGCTTGTACCGCGAACGGGTGGAGGTTTTCACGCCCGACATCACCATTATTGGCGAGGACAGGGACGAGACCGTTATTGAGTACGGCTTATACGCAAAAATGATGTGTGGCGGTGAAAAGCTGGGCACCTTCCGCTCGTATACCTTTCTTGCAAACGCAGACGGCTTTTGCTGCAAAAATATGACGATTGCAAACACCGCAGGCTTCGGAAGCGACGTGGGGCAGGCTATTGCCGTTTATGCCGAGGGAGACCGCATTTGCTTCGAAAACTGCCGTATTCTCGGTCATCAAGACACGCTTTTCACGGGACCTCTTCCGCACAAGGAAATCGAAAAGGGCGGCTTTAAGGGTCCCACGGAATTTGCCGAAAGAAGGGTGTGCAGGCAGACCTACCGCAATTGCTATATCGAGGGCGAGGTAGACTTTATTTTCGGCAGCGCCGCTGCGGTTTTCGAGGACTGCGAGCTTTTCTCCATTGACTGCGGAAAGGAGGTCAACGGTTATGTTGCCACCGCTTCAACCTACTGCGGAGAAGAGGTCGGATATATTTTCAAAAATTGCCGCTTTACGGGAAATTGCCCTGCGGAAACGGTCTATCTCGGACGTCCGTGGCGGAATTATGCCAAAACCGTGCTGATAAACTGCGAGCTGGGCGCTCATATCAAGCGTGAGGGCTTTCACGACTGGGGAAAGCCCGAGGCTCGGGAGACCGTGCTTTACGCCCTGAGCGGCTGTTACGGCGACGGCTACCGTCCCGAGGGGCTTGCTCCGTTTGTAAAAATAATTTAATTTTTTGAACGGCAGGTATTGTTCTTCTGCTGATGCAAAATTTAGAAAGGAATGGTCATAAATATGAAGATACAGACTCAAATACCCGTAACAGCATATAAAGCGGCCGGCTTTATCGGAAAGTACCAGCAGCTTGTCCGTGACGCCGTTATCCCGTATCAGCACAGCGTATTATGGGATAAAGCTCCCGACGCGGAAAAAAGTCACGTTGCAGCAAATTTTATAAACGCAGGAAAGGCGCTTCGCGGCGAAGATACCGCCGACGGTTTTTACGGTATGGTATTTCAGGACAGCGACGCTGCAAAGTGGCTTGAGGCAGCGGCATATTCACTTGCCGCAAAGCCCGATGATGCCCTTGAAAAGCAGGCGGACGAGCTTATAGACCTCATTGCCGCCGCTCAAGACAAGGACGGATATCTGAATACATATTTTACTATAAAGGATACCGATAAACGCTGGACAAATCTGCTGGAAGGACACGAGCTTTACTGTTCGGGACATATGATAGAAGCAGCCTGTGCATATTACGAAGCAACGGGAAAACGAAAGCTGCTGGACGTTGCGTCCAAGAATGCGGAGTGCATATACGACAGATTTATTACGCAAAACGTCAAGGGCTGGCCGGGACACCCCGAAATAGAGCTTGCGCTTTTGAAGCTGTACCGCCTTACGGGAAATGAGCATTTTCTTGAACTTTGCAGGAGATTTATTGACGAGCGCGGTACAGACCCGTCCTTTTATGCGCAGGAAGCAGAGCGCAGGAACTGGACTGTGTGGGGCAGCAACCCGTGGGATAACGATTATCGTCAGAGCGGAAAACCGGTGCGCGAACAATCCGCGGCAACGGGTCATGCGGTTCGTGCCGTTTATCTTTACACAGGTATGGCGGACCTTGCGTCCGAAACGGGAGACAGCAAGCTTTTTGAAGCGTGCCGCCGTTTATGGGATAACATAGTACACAACAAAATGTACATTACGGGAGGCATCGGCTCAACTGTTATGGGTGAAGCCTTTACCGTCGATTATGACCTTCCGCCCGATACCGCATATTCGGAAACCTGCGCTTCGATTGGATTAATGTTCTTTGCAGGAAGAATGCTTGAAAACGAGGTGAACGGCGAGTACGGCGATATTATGGAGCTTGCGTTCTATAACACGGTTCTTGCAGGTATGCAGCTTGACGGTAAGCGGTTTTTTTACGTAAATCCCCTTGAAGTTGACCCGGGTATTTCGGGAACTGCGTGTACGCATACCCACACTCTTCCTGTCCGTCCCAAGTGGTATGCCTGCGCCTGCTGTCCTCCCAATGTAGCAAGGCTGATAGGCTCCATAGGAAAGTATGCTTACGGAGAAAGTGCAGATACGGCATACTGCCATATGTTTGCAGCAGGCAGCGTCAGCTTTTCAAACGGTTTAAAGCTGGAATGTACGACTGACTATCCATACGATATGACAGTAAAGTATGCGGTGTCGGGAAACGGCAGGCTTGCAGTTCGTATTCCAAAATGGAGCAAAAGCTGTACCATAACTGTAAACGGGTCAGCATTTTCACAAACGCCCGAGAACGGTTATGTTTATATCAATGTCGAGAATAAGGCTGATGTGCAATTTATCTTTGACGGCACTCCCCTATTTGTCAGAGCGTCGTGCAGAGTACCAAGACTTGTGGGAATGACTGCACTTATGCGCGGACCTCTCGTTTACTGCTTTGAGGGAGCCGATAACGGCAGTGTAAGGGATCTGCGGATAGACAGAAGCTCTGTTCCGACGGTCTGCGATTTTGACCCTGATTTTCTCGGCGGCACGGTAAAGCTTAAAGTAAAAGCACAGCGCATTACAGATTGCGGCGAGCTTTACAGCAGCGAGCAGGAACAATCAACGCCTTGTGAAGCAGCCGCAGTACCTTACTGCACATGGGGCAACCGCGGTGAAAATGAGATGAGGGTCTGGATGAATGTATGTAATACTAAGGAAACGCTGAATAAATCTTCCAATTCACTTCAAAATGTGGTATAATATAGATAAAGAAAAACCACAAAAAATCGGAGGAAGAAAATGAAAGCAAGACAGACAACATTCAGCGATATAGAGTATGGAAACAGAAAGCGCATAACCAAGAGAGAAGAATTTCTCGACATAATGGACGAAATAATTCCATGGGAAGAATGGGTGGAATTTGTTCGCCCGTATTACCCTGCAGGCAAACGAGGCAGACCCACAAAGGGAATAGAAACAATGCTCAGAATGTACCTGCTTCAGACTTGGTTCAATCTTTCCGATGAAGGTGCGGAGGATGCTATTTACGACAGCTATGCTTTCCGCAAATTTATGAAAATAGACTTTATGACCGAGCAAGTACCCGATGCAACAACGCTTCTGAAATTCCGTCACATGATTGAAAAGAATCACCTTGGTGAAGAATTTTTCAAGGCAATAAACCGTGTAATGGAAGCAACAGGACACATTATGCACGGCGGTACAATAATAGACGCAACGATAATAAATGCACCCAGCTCCACAAAAAACGCAGAGAAAAAGCGTGATCCCGAAATGCACCAGACCAAGAAGGGTAACGAATGGAAATTCGGTATGAAATGCAATATTGGAGTTGACGCAGGTTCGGGACTTGTGCATTCAATTACGGCAACCTCTGCAAATGTGCATGACATTACACAAGCACATAAATTGATACGAAAAGACGACAAGGTGGTTTATGGAGATTCCGGATTTCTTGGCATAGAAAAGCGTGAAGAGATCAGAAATGACGAACATCTTGCAAACATCGAGTATAGAATAAACCGCCGTCCGAAGAGCCTGCCCAAGGTATCGGATAATGCAATAGATTGGGAAAGATACATAGATTACAGAAAATCAGCAGTACGCTGCAAGGTTGAGCATGCATTTAAGATCATCAAAGATACCTTTGGTTTCAGAAAAGTGAGGTACAGAGGTATAGCAAAGAATTTCAATAAGTTGAATGTGCTGTTTGCGTGTGCAAATCTGTTAATGGTGAAGCGTGTTCAAAAAGAATTCTGCCCGAACAAGGGATAATTCTGCCCTTTTGAGGGTAAGAAGCCCTGTTTGGGGCAAAATATGATGAGATTTTTCACATTCTTGCAGGAAAAAAGACTTTTTCAGGCTGGGCGTGAATTTTTTTATCTTGGAATGCTATTTATTCAGCGTTTCC
>JAGAUA010000002.1 GCA_017847885.1 Oscillospiraceae bacterium
TAGGGTTTAGTTTTATTGTGCATTTTAAAATTTCAGCAGATTATGACAATGCATATTTATGGCAATCCCGACACAACAAGAGGAACTTACGAGAAAAGGGCGATTTTACATTGTTTGGGTAGAACAGCATCACAAAATTATGTGGTGCTGTTCTGCTTTCTTATGCTAATACTAATTCTTAATCAATGTTTAGAAAAAAATCTGCACAAAAACCATATATGCAAGTTTTTTCTTGATTTTTTGTACGCATTTAGATTAAAAATTTGTATAAACACCTTTTAAATCAAGGAGAAGAAATCGGCATAAAAAAACAAGCGTATATGTTTTTTACCGAGAGATTTCCGGATTTTTTCTAAATTCGGACGAAAAAGTTCAAGAATAATTAACATCAGATTGTTGAAAAAATCACGCATATTCACATATAATGTATTCTGATAGATTATATCCTCACGGAGAGTCAATTAATACTGTGCAGAAGGACGTACTCCCAACTTGTTTTGCTTCGGGAGATCCCAAACATTCCCGGAGAATAAAAAATCCGTCCGATCTGCATAGAGCGGATACAAATAGAATGAGTTGGAGGTATAGGTCATGCCAAAAACAAAATGGAATCTGAATACCGTTTACATATCCGAACGGCTGCAAGAGAGTATGCGACCCATCTCTCGCTGTGCCCTGACCACAGTGGTGGCACCTATGGGTTATGGCAAAACAACGGCGGTGAACTGGTATCTGGAGCAGCAAGCAAAGATGCATTCTCCGCGAATTGTTCGCATCAGCGTATATTCCGACAATCTTGCGATATTCTGGAAAAGCGTGCAGGATGCCTTTGCACGGGCTGGTTTTGACTTCCTGCGGGACTATACTTGCCCCACGGATATTGCCGGAGGGGGACTGCTGGCGGACGAACTCTGCCATGAACTGGCAGGAGAAACTGCCTGCTATATCTTTATTGACGATTTTTACCTGTTGATGGACAGCCGCATTTCCGATTTTATCTGCACCCTTGCAAATTGTTTGCCGTCTAATGTACACCTGATCGTTGCCAGTCGGGACCGTTTTCTTCCCACCGCTGAAACGGTTCGTCTGGGAGGCAAGGTTTATCAGATCGGCACGGAACACTTGCGGCTAAACTACACGGAGCTTGCCGTTTATGCTCACCGATGCGGCACTGAGCTTTCCGATGAGCAGGTAGAAGCCCTGCTCTATTCCAGCGAGGGCTGGTTTTCCGCCGTATATCTGAATCTGCTGACATTCATTGAGCGTGGAGCACTGCCCGACCGCAATTCCGACATCTATACTATGTTCACCGCCGCTATGATCGACCCGCTCCCCGAGAAGCAGCAGGAGTTTCTGGCGGTCATGGGGCTTGCCGATGAGTTTACCGTGGAAATGGCACGCTTCGTCACAGGGGACGACAATGCAGAAAAGCTGCTTTGCGTATTGACTGAGCAAAACGCATTTGTCAAATGTCTGACGGACAGCGTGACTTTCCGCTTTCATCATATGATGAAGGATTGTGCCGAGCGGAGATTTCGAATGATGGAAAAGGAAAAGCAGTCGTTCTATCTGGAACGTTTCGGAGCGTGGTACGAAAACTGCGGACAGTATCTGCACGCCATAACATTTTACCGACAGAGCGGAAATTACGGCGCCCTGCTGCGAGTCATACAAAAAGACGCAGGTATCCTGCTTTCCTCGCTTGACCCGCAGACGGTGCTTGACGACATTGCGGCGTGTCCCGTTTCCACCCTGAAAGCGCATCTTCCGGCGCTCCTTGTGCTGATGCGCCGTATGTTCACATGGCGGCAGATCCCGAAGATGCTGGAGCTGAAATCTCTCCTGTTGACTTCCATTGAGGAGCATCCGAAAATGTCGGCAGAGGAATGCGACAATCTGCTGGGTGAATGCGACCTCATTGAGAGTTTTCTTTACTACAATGACATCAGCGCCATGAGCCGACTGCACCGCAGTGCCGGCAGTAAGATGTCCCGCCCCGCCATCAGCATTCAAAACAGCGGCGGCTGGACCTTCGGTTCGCCGTCCGTTCTGATGATGTTCTATCGTGCGGCGGGAGAGCTGCAAAGCGAGCTTGCCGAGATGGGTGAGTGTATGCCGCATTACTATAAGGTCACGGGAAACCACGGACAGGGTGCGGAAACCATCATGCGGGCAGAGGCGGATTATATGCAGGGCAGCTTTACGGATGCGTATATTACATTGGAACGTGCCTATGCGCAGATCGAGGGAAACGGGCAGGCGAATATGGTGCTTTGCTGCGACTTCCTCGCATGGCGTCTTTCCCTGTATACAGATGTAGAGCAGCGATATTCTTTTGAGGAACGGCTTGCGGAGCTGCTGCGGCAGCACAACACGATAGAGGTGAATATCTGGAGTGCCGCCTGTGCCTACTACCACGCCCTGCTGGGTGAGACGGAACAGATCCCTCCCGTTTTTGCCGAGCATCAGCTTTCCACGATCAACTTCCTTGCACCGGGCAAGCCAATGATGGAGATGATCGAAAATCAAGTGTACCTTGTCCAGGGCGCTTATGCGAAGGTGATCGGGCGCAGCACGGGTCAGCTTGCCGTGTGCGAAGCAATGCACTATGCGCTTGTGGCACTTCATATCCGCATTCAGACCGCTGTGGCATATGAGATGCTGGGAAAATCCGAGGAAGCGAATGAGTGGCTAAGAAGGGCAATTTCCGATGCCGAACCCGACAGCCTTGTGATGCCCTTCGCAGAAAACTATGACTATCTGGAGCCCATGCTGGCACGGCAAATCCGGAGTGACTTTATCGTGAAGATCATGGAGCTTGGCGAATCGGCAAAGTCACGAAAAGCGGCAGCCACCCGCCCTGCTGTGTTTGATGTGCTGACACAGCGGGAATTTGAGATCGTAAAGCTGATGACACAGCGGCTTACTAACCGTGAGATAGCGGAAAGACTGTTTCTTTCTGAGGGCAGCGTTAAGCAGTATGTGAATCATATCTATTCCAAGCTTCATATTGAGGGTGACACCCGAACCAAGAGAAAGCGGCTTGCCGAGCTTATCTTACAAAAGACCTAAGAAACCGCTGATTTGATCGACATTTTCATTATTTCTGTTGCTTAATACTAATCTTTAACCAACCTATAGACAAATCCGACAGCTATAACGCAGCCACTCGTCGTCAAGCTCCCTTGCCGGGCGACAGCCCGCCTGCGGTCGCTTTCCTAGATTGGCAGCGTTCTATCTGCCGCCTTTGTCTACATAACGATTAAAGATTAGTATAAGTGACGTATCTTGGTGGGAAAACACCAATTATTCAATATATACCTAACCATTGGTTAATGTTTTTTTTTTAAGATCTACTGTACAATATTGTATAGTGGATTTTTTTGCTTTTATGGGATTGAAAAACGTGAAACGAACACAAAATTGGGGCAATAGGATTCCGGAAATTTTCTGATTCCGGTGTAAATTGATTCTTTTGGCATTATATGTTAAATTTTGTTTGGTGTGTGTGCTAAAATAGCAGAGTGGATAAGTGAAAAACATTTTGATGAGCATATAACTGAGTAATAATGAAGCAACGGGAGATGTTGAAATATGAACAGCCGTAATCTTTCCTTCGGAAAAAGATTTCTTATAATGGTAATATGTATCGCGCTCAATTTTGGCGGAAAATTCCTTGCCGAGTCACTTGTGCTGCCGTTGTGGCTGGATACGATAGGCACTTTTGCCGCCGCTTACTTTTTCGGTATAGGCGGAGCTGTTATTGCAGGGGTGTGCAACAATCTGATTTACGCTATATTTGAAATTGAGGCGTTGCCCTATATGCTGTCTAGTTCGGGAATAGGCATTTTCCTTGCGTTGTGCATGAAAAAGCGAAACTTTGAAAGCTTCACAAAGGCTATGCTTGTGGGCTTCTGGACAGGTGTTATATCCGTTGTTGTTTCCGTTCCCGTAAACATGATATTTTCCGAGGGAAAAAGTGGAAATGAGTGGGGAGACATTTTTTTCAGTATGCTTGAGTGGTACGGTACGCCACGGGTAATATGCTCGATAGGCGACGAGCTTATTGTGGACATAATTGATAAAATGGTCACAGCTGCCATTGCTTATGCGGTAATAAAAATTACGGTCAAGATCATTGACGGTAAAAAAATGCGTGCTTCAAAGGCATCCGCCGCAGTGTTGGCGCTGGCAATTGCAGGCGGAACGCTTTTCATGTGTCCCTTTGATGTTTCGGCAGAAAGCAACAGCGATAAATACATCAGCACCGTATACAACAACAAAAACGGACTTTGCTCCTCGGAAGCAAACGAAATTGCCCAGACGGAGGACGGCTACATCTGGATAGGCGGATACGCAGGTCTTACCCGCTTTAACGGCAAAAGCTTTGAGTTCATAACAGAAGGCGGTATAACAAGCGTTACGGCTATGTTTACCGACAGCAGGGGACGCTTGTGGATCGGCACTAACGACAGCGGCGTGGCGCTTTACGAAAGCGGAAGCTTTTCGTTTTACAACATAAAAAGCGGTCTTGCCGCAAACTCGGTGCGCTGCTTTGCAGAAGCCGATGACGGAACGGTTTATATCGGCACGACCGACCGTATCTGCAAGGTGCTTTCGGACAACAGCGTAAGCGTCATTGACACGGACGTTACATACATCATCTCAATGGTTTATTATGGCGGCAAGCTGGTGTGCGTTAACAATTCGGGCAAGCTTTTTGTTATCGAAAACGACAGCGTTGTTACCGAGCATACCTCGGATACCGAGGGCGTATATTATACCTGCGTGGGAGCGGTATCCGACGGGATCATGGCAGGAACTTCCTCATCATACATAGAAAAGATCAGCGTTTCGCAAAGCGGTGTGAAAATTACCAGAAAAAGAATTTTGGAGACCCTTTCCGGTGTCCAATGCATGAAAAGCGACAGCCGTAGCAGGCTGTGGCTTTGCTGCAGCAACGGTATCGGCTATCTGCGCAACGGCACTGTGAAGGAGCTTTTCTACGATGGATTTGACAGCGGCATAGAAAACGTGTTGGAGGATTATCAGGGCAATATCTGGTTTGCTTCCTCCCGATACGGTATAATGAAGCTTTCGGATAATACCTTCGGCGATCTTTTCGAGGAATCGGGTGCAGCAAGCGCGGTTACAAACTCTGTCTGCCTTTATAACGGAGATTTTTACTGCGGAACAGACAGCGGTCTTGTGATAATTGATGAAAAAAGCAGGGCGACAAAATCAAACAACCTTACGGAAATGCTTGAGGGCGCAAGGATCCGCTGCATCAAAACGGATTCCCAAAACCGCTTGTGGATATGCACATACAGCGATTACGGACTTGTAAGGTATGAAGCTGACGGAACGATAAAGACGTTTACCGAAAAAGAAAACGGGACGACCTCCGACAGATTCAGATGCATTATCGAGCTTCCCGACGGAACGGTCGCAGCAGGCACGAACAGCGGTCTGAATTTTATCAAGGACGATAAGGTCACGGGAACGATAAGACAGGCTGACGGTCTTGAAAATGCGCAGATACTCTGCCTTGCCCTGGACAGCGGCGGCAATCTCTACGCAGGAAGCGACGGCGCAGGAATATACATTATCCGGGACGGCAGGATCATCGGCCATATCGGCGAGACGGAGGGTATGCCTTCACAGGTCGTTTTGAGAATGACCCCTTACGGCGGCGGATTTTTCCTTGTTATGAGCAATTCCCTCGGCTATATGAAGGACGGCGCAGTAACTTCTCTGAATAAGTTTCCTTACTACAACAACTATGATGCGGTCGTAATGAACGAAAAGCTTTGTGTGATTTCAAGTGCGGGAATTTACATTACCGATATCGAAGAGCTTTTGAGCGGAAACGATATAAGTTACAAGCTGTATAATTACTACGACGGTCTTTCCGACGGCCTTGTATCAAACTCGTGGAATTACCTCGACGAAGACGGAATGTTTTATTTCAGCACTAACCGCGGCGTAAATTATTTCAAGCCCGATTACCAAAAACGTAATGAAGCCGAATATAAATTCGGGCTTTCGGCGGTAAGCTGCGATAAAAACAAGGCGGAAATAAACGATGATGTTATTGTTATTCCTGCTGATACCAAGCTTATTACTCTTGAAGCTTCCGTGAGAAACTACCTTGCGTCAAATGTCAAGCTCAGATTTTTTATCAAGGAGCTTAACGACAATCCTCCCGTTATTACTCACAGGGAGCTTGAATCAATTCAGATCTCCAATCTTGAACACGGCACATACACCGTCTGCATACAGATAATGAGCGATGACGAATCTGCTGTTTTGCAGGAAAAATGCTACTGCCTCGTAAAGGAAGCTCATGCTTGGGAAAACGACTTGTTTAGGTCATATCTTATTATAGCAATAGTTTGGATAGGCTCTGCAATAGTGTGGGTCATCGTTACAACAAGCATGATGATAAAGCACGAAAACGAGATAGCCCGTCTGAAATATCAGGCAAAAAGCGAGTTCCTTGCAAATATGTCCCATGAGTTCAGAACACCTGTAAATACTATTCTCGGTATGAACGAGATAATTTTGCAGGATGACCCGGGGGACAGGATAACGGAATGCTCCGAAAATATAAAGACAGCAAGCAACAGCCTTTTGACGCTGATAAACGACGTACTGGATTTTTCCGCAATAGAGTCGGGCACGCTGGAGCTTGTCAGCGAGAGCTATGACCTTGACAGACTTTTGAATGAGGAGATAGCTGCCCTTAATTATGCGGCAGGTAAAAAGGGCATCGAGACGGTTTTCGTTGTCGACGACAATCTTCCGGCACAGCTGGAGGGCGATTTCCACAGAGTAAAGCAGATAATTGACAATCTCATATCCAATGCAGTAAAGTTTACGGATAACGGGCAGATAGCATTTTTTGCCGGCGGCGAAATCAATGCCGGCAGTGATTTTAGCCTTATCATAACCCTTTCCGATACAGGCTCGGGCATATCTGAGGAGGATAAGGAAAAGCTTTTCGACAGCTTTGACAGACTAAG
This sequence comes from Oscillospiraceae bacterium, assembly GCA_017847885.1. Classification (GTDB taxonomy): domain Bacteria; phylum Bacillota; class Clostridia; order Oscillospirales; family Ruminococcaceae; genus RGIG8773. Next base: position 7,026 of record JAGAUA010000002.1, read on the forward strand.
ACACAACAAGAACCGCACCGTTGGAGGTACGGGTCTTGGACTATCGATCACAAAGGCTCTGGTGGAAATGATGAACGGTACTGTTACGGTAAAGAGCGTTGTAGGCTCGGGGTCTGTATTTACGGTAAAGCTTCCCCAGAAGATATCCGGAAACAGCATTATAGAATCGTTCAGCTGTGACTCTCGCATTAAGCACGATACAGCGGCAAGGTGCTTTACAATTCCCGATGCGCATATCCTTGCGGTGGACGACAACCGCATGAATTTAAGCGTTCTCGGCGGTCTGCTGAAAAGATACGGCATTGCTCCCGATATTGCAACTGGCGGTAATGAATGTATGGAGCTTTGCAGAAAAAACAAGTACGACCTTATTATTATGGACCATATGATGCCTTCGCCCGACGGTATAGAAACAATGCACGCGATACGAGGCGATGAGGATAATCCCAACAGGGAAAGCTCGATAGTGGTGCTTACGGCAAATGCGGTGGCAGGAGCAAAGCAGAGATACATTGACGAGGGCTTTGACGATTATCTCAGCAAGCCTGTGGATATAGCTGCTTTGGAGCGTGTACTGCTTACATATATTCCCGAAGGTATGGTTTGCGAGGACGAGCCTGTTCCTAACGCTCCTGCGAATGCGGAGCCTGCCTTGAATGAAACTGCTCCCAATGAGTATGATCCGTACATTGATCGTAGGGTGGGAATGAAGTACTGCGGCAATGATGAGGGGCTTTACAGCGAGATAATTGAAAGCTACTGCGAAGAGGGAAAAAAGTACCGCAGGCAGCTCAAGGAATACTTTGATAAGGCAGACTGGAAGAATTATGCGGTAATTGCACACACTTTGAAAAGCACATCCCTCAACATAGGCGCCCGGGGGCTTTCCGAGCTTGCTGAGGTACATGAATTTGCTGCAAAGGCGGAAGATGCGGAAGCTGTTGCGGAATCCTTCGACAGGTTTACAGAGCTGCTTGAAACGGTTCTTGACGCTGCGGAGAAGATGATATACCGTAAAGAAAGGACGGTGCTTGAGGAAGTAACCGCAGAAGAATATACTGCCATGCTGGGCAGGCTCCTTGAAAATGTGAACAACTACGAAATGACGGAAGCAATTGACTGCATAGAGAAGATGAGAGGCTGCACCACTGCCGACGGACTTTCCGAACGGGCAGGAGAAATGCTCTCAAAGGTGCAGCAGCTTGTTGACGATTTTGATTACATCACAGCGTCAGAGCTTATTGAAAGCTTTGTTTCAGAAAAACTCAAATAATTCCTTGCGTATAGCATCGAGAAAGGAGGACATTTTCCATAATACTAATTCCTCACCAACCTATAGACAGATACGGCAGCTATAATTTCGTCACTCGTCGTCAAGTTCCCTTGCTGGGCGGCAAGCCCGCCTGCGGTCGCTTTCCTAGATTGACGAAATTCTATCTACCGTCCTTATCTATAGAACGGTGTGGAATTAGTATAAGAGGAAAATGGTCATAAAATGAAAAAAACTGTTTTAGTTGTTGATGATGACAAATCAAATCTTATTATTGCACAAAAGCTGCTTTCCGATGAATACAGAGTTGCCGCAGTAAATTCGGGAGAGAAGGCTCTTGAATACCTTGAAAAAAACGAGCCGAGTCTTATTCTGCTTGATATCAGTATGCCTGATATGGACGGCTTTGAGGTAATGGAAAAGCTTCGCAGCGATGAAAGGCACTGCAAGGTACCCGTTATTTTCCTTACCGCAGACCGCAGCAGCGAAACAGAGGAGAAATGCTTTGACATGGGTGCGGTGGACTACATCGCAAAGCCCTTTGTACTGTCGATAATGCACAAGCGCGTGAACCGCACCATTGAGCTTGAGGAATATCGCAAGAGCCTTGAAAAAATGGTTGCGGAGCAGCTTGCGCAGATAACCAAGATGCAGCATGATGTTATCATAACAATGGCGAACGTGATCGAAAGCCGTGACGGTACAACGGGCGAACACGTCAAAAGGACAAGCACTTACACAATGATGCTGGCGGAAAAAATGCGTGAAAAGGGCATTTATGCGGATAAGCTTGACGCTGAATTTATGGAGAATATGCGTAACGCTGCGCCGCTTCACGATATCGGAAAGATAACCGTTCCCGATGCTGTTCTTTCGAAACCCGGCAAGCTTACAAACGAGGAATACGACCTTATCAAATCCCACTCAAGAGCGGGTGCGGAAATGCTTAGGAAGAATATGCCCGGAATGGTTGACCCCGACTTTTTGCAGGTAGCCTGCGATATGGCGTGCTATCATCACGAAAAATGGAACGGCAAGGGCTACCCCGAGGGTCTGAAGGGGCAGGAAATACCTCTTTCCGCAAGAATACTTGCAGTTGCCGATGTTTATGACGCACTTGTGTCAAAGCGTCAGTACAAGGAGGGCATGACGACTGAGCAGGCGTTTGAGATAATGGCAAAGGACAGAGAAGAGGGCTTTGAGGCTGATATCCTCGACACATTCTTTGAGATAAAGTCCGAACTTGAAAGCCTGCTTGAAAACGAATAAGGAGCGACTGTATGGAAATGTTTGGAGATCTTGGCGGATACATTAGATACCTTAAAGAAAAACGGAACAGCTTTAACCATAATGCCCTGAAACTGGTTTATATATTGGCAGGGATATACTTTATTGTTATGGCTGTAATAAACATGGTTGAAGATGATATGAGAATGACTGTTATAA
>JAGAUA010000010.1 GCA_017847885.1 Oscillospiraceae bacterium
CAGTCCACCGGACTGTTTTGAAGAAAAGTTTGCTTTGTAAACCAACAAGGGGAGGCGGTCTTGTTCGCCTCCCCTCAAAATGCTGTCGCATTTTTCACCCCTTGCTCCGTTTTTTCGGGCGCCTGCGGGCGCAAGCTGGGGTGTTTCGCCGCGTGCGCGCGGCGACCAAAGGCTCTGCCTTTGGAAACCGCAGCCTTGAAAGGCTGGCGAACTTTTTACTTACGCTTCGCTGATGCCCTACAAAATGTTGCGCTAAATTATTGTTTCCAATAAATATAATTTAAAATGCGTAATCAATATCGTCTGCGCTATTTGCCAATTTCTTTTACTGATTTAATCTGAAATGAACAGGTATGCCGTTCTTGTACTCGATTTTCGGCTCGCCTTGAATAAGCGGCAGGAAATAATTGAGCGCGTCTACGGTAACATTATTGCCCTTTGAGTTTATCCACTCGGAGGGGAAGAATTTCTCCTTGTTTGCAATGCCTTCGATATCCGCCGAAAGTATCTCAACGCGGTAGGGGTTGTTGCTTATGCGCTTGAATATCATCATCACGCCGCTTTTGCCGCCCAGCGCCGCCTTTACCGCAGCCGCACCTATCTCCTTTGCCTCGGTGATATCGGTCAGCGAAGCAATATGGGAACTGCACCTCTGCATAACGTTCAGCTCGATGGAGCGCACCTTGCAGCCGATATTTGCACCTGCTATCTTTTCAAGGTATTTGCCCACACCCGAAAGGTACTTATGACCGAAAGCGTCGGTAAGCTCGGAGGAAAATCCGCTGGAAAGATATTTTTCGTCGTCAAAGCGTATGCCCTCAGAAACTGCGATTATGACCGCCTTGTACTTCTTCTGCGCCGTGCGGATATCGTCCAGAAACTTTTCTATGGAGAATTCCGCCTCGGGCAGATATATCATATGGGGAGCAGGCTCGCCGTTTGCACGAAGCACGCAGGACGAAGCTGTGAGCCAGCCTGCGTCACGTCCCATTATCTCAACGATAGTTACCGACGGAATGGAGTATACACGGCTGTCGCGGATTATCTCCTGCATTGATGTTGCAACATATTTTGCCGCTGAACCAAAACCGGGGGTATGGTCGGTAGCCATAACGTCGTTATCGATAGTTTTCGGCACGCCCACCACCTTGATGTCTATATTATTCTCCTTGAACCATCTGTCAAGCTTCATTACCGTGTCCATGGAGTCGTTGCCGCCGATATAGAAAAACGCCTTTATGCCGTACTTTTCAAAGGTAGCGGCAGCCTTGCGGTAATCGCTGTCGTCCTCTGCGGAGCTTTTCAGTTTAAAGCGGCAGGAACCGAGAACGGTTGAGGGAGTTTTCATCAGCAGGTCAATGTCGTAATCCGTTGTAAGTATCTTTTTCAGGTCAACAAGCTCGTCCTTCAGTATGCCCTCGATACCGTTTATAGAGCCATATATCTTATCTATTTCTGGTGAATTAAGCGCCTCGCAGAACACTCCTGCAAGGGAAGAATTGATTGCGGCGGTAGGTCCGCCCGATTGTGCAACAGCAATATTGAACATAAGAAAACCTCCGAGGAATTTTGTCTGAAAATAATCACTTTTTATAGTATATCACATTTTGCCGCAGATTTTCAATGTCAATACACAACAGAAATTTCAATGCTTTTGCACGCCGGTTGAATGTTTTCATGCAGTAAAGGTTTACAGAAAAGGTTTACGCGGATATCCTCCGTTTTCACGCTGCTCCGTGTTGATTTTTTTGTGAGAATATAGTATAATGTATCGTGGAAATAATAATTATTACAGAAAGGACTGATACTATGGCAAAAATTGATTACGAATACGTCTGGACGGACAAAAAGCGTACTCTTTTCGGTCTCCCCATTTCCTTTACGCGCTATATTCTCACCGAGAAAAAGCTTATCACGAGAAAAGGCTTTCTGAACTTGACCGAGGACGAAATAGAGCTTTACCGTGTGGTTGATAAGAGCCTGCGCCTGCCCTTGGGTCAGAGAATGTTCGGCTGCGGCACGGTCGTGATAAACTGCCGCGATACGGATACTCCCGTTAAAGAGATACTCTCCATAAAAAAGCCCCGTGAGTTCATGCAGATACTTGAAAAGCACGTTGACATCCAGCGCGACAAGTACCGCACAAGGGGCAGAGACATGATAGGCTCGGATATTGTTCACGGTCACGACTGCGACTGTGACTGCGATTTTGACGGTGAATGATATGCTCGATTTTATTAAAGAAACAACCGACTGCTGGGACTTCCTGAAAAGCACCGAGTTGCCCGTTTTTATTTACGGCATGGGTGACGGTGCGCTGAAAATAATGGGTGTTTTTGAGCAGTACAAAATTCCCCTTGCAGGCTTTTTTGCAAGCGACGAGTTTGTGCGCGGTCACACCTTTGAGGGACATCTGGTGCATACGCTGTCCCAGATAGAAGCGCTTATCGATGACTTTGTTATAGTGCTTGCTTTTGCGGCAGGATATCAAAGTCTGTACGGCCGTATCAACGATATTGCAAAGCGGCATATCCTCCTTGCGCCCGATGTTCCCGTTGCGGGGGACGGTCTGTTTACTTACAGCTATTGCATGGAAAACGCCGAAAAGATACAGGCGGTGTACGATATGCTTGCGGACGAAAAATCGCGGCAGACCTTTGCGGACGTGCTTAACTTTAAAATAAGCGGAAAAATCGAATACCTTAACCGCTGCACCTCCCCCAAGGAGGAGATTTACGGCGAAATTATTCCGCTGACGGATAACGAAATTTTTGTTGATCTGGGTGCATACAACGGCGATACGGTGCAGGAATTTACCGAAGCCTGCGGCGGAAAATATAAGCATATTTACGCCTTTGAGCCTAACCCGAAAAACTTCCGCAAGCTTGGAAAAAATCTTCCCGAGGACGAGCGCATCACCCTTTTTAACGGTGCTGCTTGGAGCAAAGGCGGTACTGTTCCTTTCACCGCAAACGAGGGAAGAATGTCCCGTGCAAACGGCAGCGGCAAGACGGTTGAGATACCTGCCTATGCGGTGGACGAAGCCGTTCCCGAGCAGGCGACCGTTATCAAGCTTGACGTTGAGGGTGCAGAGCGCGAAGCTATCCTCGGAGCAAAAAAACATATCGCAGGAGGAGCAAAAATCCTCTGCTCGCTGTACCACAGAAACGAGGATATGTTCGAACTGCCCCTGCTGATAAAAAGCATTAACCCGAAGCTGAAATTTTATATTCGCCATCAGCTTTATATCCCTGCGTGGGAAACAAATTTGTATTGCTTATACTAAAAACCATTTAAAAACTGTACAAAAAATCGAGCATAATCTTGCGTATATGGATTATGCGAAGATTTTTTGTCTACAGTTTAATTGGTTTTTAGGGAAGTACTGATTAAATCTGGTGCGCATATTGCGCAGTCAGATTTTTCGTCAGATTGTGCAAAAATTTCGCAATTCTTGCAAAGCAAGAATCAGCAGGCATGGCGCCTGTCAAGAAATTTTGGTGCAATATGACGGAAAATATGCAAGCAAGATGCGTGCCAAGCCGTAAGGCGCGATTTAATCAGTGCTTCCTTAGTATTATAACCGAAAGGACTTCCTAAAATGAAACGTACAGAACTGAAAAAACTGCATGAAAATCCCGAAGCATTTACAGAGGGCGTGACCGTCTGCGGCTGGATAAAATCCCTCCGCGCAGGCAAGAATGTTGCCTTTCTTTCCATAACCGACGGAAGCTGTTTTACCCCCGTTCAGATAGTTGCCGAGGAAAGCAAGCTCGCAGGCTTTGCCGCGGTATCAAAGCTTAACACGGGTGCTGCCGTGTCCGTCAAGGGCAGGGTCATCCTTACTCCAAACGCCAAACAGCCCTTTGAAATAAACGCTGACGACATCGCCGTTGAGGGCGCGTCCTCCCCCGATTATCCCTTGCAGAAAAAGGCGCATACCCTTGAATATCTCCGCTCGATTTCACACCTGCGTATGCGCACCAACACCTTTCAGGCGGTGTTCAAAATTCGCTCCGCGGCGGCGCAGGCTCTCCACAAATTTTTTGCGGAGAACGGCTTTGTGTACGCACATACTCCCCTTATCACAGCCAACGACTGCGAGGGCGCAGGAGAGATGTTCCGCGTCACGACTCTTGACATGAACGACGTTCCAAAAGGCGAAAACGGCGAGGCGGATTTCTCCCAAGACTTCTTCGGCAGGAGCGCTTCTCTCACCGTTTCTGGACAGCTTGAGGGCGAGTGCATGGCAATGGCTTTCGGCAAAATTTACACCTTCGGACCAACCTTCCGCGCAGAGAAATCATATACCCCGAGACACGCCGCAGAGTTCTGGATGATAGAGCCGGAAATTGCTTTTGCCGACCTTGAGGACGACATGGAGCTTGCGGAAAATATGCTGAAATATGTTCTCAAAGCGCTGCTTTCCGAGTGCCGCGCCGAGCTTGAATTCTGCAATAATTTTTACGACAAGGGACTTATTGAGCGCATTGAAGCCGTTGCAAATTCGGACTTTGCAAGGTGCAGCTACACCGAGGCGATAAAGCTTCTTGAAGAGCATAAGGACGAGTTTGAGTACCCCGTTTTCTGGGGCTGCGATCTGCAGACCGAGCATGAGCGTTACCTGACGGAAAAGGTGTTCGGCAAACCCGTGTTCGTTACCGATTATCCAAAGGAGATAAAGGCGTTTTATATGCGCATGAACGACGACGGAAAAACCGTTGCGGCTGTCGACCTGCTCGTCCCGGGAGTGGGCGAGCTTATCGGCGGAAGCCAGCGCGAGGAGCGTCTTGACCTGCTTATGCAGAGAATGGCAGAGCTTGGACTTTCCGCAGAGGATTACGACTGGTATCTCGACCTCCGGCGTTACGGCGGTGCAAAGCACGCAGGCTTCGGTTTGGGATTTGAGCGGCTTATCATGTATGTTACGGGCGTTGCAAATATCCGCGATGTTATTCCCTTCCCGAGAACAACGGGAAGCATATATTGATTTTTCTGCAAATATCCCAAAGGTGCGTCATTTTTTGAGTGCTTTTCACTCAAAAATAATACAAAATCAGCTTTTTTTTGGAAAAATCGGCAAATATATTCTTTTATTATTGACAATTCTTAATAAATTAGTTATAATGTTCTTAAATAAAAAATAGGTTTTGTTTAGTTTTTGATACTGTTTCTTTTTATTATTTTAAGGAGGATATTATTATGGCTAAGAACGAAATTAAAGACGCTGCTGTTAAAACCGAGAAGCCTGTTGCTCCCGTTGCTGAGGTAAAGGCTGCTCCCGAAGCTCCCAAGGCAGAGGCTGTAAAGCCCGCTGCTCCCAAGGCTGAAAAGAAGGCTCCCGCTGCTAAGAAGCCTGCTGCTCCCAAGACTGAGAAGAAGGCTCCTGCTAAGAAGGCTGCTGCTCCCAAGGCTGAAAAGAAGGCTCCTGCTAAGAAGGCTCCCTCTAAGAAGGCTATTTCTTATGATAGTGTTGTAACTGCTGCTGTAAAGAAATTTACTGCTGCAAACATTAGCAAGATCAAGTATCCTATCGCTGCAAACATTGAGATCAGCGGCAAGGCTGAGGGCATCTTCTATGTTCTCGTATCCGAAGGCAAGGTTTACGTTGAGCCTTACAAGTACGATGACTATGATGTTTACTTCCGCGCTGACGCTGAGGACATCCTTGCTGTTATCGAAGGCAAGAAGAACATTTACGATGCTCTTGCTGAAGGCCTTGTAAAGGTTGACGGAAACACAAAGAAGGCTATTCTTCTTATCAACGCAGCATTCTAATTATTGCAACAAAAATAGTGACGCCGCATAGACATTTTCTATGCGGCGTTTTTGTATGGAAAGGCGCGGTCAAATGATTTTTTACAGACTGCTTGATGAAGCTCTTACCCGAAATGCTCAGCATGACGAGGCATATTCCCTCCTTGCACGAGCGCTAAAAGCGAGTTACGGCATAGAAAGCTTTACCCTTGAAAAGGGCGCTCACGGCAAGCCTTATCTTTCGGAGTACCCCAACATTCACTTCAATATCAGCCATTGCAAGGGGCTTGCGATTTGCGGCATATCGGAGGGGAATATCGGCGTTGACGCGGAGCTTATCCGTCCGTACAGCGGCAGAGCGGCAGGGAAAATTTTCTCGGAGCAGGAGCTTGACTATGTGGGGAAAAGCTCTTGTCCCGATGAGGCATTCTTCCGCATATGGACGCTCAAAGAGGCTCTCGGAAAAAATATCGGCACGGGTCTTACCTTTGATATGGCGAAATACAGCTTCACTTTTGAGGGCGGTCAGCCCCTTTGCAAAGGCTATCCCGAAAAGATTTTTACGCAAAAGATCCTGCAAAAAAAATGGGTCGTCAGCATTTGCGCCGACGACACCGAAAATATTTTTGAAGAATATTAATAGAATTTCTTTCTGTTCTTTAATGCAAGTGTGATGCCTACCGCTGCTCCTGCAACGACCACAATAATTATGATAATTACAACAACAGGAACTCCGCCGTTTGAGTTTTGGGTATTTTCCGCAGCTGCAGCAGTTGTCTCCGCTGCTGTTGTTTCAGCTTCAGTTGTCGCTTCTGTTGTAGTAGTGGCTTCAGTCGTTGTAGCCTCGGTGGTTGTAACCTCGGGAACAGTCAGGTTTGTTACCGTAACCTTTGTGACCTTCATTTTTACTCCGCGGTCGCCGATGCAGATATTGCCCACTTCGCTGAAATCGTCGCTGCCGTATGCAGTGACCATACCGTCATAATCAAAAACAGCGTATGTATCGTCATACTCAACGGGAACGACCTGCGCCCAGATCTGAGGGTCTACAGAATAGTTCTGGAGAATAAGCTCGATCTGGTGCTGGTCTTCAAAGGTACGTTCGCCTTCAAGCTCAAATTCAACTCGAATTGTCGTATCGGGGGTAATGTTCCTCGGGTCAAGATCGGCAGGAGTATATGTTATGGATTGTCCCCATTTGCCGTTGGTCTGCATTGCACGGGATACTGACATTTCCACGTCCTCGGTCTCTGCCGAAACACAAAGAGAAATCATAACAGCCGTAACGCAGAGAATTACTGCCGTTAATGCCGATTTAAATATTTTCTTCATCTCAAATCTCCTTATCTGCACATATTTTTATGAATTAATTTTACTCTTTTTACAGTCGGTTGTCAACCAAATAAATAATTTTCAATACAAGCAACAAATTAAGCTGACAGCCTTGATATTTTTTTGTCAAATTGACCGATGTACATACTTGATATAAATTTCTGTAATTCAAACGCTATTTTGCTGTTTTATTTCTTTAACGTGCTGTCCTTAAATCCCCAGCCGTCAAGTCCTGCACGGCGCATTGCACCGAAGATACGGTCGGAAAAGCCCTTGTCGGCTTTGTCTCTTTCAGCAAGGAACTGCTTAGTTTTCTCCCGTGATGTGTGACCGTCGGCAGGACATTTTGATTTCACGATTTTGAGTTCATTTCGGTTTGCGGCGCTTCGGATATCCTTTTCGGGAGCGAACACAAGGGGTCTTATCATGGTGATATCCTTCCGCGAAAGATAGCTTTTCGGAGCAAAACAGCCGAGCCGTCCCTCGTTGAAAAGATTCATTATAAAGGTCTCCACCACGTCCTCGTAATTGTGTCCGAGGGCTATTTTGTTGCAGCCTGCTTCTTTTGCGGCGTCGTGAAGAGCGCCCCGTCTCATTCGCGCGCAAAGGCTGCACGGGTTGGTCTCCTGCCTTACGTCAAAGACAATCTCGCCGATATGGGTGCGTTTAAGAATGTACTCCACGCCCATTTCCTTGCACATTTCGTCAACGGAGGAATAATCCCCGTCCGTGCCGCCGAAACGTGGGTCAAGGGTTATGGCAACCACCTCGTAATCAATGCCGATAAAGCGTTTCAGCATAACAAGACCTTTCAGCAGAACAAGGCTGTCCTTGCCCCCCGAAACTCCCACGGCAATTTTGTCGCCGTTTTGGATAAGGTCGAACTCCTGAATTGCCTTACGCATATAGCCAAGAATTTTCTGCAAAATATCACTTCCCGAACAAAAAGGCGGAGAGTACTCCGCCCTTTAATTTTTATTTCTGCAATGTGCCGTGAGAAAGAGCGGTAAGGTATGCGTTGATAAAGCCGTCAAGGTCGCCGTCCATAACAGCGCCGATGTTGCCGTTTTCAAAGCCCGTGCGGTGATCTTTTGCAAGGGTATAGGGCATGAATACATATGAACGTATCTGTGCGCCCCACGCGATTTCCTTCTGCACGCCCTTGATGTCCTCGATTTTTTCCAGGTGTTCGCGCTCCTTTATCTCAACCAGCTTGGAAATAAGCATCTTCATAGCGTAGTCCTTGTTCTGATACTGGCTTCGCTGTGTCTGGCAGGATACAACGATACCTGTGGGAATATGTGTAAGACGTACCGCAGATGAGGTCTTGTTGACCTTCTGTCCGCCTGCGCCCGATGCACGGTAGAAGTCTATCTCCAAATCTTCGGGACGTATCTCAATGTTAAGATCAGCGTCGTCCATTTCAGGCATTACTTCAAGAGAAGCAAAGGAAGTCTGGCGGCGTCCCGAGGAGTCAAACGGTGAAATACGAACAAGACGGTGTACGCCTGTTTCGGACTTCATAAAGCCGTAAGCGTTAACACCCTCGATGAGGATAGAAGCGGATTTCAGACCTGCCTCATCGCCGTCAAGGTAGTCAAGGGTCGTTACCTTGTAGCCGTGGCTTTCCGCCCACATATTGTACATACGGAAAAGCATCTGTGCCCAGTCCTGAGCCTCCGTGCCGCCTGCGCCTGCGTGGAAAGTAAGGATAGCGTTCTTGCTGTCGTACTCGCCAGTAAGCAAAGTAGTCAGCTTCATAGCCTCAAGCTCCTTAACAAAGCGGTCAGCGTCACGCTTTATCTCAAGAGCAGTTTCCTCGTCCTCGTCCTCTTCCATGGTAAGCTCGATCATAGTGAGGCAGTCCTCAAGCTTTTCGTTAAGCTTGTCATAGCTTGCAATAGTATTTTCGTTGTGCTTGATGGTCTGCATAACCTTGTTGGAATTTTCAATGTCGTTCCAGAAGCCTTCCTTTGCGGATTCCTCCTGAAGCTGTGCATTTTCTTCTTTTGCCTTGTCGATATTAAGGATAGTGTAAAGCTCCTTCATATCCTTTCTGTATCCTTCAAGCTCAACTCTGAGTTCGTCAAGTAATAACATTTATTTACTCCTCTCATTCTGTAAAATTATTTATAGCGTATGCCGTATCGTCTGTCATATGCCTTAAAGACGGAATATGAATAAACAACGCCCGTCAGCCACCCTTCAGCAGCTCACGCAGTCTTTCATCACTCATAGGCTCAGCAATAATCCTCGAACCGTCGTAACGCTTTGCACCGTCCTTTACACGCTCAATGAAATCGCTGTAAGGCATATCCCCAATCGTGTCATCAGCGGTAATTGAATAAAAGTTTGCGCGCCAGCTGTCAATTTTAACAGGATTGCCGTTTTCGTCCGTAAGTCCGAAGGGAACAGCAGGCACAAGCGGAACTGCGCTGAGTGTATTCTCGGTTATGAAGTACACACCGATAAGTCCGTCATTAGTTTTGTAAAATCTCGGCATTGCAAAGTAGATATCCATTTCCTGCAAACGATGAAGCCACTCGCCGTAAGCCTTGACAGGCTCGTCGGAAGCAAGGATTTCCTTTCGCTCCTCCTGCCCCATATCAAGCTGCCACATCGCCGAAAACAGCGTAAGACTTTCCATGGTTTCCATCTTTTCAAGGAACGAATCAAGGCTCTTGCCGTTGAACTCCTTCATTTTACTGCGCCATTCGGCAAAATCGGAAAGCTTTATTTCCTCATCGTCCTGCTTGACAACGCAATTCGTCCAGACCGAGCAAATCCGCTCGATCATATCGTAAAGCGCGTCGATTTCCTCATTGCAGGTCGGGTTAAGAAGCCGAAGCACAACTCTGTTTTTCTCGTTCCTGCCGCAGACAACACTTATTCCTCTGCCGATATGGTTTTTGTCATACACTATAAATTCTTCGCCGATTTTTCCCTCGTCAAGACGGTTGTTCTCATATACGCCATAACCGAGATCGGCAATAATCGTGCGGTGAGCAAGTGCTTTCTTAAACAAACCCTTTTGGGTTATTTCAATGTCGATGGACATAGTCTGCGTCCTTTCAGTCTGTTTTCTTTTTCTTCGCGTTTTCAGCGTAACCCACAGGCTTAAGCTTGGACTGATAAAAACGCTGCGCGCTGTAAAGTCCCCAGTATCCCGAAAGCATATAGCTGATAGCGATAGCAAGTGCGTAGAAAGCAAGTCCGCCTGCGCCGAAAAGCTCAATGCTGAGGATTATCGTTGCAAAGGGACAGTTTGTCACGCCGCAGAAAACCGCCAGCAGACCTACCGCCGCCGCAAAGCTTGGGTCAAGTCCCAGAAGCCCTCCGAAAAAGCAGCCGAAGGTCGCACCCGTGAAAAAGCTTGGTACTATCTCGCCGCCCTTGAAGCCTGCTCCCAAGGTCAGCGCCGTAAACAGAATTTTCAGCGCAAATGCAACGGGCGAAGCGCTTCCCGAAAAGGCACGCTCGATAACGTTCATGCCTGCGCCGTTGTAGTCGGTTGTACCGAGCAGGAGAGTCAGGGCGACAACGATAAGTCCTCCTGCTACTACGCGTATATAATCATTCTTGATATACTTTTTGTAAAGCTTGCCAATACCCTTTATCGCAAAACAGAACAGCACGCTTACCGCCGCGCAGCCGATGCCCAGAACGGTTACTCTAAGCAGGTCGGGAGCCGAGCCGCCGTTCAACGAGGGTATGCCGCTTACAATAAAGGACTCGGGCTCTGCGCCGAAAAGGCGAGCAACGAGAGAAGCGGTTATTCCCGAGACCATACAGGGAACAAGCGCGGAGTACTGCGCCGCCGCAACGATAGTTACCTCCACGGCAAAAACCGCCGCCGCAACGGGCGTGCCGAACAGCGACGCAAAGCCAGCCGACATACCGCACATGATAAGGGTCGCCGTATCGTTTTTGTCCATTTTGAAAAGCTTGCTAAATGGGGAAGCAAGGCTTCCGCCAATTTGGAGTGCCGCACCCTCACGTCCTGCCGAACCGCCCGTAATGTGGGTAAGAAACGTTGCCGCAAAGATAAGCGGAGCAAGCTTCAGCGAGACCTTTTCCTCCGAGCGCGCGCCCTTGATGATGTTGTTTGTGCCGGGGTCTTGGGAAAGCCCCGTTATCCTGTACAGGAAAACTATTGCGAGACCTGCAACGGGCAGCGCAAAAATTATGACTCTGTTTGCCGTGCGGAAGTCGTTTGCAAAGCCCAGCGCGTAGTGAAACGCCGTTCCTGCCAGACCCACGATAGCGCCCACAATGACCGCGATAAAAAACCACTTGATAAAGCCGATGATAAGCTCCTTGTAGCCGTGGGCATATTCCTCCGCTTTTGTATCCTTGTTTTGTTCAGACATCTGCCGAATTATCCTTTCTCTTATTTTTCCAGCATAAGCAGTATCTCCCGAAGAAGCTTGCAGGCAACCGCCGTGGAAACTCCGCTGGGGTCGTACTGGGGCGAAAGCTCGTTGATGTCCGCGCCCACGATGTTCAGCTCCTTTAGCTTGAACACCGCCTCAAGCAGCTCCGTGAACTGCACTCCCCCTGCCTCGGGCGTACCCGTGCCGGGGAATATCGACGGGTCGAGAACGTCCATGTCGATGGTCAGATACACGTTCTTCCCCTTTAATTCCTCTGCGGCTTTTTCTATACCGTTAAGGTTAAACTTATTCATTTTGGTATGCTCTGCGGCAAATTTGAACTCCTCGCGCTCACCGCTTCTGATACCGAACTGATAGATGTGCCCGTCGCCCACCATTTCCCAGCAGCGGCGCATTACGCAGGCGTGGGATTTTTTCACGCCGAGGTAATCGTCACGCAGGTCTGCATGGGCGTCAAACTGTATAATATACAAATCTTTATACTTTCTGTATACTGCGTTTACCGCGCCAAGAGTAACGGAATGTTCTCCCCCAAGCATAAAGGGGCGCTTTCCGTCCGCAAGTATCTCGGCAGCAATGTCCTCTATCTGCTGCAAAGCCGTGTCAACATTGCCTATGCAAAGCTCGGGGTCGCCCGAGTCGAAAATGTTGTAGTCAAGCAAATCCTTGTCCTGATAAGGCGAGTATGTCTCGATGCCAAAGCTTTCGGAGCGGATAGCCTTGCTGCCGAAGCGCGTGCCGGGGCGGTAGGACGTTGTGCTGTCAAAGGGCGCACCGAAAATAACGGTTTTCGCCTGTTCGTATTCGCAGTCACAGCCAATAAAAGCGTTTCTTTCAATCTGCATTTTTCAGAAGTTCCTTTACATAATTTGGTATAGCAAAACAGCCCTTGTGAAGCTCGCTGTTGTAGTATCTCGTTTTGATGCCGAGAGCGTTCCATTTTTCGCCGTCCGCCGAAAGAGGGTCTATCGTCTTTGAGGCAAAGCCGAACAGCCAATGGCCCGATGGGTATGTAGGGATATGCGCCTGATATACCCTGCATACGTCAAAAAATTCCCGTATTCTCCTGTGGGCTCTCTGCATAGCCTTTGCGTCGTCGGGGTAATACGGGCTCTCATGCTGATTTACAAGTATGCCGTTTTCGGTAAGGGCATTGAAGCAGTTGCCGTAAAACTCGCTTGTGAAAAGTCCCTCGCCGGGACCGAAGGGGTCAGTGCTGTCAACGATGATAAGGTCGTAGGCGTTCTCTCTGCTGCGTACAAAGCGCAGACCGTCATCGTAAACTATATTCACCCTCGGGTCGTCAAGCCTGCACGCCGTCTGGGGCAGGAATTCCCTGCACACCTCAACAACGCGCTCGTCTATCTCAACCATGTCAATATTTTCAACCGTGCCGTATCTCGTCAGCTCGCGGACTGTTCCCCCGTCGCCTGCGCCGATAACAAGCACGTTCTTTATCTGCGGATTTGAAGCCATAGCAACGTGGGTTATCATCTCGTGGTAGATAAATTCGTCCTTTTCCGTCAGCATCATAAGCCCGTCAAGGGTGAGAAACCTGCCGAATTCGGGGCTTTCAAACACGTCTATGCGCTGATACTCGCTCTGCTCTGTGTGAAGCTGCTTATCCACGCGTATCGACATCTTGACATTTTTGGTATGCGGCTCGCTGAACCATAATTCCATAGCTAAGATCCTTTCTTCATTTTTCTGCAAAAGTACGGGTTATTTGCTCATTTCCTTAAAATCCATGTTATTCATCGTCTCGCGGTTTGCAAGGTAGTACAGATAAAAATTCACAACCGATACCGCAAGCCATAATATCGCCGCCGCAAAGCCCGTGCCAATAAGCAGCACATCCTCGCCGCCAATGATACCGTTAATGGAGACCACAGCCATGATAAGTGCCATTGCACCCATAAAAACGCCCATGTAAAAAAGCGAAAGGCTTTTCTTATGCTTCTGATAGCGCTCGTCAAAATATTTATTCACAGCAATTCCTCCCGTTATTTATCTTCGATTATCTTAATGTAATTTATATCCATATCCTCGGTGCCCGTCATCACGCAGCCCCGCTCCTTGGAGTATTTGATGTACGCCAGAATTTCATCGGTTATCATCTCGCCGGGCGCAAGGATAGGTATTCCCGGGGGATAGCACATAACAAACTCGCCGCTTATTTTTCCTGCGCTTTTTTCGATTGGCACGGGCTTCTGCACGCCGTAGAAAGCCGCCTGTGGCGAAAGCACCACCTGCGGATTTATATACTCGTGGTCAAGCATGCCTGTCTTGTCACGGGAAAATCTGCGCTTTATCTCCGCCATTGCCGAAACGAGCCGCTCTATGTCCTTCCACATATCGCCAACAGATATGTAGGCAAGTATGTTGCCGATGTCGCCGAACTCTATCTGAATGTCGTAATTATCCCGAAGGTAATCGTACACCTCAATTCCTGCAAGACCGATGTCACGGGTATGCACCGAAAGCTTTGTGCGGTCAAAATCGAAAATGTCATCACCGTTGATAAGCTCATCGGCAAAGGCGTAATACCCTCCGATAGAGGCGATTTCCTTTCTTGCGTAATCGGCAGTGCCTATTACCTTTTTCACTATCTCCTTGCCGTTAAGCGCAAGCCTTCTTCTTGCAATATCCAGCGAGGAAAGCAGCAGATACGAGCCGCTTGTTGTCTGGGTAAGGTTTATCACCGCCCTGACTCTGCCCTCGGTAACGCCGAATTTTTCCGCGTTTGAGCCGATAAGCAGGAAGCTGCTCTGGGTAAGTGAGCCACCCGACTTGTGCATGGAGACCGCCGCAAGGTCTGCACCTGCCGCCATAGCCGAAACGGGAAGCCCGTCACCAAAGTAAAAATGCGTACCGTGAGCCTCGTCCACCAGCACAGCCATGCCGTGGTCATGGGCAAGCTTTGTTATCCTGCGAAGGTCGGAGCATATGCCGTAATAGGTAGGGTTGTTGACAAAAACCGCCTTTGCGTCGGGGTTTTCAAGGATAGCCTTTTCAACCTCGCTTACGCTCATTCCAAGGGGTATGCCCAGCCGCTCGTTTACGCCGGGGTTGACGTAAACGGGTATTGCTCCGCTTAAAATAAGGGAGTTTATGGCGCTTCGGTGTACATTTCGGGGCATGATTATCTTATCCCCTGCCTTGCATACTGACAGCAGCATTGACTGCACCGCAGATGTTGTGCCGCCAACCATAAAAAAGCAGTAAGCCGCTCCGAACGCCTCTGCCGCAAGCTCCTCGGCTTCCTTGATGACCGAGGTGGGGTGGCAGAGATTATCCAGCGGCTTCATAGAATTTACATCAACGGAAAGGCAGCGCTGCCCGAGAAAATCCGTAAGCTCGGGATTTCCCTTTCCGTGCTTGTGTCCGGGAACGTCGAAAGGAACTATCCTCGCGTCCTTGTATTTAAGCAGCGCCTCGTAAATAGGCGCTTTGCTCTGGTCAAGTCCTGCCATGACGGCAACCCCCTAAACAAAAGAAATCATTCGGCTTTTATGCACTTAATCCAGTCGTCCCGTCCTGCCTGATATTCATAAAATTCCGTTCCGTCGAAGGAGACGGCATATGTGCCGAAAAGCTTGTCGGCATGTTCTCCCGACTTTATTCTCCATGAAAAAGCGTAAACACTTACTCCGTTAATTTCCATGACCATTGGCTCGGAAAGAAAATCGTTTTCCTTGTCAAATCCCTTTGTGACCAGATAATCCTCAAGAATTTTCTGCGCTTCCTCAACGGGAACCGCATTTTTTCCGCTGTCGCCGCACGCCGAAAAGCAAAACGCCATCAGCGCCACAAGCATAGCCGCAAGAGCTTTAATAAACGTTTTTTTCATAGTATCCCTGTCCTTTCTCAATAGTCTTATGCAATATACGTTCAAGCCGTTTTTCAGTAAATGTTCATTCCGCTGAAAATCTCTATCATTTCGCGTCTGAGGGAATCGTTTATCTCCAGACGCTTTTTGGGTGCAAGCTCATAGGTATCGGTATTGAAAAGATAATTCTGGAGGAAAATCTCCTTTATCATCATTTTCGTGTGGAAAATATTCGACTGGTAAACGTTCACATCAACCGCGTCATAGCGCTCAAGGGTATCCTTAGAGATATAGTCCTGAATGGAGGTGATGTCGTGGTCTATAAAAAGCTTCTTTCCGTGTTCGTCACGGGTAAAGCCTCTTACGCGGTAGTCGATGGTAATAATATCCGAATCAAAGCTGCCGATAAGGTAGTCCAGCGATTTAAGCGGAGTGATTTTTCCGCAGGTGGAAACGTCGATATCAACCCTGAACGTGGTTATCTCGTTGTCGGGGTGAAATTCGGGATAAGTGTGGACAGTCAAATGGCTCTTGTCCAGATGCCCCGCAATGCTCTTCTTTTCGGCAGGAACGATGCGCATATTGCAGGATTCGTCGATATCCTCCGCGTCGAGATGCTCCTCGGAAACCAAAAGCGTTACCGAAGCGCCCTGAGGCTCATAGTCCTGCTTTGAAATGTTCAGCACGTGCGCGCCTATCATCTCCGTAACGTCGCAAAGTATCTTTGTCAGACGGTCGGAGTTATACTGCTCGTCGATATATTTAATATAATCCTGCTGCTCCCTCGCGCTTTTCGCGTAGCAAATATCGTAAATGTTGAAGCTGAGAGTTTTTGTAAGATTATTAAAGCCGTAAAGCTTGAGCTTGTTATTCAACCCTATCCTCACGTTCCTTTCTTTAGGAAAATAGTACGCCCCTGCATACCTATACACTATGAATGATACGATAAAAACCCCAAAATGTCAATAGATTTCCGCAAATTTCTTTTTATACCCGTCTCACTAAATAAAAATCTCCGAAAAGCTCACGAATACTCCCGTATGCTCGGCCATTCTCCGTATGGTAATTTATGTATGCCTATCTGTTATCTGCTTTTTGCATACCATTTCTTTACAACCTGCTCGGCTTTTTTATCCACAACGGAAAAGCCCATTTCGGGGGAACGATTGGGAATTTTCGTATACCAATCCCACCAGAAATAGCCTGCAAACCAAGGCTCGTCCCACATCGAGCAGAGGGCGGACTCGTAGAAATTCGCCTGCTCGTCCTCGTCGTAGGGGTACTCCTTGTGGCTGAAATCGTAGGGCATCATCGCGCAGCCCTTTGCGCTTCGGCAGCCAATTTCCATGAAGATGACCTGCTTGCCGCCGTTTGCCCGTGAAAGCTCCGCAAGCCGTTCCTTCTGCTTTTCCCATTCGGCGCACATATTTTCAAGGCTGTCCCCGGGGCATTTTCCCACGCCGTAATAAGCGGAGGTGCCGATATAATCAACA
The DNA here is from genome assembly GCA_017847885.1 of Oscillospiraceae bacterium. GTDB lineage: Bacteria > Bacillota > Clostridia > Oscillospirales > Ruminococcaceae > RGIG8773. Next base: position 16,806 of record JAGAUA010000010.1, read on the forward strand.
GCGTCCCACCATTTCACGCCGAACTCTCTGCCGTGGTTGGTGTTGTACACTATCTCTCCCGAGTAAACCTTTCTCACCTCGGCAATGGCGTTGCGCCAATATTCCTCCTTATGCTCCGTGCCAAGCATCTCGCAGCCCACGCAGAACATCTCGCAGCCCGTTTCCTCGGCAATTTCCGCATAGTGGCAGAGAAAAGCGGTGTAGCTTGAAAACCATTCCTTCCAGTAATCCTTGTCGCCCCATTCACGTTCCGGGAAGAAAATGTTTGCGCGCCACACGCCGTCCGCAGAGTTTACCATGGGCTTCATGCAGACCTTTAAGCCCAGCGCGTGAAGCTTGTCAGCGGCGGTGATAACGTCCTTGTCGGTAACGGTGTAGCGGTAGTCGGGACGGATAACCGTGGAGCTGAATGAGTCCTGCAAAACCACAAAAGCAAGCGCCGCCCAGTCTCCGCCCAAGGCAGCGAGTCTTTCCATTGAAGCTGCGGCTTCGGGAGTGCGGTAATCGCCGCGCTTTCCGTCAAAGCCGTATGTGAAGCCTTTAATAAACATAGTTTTTTGTCCTTTCGTTATCTGTTGTTTCATTTAACGGGCGGATAATATCCGCCCGCAACCATTTCATACTAATAACCATTTGTTCTATGGATAAAGACGGTGGATAGAATACGACCAATCAAGGAAAACGACCGCAGACAGGCTGCCGCCTGTCAAGGGAGTTTGACGCAGAGTGGGCGTATTATAGCCACCGTATCTTATCCTTA
>JAGAUA010000011.1 GCA_017847885.1 Oscillospiraceae bacterium
TATGGATAAAGACGGTGGATAGAATACGACCAATCAAGGAAAACGACCGCAGACAGGCTGCCGCCTGTCAAGGGAGTTTGACGCAGAGTGGGCGTATTATAGCCACCGTATCTTATCCTTAGGTTAAATGGTTATTAGTATCATATCTGTTGTAACATCAAGCCTGCTCAAACTGTGAATTATACAGATTAGCGTAAAATCCGCCCTTTTCAAGCAGCGCACGGTGATTGCCCTGCTCTATGATGTTGCCGTCCTTCATAACGAGGATAACGTCCGCGTCTCTGATAGTGGAAAGACGGTGAGCGATGATGAAGCTTGTCTTGCCCTTCATAAGCCGCGCAAAGGCGCTCTGAATTTTCAGCTCGGTACGGGTATCAATGCTTGATGTAGCCTCGTCGAGAATGAGCATAGGCGGATTTGTCAGCATGACCCTTGCTATGCAGAGAAGCTGCTTCTGCCCCTGTGAGAGCCGTCCGCCCTCTTCGGATACCACCGTGTCGTAGCCTTGGGGCATACGCTTGATAAAGCTGTGGCAATGACACATTTTCGCCGCCTCAATGATTTCCTCATCTGTGGCGTCGGGTCTGCCGTAAGCGATGTTTTCACGTATCGTACCCGTAAATATCCATGTATCCTGCAAAACCATGCCGTACATTCTTCTAAGCTCGCTCCTGCGCATATCACGTATATCGTTTCCGCCTGCACGAATTACGCCGCTTTTCACATCGTAAAAGCGCATAAGCAGGTTGATAAGCGTTGTTTTGCCGCAGCCTGTAGGACCAACTATCGCTATCCGCTGACCCGGCTTTACCGACAGATTTACGTTTTCAAGCAGCTTCTGTTCGGGCTTGTAGGAGAATGACACATTTTCTATCTCCACCGTGCCGTCGGGGTATGCCTCGGCAGGGGGCTGCTTTTCGGGAATTTCCTCCGCCTCGTCCAGCACCGCGAAAACCCGTGCCGCGGAAGCAAGAGCCGCCTGCAGCTCGGTGATGACACCCGTTATCTCGTTGAAGGGCTTGGTGTACTGATTTGCATAGCTTAAAAAGGTCGCTATCTGACCTACCGACATTGCACCGGGCGCGCCGCTTATTACCGAAATTGCACCGAAAACGCCTGCCGCGGTATAAACAATGTTGTTGACAAAACGTGTGCATGGGTTTGTCAGCGCGGAGTAAAACTGCGCCATAATTCCGCATTTGAGCAACCTTCCGTTTATCTCCTCAAAGCGAGCCTGCGCCCTGTCCTCGTAGGCAAACGCCTTTACAACCTTCTGACCGCCCACAAGCTCCTCGATACAGCCGCCAAGCTCGCCCCTTATAGCGGACTGCTCACGGAATTTGTCGTGGCAAAGCTTTGTTATCGCCGCCGCAACAAAAAGGGAAAGAGGCGTGATGAAAATTACCACAAGTGCTATCTTTACATTAATTCGGAGCATGAACACTATCGTGCCGAAAATCGTGACTATTCCCGTAAGGAACTGTGAAAAGGACTGGAGCATACCGTCCGAGACCTGCTCGATGTCAACGGACATTCTGCTGATTATGTCGCCGTGCGCCGTGCTGTCGATATACCCCAGCGGCAAACGGTTAAGCTTTGCATACAGTTCCTTTCGCATATCGCTTACCGCCCGATAGGTTATCTTGTAGGTGCAGTAGGACATGACCCAATTAAACAGCGCCGACAGCACCACCGTAATGAGTATCATTACCACATAGCGCTTTACGCCCTGAAAATCAACGTTGTTTTTGCCGATTATATAGTCGATGCCGTTACCCACAAGTATGGGGGTATACAGCGAAAGCACAACGCTTATCACCGCCGATATCACCGCAGGCGCAAGGAGAGCCGCGCATGGCTTTGTATAACGGAGTATCCTGCTAAAAACAGGCTTTTTGCTCTTTTTCATTCGCCTTTTCCCTCCGTTTCCTGTGACATTACTATCTCGCGGTAAACCTCGCAGCTTTCCATAAGTTCTGCATGAGTGCCTATTCCTGCCGCCGCGCCGTCGTCCAGAACTATTATCTTATCCGCATTTTTTATGGAGTTCGCCCTCTGGGACACGATTATTACCGTCATATCCTCGGTATTTTCGGCAATCGCCCTTCTGAGAGCCGCGTCCGTGGCAAAGTCCAGAGCGGAAGCGCTGTCGTCAAGAATGAGTATCTCGGGTCTTGCCGCAAGCGCCCTTGCAATGGTAAGTCTCTGCTTCTGACCGCCGGAAAGGTTGCGTCCGCCCTGAGCGATAACAGTATCGTAGCCCTCGGGCATTTTTTCTATAAATTCGGCAGCCTGTGCCGTTTCCGCCGCACGCTTCAATTCCGCAAGTGTCGCATTTTCGTTGCCCCAGCGCAGGTTTTCCGCCACCGTGCCCGTAAAGAGCATCGCCTTCTGCGGCACGACCCCCACCTTGCTCCGAAGCTGTTTCAAACCGTACTTTCTGACGTTTACGCCGTCTATCAGCACCTCGCCCTGTTCGGCGTCGTAGAAACGGGATATAAGGCTTACAAGGGTAGATTTACCCGAACCCGTACCGCCGATGATACCGAGAGTATCGCCCTTTTTCAGCTCAAAGCTTATATGCTCCAGCGCGTTTTCGCCGTTTGCGTTATAGGAAAAGAAAACGTCCTTAAACTGAATTTTAACGGGCTTTTCGGCAATAACCGCGCCCTCGCCGTCAACTATGGAAGGCTCTGTTTCAAGCACCTCGTTGATACGGGAAGAGCTTGCCGCCGCCTTTGTGAACACAACCACAAGGTTTGCCACAACAACCAGCGCAACGGAAATCTGCATCATGTAGTTTACGAAAGCTATGACCTGACCTTGGGTCAGCGCGCCGCTGTCAACGCGGAAGCCGCCAAACCATACGATAGCCGCGATGGCGATGTTCATTACCGCGTAAGTGAGAGGATTAAGCAGAGCGGAAAGCCTGCCCGTGCGCATGGAGGTCTCGGCGTAGTCGTCGTTTGCCTCCGCAAAGCGCTTTTCCTCATAATCTGCACGGGAAAAGGCGCGTATTACTCTTGCTCCCGAAAGGCTTTCACGGGTCACAAGACCTATCTTGTCCAGCTTTTTCTGAATGACCTTGAAAAAGGGCACAGAACGTGACATGATGAACCAAAGAATTGCACCGACAACAGGAATGATAACAAGGAATATCAGCGAGAGCTTCATGTCAATACCCATAGCCATTATAGCCGCGCCCACAACAAGAAAAGGCGCGCGCACAACAAGTCGGATAAGCATTGCAACTGCGTTCTGCACCTGGTTTACGTCGTTGACGATACGGGTTATCAGCGAGGACGTGCCGAGCCTGTCAATCTCCGCGTGGGAAAATGTGCCGATATGGCGGAAAAGGTCGTTGCGGATGACCGTGCCTACCGACTGGGACGCGCGCGAGGCAAGGTACTGACACACCAGCGTTGAGCAAAGCCCGAACACCCCCATAAGTATCATAAGACCGCCCATGCGGTAAATATAGGGCTTGCCTGCGCCGCCGTTAATGCCTATGTCTATAATGTCCGCCATGATAAGCGGAACTATCAGCTCGAAAATCGCTTCGATAAGCTTTGCGGCAGGACCTATGATAAGCTCCTTTTTGAATGCGCCGAGATATTTTTTTGCAAGCTTAAACATCTTCCTTTTTACCGTCCTTTCCGTCCTTTTTTCTGAATATCACAAGCTTGCTGAACAGGTAGTTGGCAACGAGAATGAACACCTGCGCAATAAGCTTCATTATATACTCGTTCTGCATGAGAACGTCCACCGTCAAAACCATAAAGCCAAGCTCGAAAAAGTAGGTCACAAGCCTTGCTCCGTAAAACGCGGCAGCCTGTCCCAGCCAGCTTTTTACGCTGTTCGACTGGTTTTTGAACACCCAGACCTTGTTTGCAAAAAAAGCAAAGGTCACGGCGCATATCCAGCTTATGGTGGTGTTTGCCGCCGTTGGCAGACCCATAAGCTTGGGTATATACTGCGCTGCCAGCGAGATAAAGGTGGTAAGTCCGCCGACTATAAGATAAAGCAGCACGCTTTCGTGCTTATCGTAAAAATCCTGTATAAACTTAGGAAAAACCGATAATATTTTCCGTATAAATCTGTCCAAATCAAATGCCTCCATTTTACAAAATCACACACAAAATCACATACATAAATATTATAACATATATTCTTGCAAAAATTATTAATTAATGTAAAATAATTGTCTATCCTGCGTATAAATTATACCAAAAAACGCGCAAAACACTTGCATAATCTCCGATGTTGTGCTATTATATATGGTATTACTTGAAATAGTAAAATTCCCCTTTATATAATAGTAAAGAAAGGTAAGGTTTTTTTCGTGAAGTACATAGCAATTGCACTTCTTCTCGTAATGTCAGCACTTTTTTCCTCAATGGAAACAGCGTTTTCTTCGGTGAACAAAATACGTCTGAAGCACGCTGCTGCAAACGGTAACAAAAAGGCTGACCGCGCTCTTAAAATTGCGGAAAATTTTGACAAGGCGCTTACAACTATCCTTGTGGGAAACAATATCGTAAATATACTGTCGTCATCTCTCGGCACAGTGCTTTTTACACAGCTTTTCGGCGCAGCCGGTGTTGCGATAGCTACCGCCGTAATGACAGTTCTTGTGCTTATTTTCGGTGAAATTATGCCGAAATCCTTTGCAAAACAGAATGCAGAAAAGTGCGCTCTTGCCTTTGCGGGACTGCTTAACGTCATAATGTGGCTGCTTACACCTATCTCGGCAATTTTCTCGTTCCTGCAAAAGGCCATGGCAAAACTTTCAAAGCCCGATAACGCGCCCAACTTTACCGAGGACGAGTTGAAATACATCATCGAGGAAATCGAGGACCAAGGCGTTCTTGAGGAGCAGGAAAGCGACCTTGTGCGCTCTGCACTTGAATTTGACGAGATAACCATAGAGCAGATACTTGTACCAAGAGTAAAGGTAGTGGCTGTTGAACGGGGCGACGATATTGACAAGATAATGGAAATCTTTATCCGCGACCGTTACAGCAGGCTGCCCGTGTACGACAAATCCATAGACAACATCGTTGGACTTATCCACGAAAAGGACTTTTTCGCCATGGTGACACGCTCCGAGACCAAGCCTGCCAATATCGAGGGCATAATCCAGAAGGCTCTTTATGTTTCGGAAATGAAGCTTATCTCCGAGGTCATGTACGAAATGCAGCGCACCAAGATACACATGGCGATTGTTAAGGATCAGTACGGCGGCACAAGCGGTATCGTTACCATGGAGGACATCATTGAAGAGCTTGTGGGGGAAATTTACGACGAAAACGACGAGGTCATCGACAACGTTGTGGAGGTTGCCGACAATATGTACAACGTTCAGGCGGACATGAGCATAAACGATATGCTTGAAGAGCTGGAGCTGCCCGAAAATCTCATCGAGACCGACAGCAACACCGTGGGCGGCTGGGTCATGGAACTGTTTGAGTGCATACCCGAAAAGGGTGCGGTCAAGACCGACGGTATCTTCACCGTTACCGTGCTTGAAGCAGATGAGCAGTCCGTTTCAAAGGTGGGCATACGCATTGAGCCGCCCAAGGAAACGGAAGAGGAAGACTAAAACAGGAGGTACGCTTTCTTACGGAAGCAAGGAATTGATATGGAAATTTACAAATATGATACCCACGTTCATACAAGCGAGGCAAGCGGCTGTGCGTCCTCAACGGGTGCAGAAACTGCTTTGGCGTACAAGGAAGCAGGCTACGACGGCATAATCATCACCGACCACTTTTTCAACGGCAACAGTGCCGTGCCCCGTAGACTCCCGTGGAAAAAGCGGATAGAGCTTTTCTGCAAGGGCTATGAAAACGCCCGTGAGCAGGGCGAAAAAATCGGACTGACCGTGCTTTTCGGCTGGGAGTTCACCTCCGACGCAAACGATTTTCTCACCTACGGGCTTGACAAGGAGTGGCTTATCGCCCACCCCGATATCATGGATATGCAGATTTGGGAGTACGCCCAATTCGTGCGCAGATGCGGCGGATTTGTCGTTCAGGCGCACCCCTTCCGCATACGTGATTATGTAAAGAAGCTTGTTCTTATTCCCAACGATGTGGACGCCGTTGAGGCGGTCAATCTGGGCGGCAACGATATCCAGAACGAGCGTGCGCGCTGGTACGCGGAAAGCTACGACCTGCCCATAACGGGCGGCTCGGATACCCATAATGTGGCTGCTGCGCCCAAAGGCGGAATACTGACGGATATGCCGATAAACTCAATATCGGACTATGCAGAAGCGGTGCGCGGCGGAAGGATACTGAAAATACTCGACGGAAAAGAATAAAACAAAAGGATAAAACAAAAAAGCACAGCAAAGGCATGATAACCATTGCTGTGCTTTTCATATACACAAAATGCTGCTTATCTGGTTTCCTCAGCAAATCCGCTCTCAACAAGCTCAATAAGACCTGTTACAGCAGCCTCTTCGTCAGCGCCGTCAGCGATAATTCTGATCTGAGTACCGCCTACGATACCGAGGGAAAGAATGCCGAGAAGGGATTTAGCGTTTACACGGCGCTCTTCCTTTTCGATCCAGATAGAGGACTTGAACTCGTTTGCCTTCTGGATGAAGAATGTAGCGGGACGTGCGTGAAGACCAACCTGATTCTGAACCATTACATCTTTAACGAACATAATAACTCTCTCCTAACTCATTTCTTTGCATCTTTGGGGAACTGGTTTAATCTATATTTCATGTTATTATTATACCCCTCAAATTTCAGTTAGTCAACGCAATTTTGTAACGAAAATGCCTGTTGCGGTAAATTTCTGCTTTTTGATTAATCAAGAGATAAACTCTACCTCTGATTTTGTTTATAATAACGAATTTATGACCTGTGAACAACTTTCAACACATTTTTATAGTTAAAATACATAAAATTTTTTAACATTTGAACGCGTTAAAGTTCACTTATTGTTCATATTAGATTTTTCTGTAAATTTTTTGTATAAGTCGGGTCGGCGTTCTTTGGTTATTTTAACGGCTTCATTTTTGCGGAATTCCGCAATATTTTTGTGGTGTCCCGTCAGAAGCACCTCGGGAACGCTCTCCCCCTCCCACACCTCGGGACGGGTATAGTGGGGATACTCCAGCAGACCCGAAAAGTGGCTTTCCTCTTCAAAGCACTCGGCGGAGGACAGCACCCCGTCGCACATTCTTGCAATAGCGTCGGTGATAACCAGCGCAGGAAGCTCGCCCCCCGTGAGGACGTAGTCCCCGATAGATATCTCCTCGTCAACAATTTTGTCGATAACACGCTGGTCAACGCCCTCATAGTGACCGCAGATGATGAAGATATTCTCCATTTTGGAAAGCTCCACGGCGCGCTGCTGTGTAAAGGTCTTGCCCTTTGGGGACATATATATCACGTGAGGCTTATGCTCAAAGCCCTCCGTGACCGCGAGAAAGCAGCGGTATATCGGCTCTGCCTGCATGACCATGCCCATTCCGCCGCCGTAGGGGGTGTCGTCCACCCGACGGTGCTTGTCTGTGGAATAGTCGCGTATCTGATGGCAGTGCAGCTCGATTTTACCTGCCTTGCGCGCTCTGCCCACGATACTCTCGTTCAGCACGGTCTCACACATATCCGGAAAGAGGGTAGCAATATCAATCCTCATCGAAAAGCCCCTCCAGAACGTGTATTTTCATAATACCTCCCGTAATATCGGTACTGATTACAACATCGGGTATAGCAGGGATAAGGCGAATTTTTCCGTCCGCACCCTTTATGTGGTACACGTCGTTCGCCCCCGTAAAGCTTACCTCGCAAAGCTTGCCGTAGCTTTCGCCGCTGTCGTTGTCGATGACCTCCAGACCGATAAGGTCCTGCACAAAGTAGCTGCCGTCATCAAGCTCAACGTCCTCGCGGTCCATATATAATATTTTATTTCGGAGATTTTGTGCCTGTTCGACGGTATCAACGCCCTCAATTTTCATCAGCACGATATTTTTGTGGGGACGCGAACGGGTCACCTCCACGGGAGTCTCGCCCTTGTCGAAATAGAGCGTGTCAAACTCGCAGAGGAATTCCTGCGAATCGCACCAGGGCTCGACTCTTACCTCGCCCTTTAGCCCCTGAACGGCAACGATTTTTCCTATTTCAAGATAGCGTTTCATACTTTTCCCTCCTAACATAAAAAGGGAAATATCCCGATGCGACCGCATAAGGGTATTCCCCCGATAGTACTCTTAACTATTCATTATTCACTTTTCACTTTTCACTATTTAGTCGATCTCGACCATAATCTTCTGATTTGCCCTGCCTGCACCTGCGCGCATAACGGTACGGATAGCCTTGGCAATCCTGCCCTGCTTTCCGATAACTCTGCCCATGTCGTCGGGAGCAACGTGCAGGTGATACACGATAACGCCCTCAGCGTCAGGCTCGTCTATATCAATTTTTACCGCGTCCTTGTCCTCAACGAGACCGTTCACGATACTTAAAAGCAGATCCTTCATAATAAATACCAACCTTTCAAATTGCTTTCGTCATACAATAAAAAAGCAAAGCCTTGCGAAGTAACGAAATCGGCGGCTTTGCCCGTGATTGATATACAGCTTTAAGCAAGCCGTTTTGAACGGGAACGAACGCATGACCGTCCGTCCCGCCGGCTCAATATCGGATATGTCGATACCTTACTTAACGCCGTTCTGGTCAAACAGCTTCTTAACTGTTTCTGTGGGCTGTGCGCCGTTAGCCATCCACTTCTTAGCCTTTTCAGCGTCGATCTTTACAGTGGAAGGTTCAGTTGTGGAATCATAGTAGCCGATCTCCTCGATAAATCTGCCGTCTCTGGGGTATCTGGAATCAGCAACGACGATTCTGTAGAAAGGAGACTTCTTAGCACCCATTCTTCTCAGTCTGATTTTTACTGCCATTTATATTCACCTCCGAATTAAAATTTCATTGACTTTATATCAAAACGTTTTTCAACGTAATGAATCATATTAGATCTGTCAGCACCGCAATGCCGAAAGAGATAAGCAGCACTCCTGCCGCACCTATCAGAAATCTCAGAACATTTCTGTTTTTCAGCCTTGGTCTCGGCATACCGTTTCGGTACGACCAATAATCAATGTACCACTTGAAATCAAGCACCGCCGCAAGGACGTTGAAAAGTCCAAACGCCGAAAAAAGCACAAAATAGAAAATGTCCATATCACTTCATGGGGGGCATCATTCCGGGAGGAAGTCTCAGCTTGTTTTTCTTGCCCTTTGCATTTCTGCCCATAACGCCGAACTGCTTCATCATCTTCTGCATTTCCTCAAACTGTCTCAGCAAGCGATTTACGTCGGCAACGGAGTTTCCGCTTCCTGCCGCAATTCTGCGCTTTCTCTTGGGGTCGATGATAGACGGCTTTGCTCTTTCCGCAGGAGTCATTGAAAGTATCATTGCCTCAATGCGCTTGAGCTGGCTGTCGTCAATATCTGCGTCCTTTATCTTATCGCCGACGCCCGGGAGCATACCGATTATCTGCTTCAGCGGACCCATTTTCTGTATCTGCTTCATCTGCTCCATAAGGTCGGTAAGGTCGAAGCTGTTTTCCTTGAGCCTGTCTGCAAGCTTCTTGGAATTCTCCTCGTCGAACGTGGACTGGGCTCTCTCGATAAGAGTGAGCATATCGCCCATGCCGAGGATACGGGAAGCCATTCTTTCGGGGTGGAACTGCTCGAAATCGCCAAGCTTTTCGCCCGTGCCCACAAACTTGATAGGTTTGCCCGTTACGGCAAGCACGGACAGCGCCGCACCGCCTCTTGTATCTGAATCGAGCTTTGACATAAGCACGCTGTCGATGCCGAGAGCGTCGTCAAACGCCTTTGCAACGTTGACCGCGTCCTGACCTGTCATTGCGTCGACTACAAGCATAATTTCGTTTGGAGAGGTCTCCTCCTTGATTTTTTTCAGCTCGTCCATGAGCTGCTCGTCAATGTGGAGACGACCTGCGGTATCAAGGATAACCACGTCGTTGCCGTAATCCTTAGCGTGTCTGACCGATTCCTTGGCAATGGTAACGGGATTTATCTGACCCATTTCAAAGACCTTTACCCCAGCCTTTTCGCCCACTACGCGAAGCTGGTCGATAGCCGCAGGACGGTAAACGTCGCAGGCAGCCAGCAGCGGTCTTTTGCCCTGTTCCTTAAAGAACTTCGCAAGCTTTGCCGCATGAGTGGTCTTACCCGAGCCCTGCAGACCGCACATCATAATAATGCACGGCGGCTTTGACGGGAAATTTATTCTTGCGTTGCTGTCGCCCATAAGAGCAACAAGCTCCTCGTTAACTATCTTGATGACCTGCTGACCGGGAGTAAGGCTTGTCAGCACCTCTTCGCCCACGGCACGCTCGGATACCTTTGCAACAAAATCCTTAACGACCTTGTAGCTTACGTCCGCCTCAAGCAGAGCCATACGCACCTCGCGCATAGCCTCCTTGACGTCCGCTTCGGTGAGCTTTCCCCTGCTTTTAAGACGCTTGAACACGCCGTTCAGCTTTTCGGAAAGACCTTCAAACGCCATAAAAACCATCCTTTCGTAACTTTCTGTCGGTAAAATCTATATCAGAACAATTCCTTATTTTCTTCCGCAAGCTTTGCGATAAGCTCGGCGCGCTTTGAAACGGCGCTCGGATTACCGCATTCGCCTTTTATTTCCGCAGCAAGCTGCGATATTCTTTCCATCACGGCGTAAATTTTCTCGGAACGCTCAGCAAGGTGGAATTTTTCCTCCATCTCAAAAAGCGTCTGTTCGCCGCGCTTGATACTGTCGCGGACGCCCTGACGGGTGATATTTTCATGCTCTGCGATCTCGGAAAGCGACAGATCCTCGTTATAGTACAGATCAATAACGTCCTGCTGCTTATCGGTCAGCATGGGAGAGTAATAGTCCAGCAGCACCGACACGCGCAGATTTTTTTCGGTATTCATCACATTCACCTCGCAGGAGTTGTAAAGCAAAATTGCTTTACATATTATACTACATATTGTTTCTTTTGTCAAGGGGTGATACAACAATTTTTATGTTATTTTTATTTTTTACAAGTTGTACATTTTCGGCTGTCTATTTTCGTACACGGCATAATACTTAAAACCGCAGCTTTTCAGTATCTCTCCGCAGCGCTCAAAGCAGCAGCCGAGGGTGTCCGGCTCGTGGGCGTCCGAGCCGAGGGTCACAAGCTCTCCCCCAAGCTCCCCGTAACGCCTAAGGATGTCCGTGCAGGGGTTAGGCTCCAAAAGCCCACGCGAAAGCCCACCCGAGTTGCACTCCAAAGCCTTTCCGTCGGCAATGACTCGTTTCAGTATGGGGTCGATATACTCCGCAAACTGCCCGTAGGAATAGCTATACCCAAGCTTTGCCCCATACCTCACGATATAGTCAAGGTGTCCGAGGCTGTCGTAGCATTTGATTTTTTCTATGCAGTCAAGGACGGTATCAAAGTAATGCTCATACGCGTTATCGGAATTTCTATCAAAATATTCGGGATAGTAGGGGTCAAGACCGTCCACGAAATGCACCGAGCCGATGATGAAGTCGAAGTCGTATTCCGCCGCAGTTTTGGCAAGGTAATCCCCAAGATGAGCCTGCAAACCAAGCTCTATGCCCGTGCAAATCTTAATTGTTCCGCTGTATTTCTCTTTTAGACGGCGCATTTCCTCAAAGTATCGGGGTATATCCAGATTAAAGTCGATATCCGAAACAACGTCATAGTCGTGGTGGTCGGTGAAACAGATACGCTCCATGCCAAGCTCTATCGCCTTTTCTATCTGCAATTCGGGCGGCGTGTCGCTGTCCCCCGAAAAGCTTGTGTGTATATGCTGGTCGGCATAAAAACTGCGTTTTTCCATATAAACTCCCCTTTGTGCGGTGTTTACTATATTATAGCATACCGCGACCCGTCTTGCAAGGGAAATATGGGGGCAAGGCTTTGACGCTCACCCCATAATTTACCAAGAATAAATTTTGCAAAAAAATTTCCTTAACCCCTTGCTAAATTTGCCGAAATAGTATAAAATAGTATTTGATAGGGTGTTAATTTTTTAACGGTTTTCCGTTCACCCGTATTTCAGTAAAACTTTATTATGAAAGGATGTCATACCAATGGCAGGTTTAAACAAGGTTACTGTTGAAGACATTAACGTAAAAGGCAAGAAAGTCCTCGTAAGAGTTGACTTCAATGTCCCCCTCAAGGACGGCGTTATCACTAACGATAACAGAATTCAGGCTGCTCTCCCCACAATCAAGAAGCTTATCGCTGACGGCGGCAAGGTAGTTCTCTGCTCTCACCTTGGCAAGCCCAAGAACGGTCCCGAGGCTAAGTTCTCCCTCAAGCCCGCTGCTGACAGACTCGCTGAGCTGCTCCCCGGCACAAAGGTTACATTTGCTGCTGACGATACAGTAGTTGGCGACAACGCTAAGAAAGCTGTTGCAGCTATGGCTGACGGCGACATCGTTGTTCTCGAGAACACAAGATTCCGCGGCGCTGACGAGACCAAGAACGGCGAGAACCTTTCCAAGGAGCTTGCAGACCTTGTTGACGGTCAGGTTTTCGTAATGGACGCTTTCGGCTCTGCACACCGCGCTCACGCTTCCACAGCAGGCGTTACAAAGTTTGTTAAGGAAACAGCAGTTGGTTACCTCATGCAGAAGGAGATCCAGTACCTCGGCAACGCAGTTGAAGTGCCTGTTCGTCCTTTCGTTGCTATCCTCGGCGGCGCAAAGGTTGCTGACAAGCTCAACGTTATCTCCAACCTGCTTGAAAAGTGCGATACACTTATCATCGGCGGCGGTATGGCTTATACATTCCTCAAGGCTAAGGGCTACGAGGTTGGTACTTCCCTCGTTGACGACGAAAAGGTCGCTTACTGCAAGGAAATGATGGACAAGGCTGAAAAGCTGGGCAAGAAGCTTCTTCTCCCTGTTGATACAACAATTGCAGCTGCATTCCCCGATCCTATCGACGGCGAGATCGCTGTTGAGGTTGTTGACGCTGACAAGATCCCTGCTGACAAGATGGGTCTTGATATCGGCACAAAGACACAGGCTCTCTATGCAGAGGCTGTTAAGTCCGCAAAGACTGTTGTTTGGAACGGTCCTATGGGCGTTTTCGAGAATCCCACACTTGCTAAGGGTACAATTGCTGTAGCTAAGGCTCTTGCTGAGACAGACGCTACAACAATCATCGGCGGCGGCGACTCCGCAGCAGCTGTTATGCAGCTCGGCTTTGCTGACAAGATGAGCCACATCTCCACAGGCGGCGGTGCTTCTCTCGAATACCTCGAGGGCAAGGTTCTTCCCGGCGTTGCTGTAATTGCTGAAAAGTAATCGGGAGCAAATCAAACATCGGGGCGGATATGACAGTATCCGCCCTTAATTTATACGGAGGTAACCATGAGCCTTATAAATAAGATAAAAGAGGACGAAAACTGCATTGTTATTCTTGCGCTTATCGTTGGCTTTCTTGCAGGCTTGGCGGCAGGTCTTCTGCTTGCCCCGGCAAAGAACGGCATTGCATTATTCAGCAACAACCGCGCTGACCATGCAGGCAATTATATCAACCGTTTTGACGGCGAAGATGAAGAATGTTCGTGCCAATGACCGCACAAGCAAAAGCAAAAAGCACTGTACAGAGTTTAATATCCGTACAGTGCTTTATACTATTCGGTTCTGAGTGATTTTGACGCCTGCTTGTCCGCGTACATATTTGCGTCCGCTTCCTTAACAAGCGCCTCAATATTTTTTCCGCTTCCCAGCGCGTATCCCACAGCCGCCGAAAGCTCGACCTTTGTACCCTTGTTCTTCATCTCAAGGTCGTTCCGCCAGTCCTCTATTATCTTCAGCAGCATTTCCTCTTCGGCATTTTCCACTATCATCACGAACTCGTCTCCGCCTATCCTGTATGCAAAGGCGTTTTCGTCCGTAAACTTCACTATCGACATTGCAACCGTTGATATAAGGTAATCGCCGTAATCGTGACCCATGGTGTCGTTTACCTGCTTCAGCCCGTTAACGTCCCAGAATATCACGCCTACGCTTTTCACGTCGGGGTAATAATCCTTGAGCATCTCAACGTACTTGTTTTTGTTGTAAAGCTGGGTCATGGTGTCGGTCTCGCTAAGCTTTTTGAGCGTTGCTTCCTTGACCGCATTCTGCGAAATAACGTTGGAAATATGTATGATAAGCACCACGATTATGAACATTATCAGTATTCTCGGCGAAGCGTAATAAAGAGGAAGAGTCTGCCAGGGATTGGGATTTGCCGCGCCGAAGGTGGTCATGCCCGTTTCGGCATCGTAATACTGAGAGGTCAGTCCCGTCGTCAGCGCAAGCATATTTGCGTCGCAGAGTCCGAAGTAATAGCCTGCCATAACCACAACAAACGTGCTTATAACGCTAAGCACAAAGGTATAGAAAATAACTCTCTTTTGCTTGTATTGGGAGGAACACAGCACCGGCAGTACGCTTATCAGCACCGCATGGTATGTAATCGCTATGCCCACAATGGTTATCATTATCTCCAAAGACGTCAGTATCAGATATTTTACCCACTTTGCACCGTGGTCGCAAAAACGGAACACAAGGGTCGAGATAAGCGTACAGAGCATACTCATGCCCAGACTTATGAACATGAGCGTGTCATCTATGATAAATATATCCAGCATATTAAGCACCGTTGTTATCCCAAGCACACCGAGAGCGACAAACTGGATTATGAGGTTAAACCGATTTGCAGATACTTCGATATTGTTTGAATCCGAATTCTTGTGTTTAGCCATTTATAAAAGTCACCTCAAACGTTTTTCGTAAGTGTTATACACTAATTATACCATACTATCTATTTCTTTGCAACATTTTATCGTACGGGGATTTTTCACCGTTTTTTCATTTACGCAGCGAAAAATTTAACATTGACTTAACATCGGGATTTTATTATAATTACGTCGCGGAAATATATTGTTAAAAAGGAGGAACGCATTTGAAATACAGACATGAGCTAAAGCATATCATAAACACGGCGGATTTTCTCGCCCTGACATCGAAGCTGGGCTTTATCGCAGAGCCTGACGAGCATATGAAAAACGGCGCCTATTTCGTTCGCAGCTTGTATTTCGACAATTACAGCGACAAGGTCATGCGCGACAAGATAGACGGTCTGAGCGTTCGGGAAAAATTCCGCATACGCTTTTACGATATGGACGACAGCTTCATTCGGCTGGAGAAAAAAAGCAAGCTTCACGGTCTTTGCATGAAGCAGAGCGCCGTGCTGAACCGCGAACAGACCGAAAGGATAATAGGCGGCGATACCGATTTTCTCGCAGAGGAAAAAGACCCCCTGCTGAACGAGTTTTACGCAAAGCTCACCTCGCTGTGTCTGCGTCCCAAAAGCATCGTGGACTACACGCGGCAGGCGTACGTTTACCCTTACGGAAACGTACGGATTACCTTTGATTATGGCATACGCTCGGTAAACTCCGCGGAGGACTTTTTCACCCGCGAGTCGGCGGACGTACCCGTGACCAACACGGTCATTATGGAAGTGAAATACGATGATTTCCTTCCCCAGATAATCGCCGACATTACCTGTCTTGAGGGCAGGCAGTCCGAGTCCTTCTCGAAGTACGCGGCGGCAAGATACATTTAAATAAAAGGAGTTTTTGACTATGACATTCAACGATATTTTCAAATCAAGCTTTCTTGAAAAGGTAACCAGCTTTTCCATTCTCGACATTGTTATTGCCATGGCGGTTGCATTCGGTCTCGGACTTTTCATCTACACGGTGTACAAAAAGACCTTCCGTGGGGTAATGTACAGCACCTCCTTCGGCGTATCCCTTATCGCCATGACCCTTATCACCGCGCTGATAATTCTTGCGGTAACGTCAAACGTTATCCTTTCTCTCGGTATGGTCGGTGCGCTTTCTATCGTGCGTTTCCGTACCGCGGTAAAAGAGCCCCTTGACATCGCATTTCTTTTCTGGGCAATTTCCGCAGGTATCGTAACAGGCGCAGGACTCATTCCCCTTGCTGTAACAGGCTCGGTTTTCATCGGTGTGATACTGCTTATTTTCGTTAACCGCAAGACATCGGACACACCCTATATCGCCGTAATTTCCTGCGAGGACGAGGCTGCCGAAAACAAGGCGCTGGAAATACTTAAAGCAAACACCAAAAAGCATCTTATCAAGGCAAAGACCGTTACCCCCGCAGGCATTGAACTTACAGTCGAGGTAAAGCTTTCCGAAAGCTCCGCAAAGGTATGCAACCTGCTTGCGGATACCGAGGGAATAAGAAAAGCTGCCCTTGTAAGCTACAACGGCGAGTACATGATGTGACGATATACGGAGAGATAAGGCATGATAGAAAGCAAAAAAATCAATATTATAACCGCTGTTGTCATGGCGGCAGTTATCATGCTGACCGCCGCGCTGACGGTTTCGGGTATGGCTTCCGAAACGAGTCCCTCCGAGCCATACTATGCTGAAAAGGTGTTCGGCACGGACATCATTTCCGTTGACATTGCCGCCGATGAGGAAAGCTGGCAGAATATGCTTGACAACGCCATGAGCGAGGAGTATATCATGGCTGACGTTGTGATAAACGGCAAGGCGGTTTCAAGCGTGGGCATACGTCCCAAGGGCAACAACAGTCTTCAGCAGGTCGCTTCCTCGGACAGCGACAGGTACAGCTTCAAGATAAAGTTTGACAAATATGTGGAGGGACAGACCTTTTATGGTCTTGATATGCTTGTGCTGAACAACATGGTTGGCGACGCCACATACATGAAGGAGTACATCACCTTTGACATGATGAAGTCGGCAGGCATCGAAACGCCCTATTTCGGGTACTCAAGCGTTACGGTCAACGGCGAGGACTGGGGCTTTTACTTTGCTTTGGAAGCTTATGACGACAGCTACAAGCAGAGGGTCTCCGGGGACGACAGCGGAGAGCTTTACAACGTGAAATCGTCTTTGGAAATGGGCGGCGCGGATATGAAAAATGCCGAACGGGGCGAAAAGCCTTCACGGGGCGATAACTCCGAAAAGCCCGATTTTTCCGAAAACACGGACAGAAAAAGCTTCCGCGGCATGGACGGCGGCGGTGGCATGGGCGGCGGCGGTATGGGTGCTTCCCAAAGCGGCGGCAGCCTGCAATACACAAGCGACGACCCGTCGGATTACTCCGCAATTTTTGAAAACTCCGAAAACGGCAGCACCGAGAAGGACTACCAAAAGGTAATTGCGGCGCTGAAAGCCCTTGACAGCGGCGAAAATATCGAGAAATATTTTGACGTCGACGAGATACTCCGCTATCTTGCGGTGCATACGGCGGTGGTCAATCTGGACAGCTATTCCTCGGGCATGGCGCAGAATTACTACATTTACGAGTATGACGGCGTGCTTCAGATTTTGCCGTGGGATTACAACTACGCGTGGGGCGGCTTTCAGAGCGGCAGTTCCTCCGACGTGGTGAATTTCCCCGTGGATACTCCCGTAAGCGGCGTTGAAATGTCGGAAAAACCGCTTATTTCCAAGTTTTTTGAAAATGAAGAATATCTTGATATGTACCATACCTATCTGCGCGAGCTGGTGGACGGCTACTTTGCAGACGGTGCATTTGCGCAAAAAATCAACGAACTTGACTCCCTTATCGGGGAGTACGTGAAAAACGATGTTTCCGCGTTCTACACCTATGACGAGTATCAGAAAGCAATCGAGGCGTTCAAGCTTCTTGGCAATCTCAGAGCGGAAAGCATCAGCGGTCAGCTTGACGGCACCGTTCCGAGTACAACCGACGGGCAAAAAGCAGAGCAGGGCAAGCTTATCGACGCTTCCGCGGTAGACCTAAGGGATTTGGGCTCGGGCGGAATGGGTGACAAGGGCGGCACGAATTTCCCACAAATGGGCGGTATGACCGATATGCCTACAGGCGGAAATATGCCGCAGAATGACGGTATGCCGAGTATGCCAACGGGCGGTGATATGCCGCAAAACGGCGGTATGCCGAGTATGCCGACAGACGGAAATATGCCGCAGGAGAACAACGCAAAAACCGATGCCCCAAACAGCTCCGAGGATAAAAGGAAGCTTCTTTATACGGCAGGGTCGGCAGCTTTGCTTGTTATTGCAAATATCGGCGCGGCACTTGTGAAAAGAAGATTCTGACGGTTGAAAAAATGCAGGGGCAGTGATATACTTTTATCAAGGGGGCGGTAAAAATGTTCAGCGTTCTGGTCTGCGAGGACGACAGAAATATCAGGCGGCTTATGTGCGAGTATCTTTCACAGGACGGCTACACCGTTTTTGAGTGTGAAAACGGTGCACGCGCCCTTGACATCATTGATGAAAGCCATATCGACCTGCTCATTACCGACATAATGATGCCCGAAATGGACGGCTTTGAGCTTTCGGAAACGCTGCGCGGCTCGGGATACGAAATGCCTATCCTTATGATAACCGCAAGGGGCGGCATGGACGACAAAAAGGCAGGCTTCGGCTGTGGTGCGGACGACTACATGGTCAAGCCCATCGACATGGAGGAAATGCTGCTGCGTGCGGCGGCTCTTCTGCGGCGCGCAAAGGCTGTCAGCGACAAGAAAATAACAATAGGCGGCACGGTTCTTGACTACAACGATTTTTCCGTTGAGGGGCACGGCAAACGCACCGAGCTTCCCAACAAGGAGTTCCGCATACTGTTCAAGCTGCTTTCAAGCCGCAGCACTATATTCACCCGCACCCAGCTTATGGACGAAATATGGGGCTACGACAACGACAGCTCCGAGCGGACGGTTGATGTTCACATACGCAGGCTGCGCGAAAAGTTTGAGGATAACCCCGATTTTGAGATAGTGACCGTAAAGGGTCTGGGGTACAAGGCGGTGCAGAAAACCCCCGAAAGGAGCGCTTCCGATGAAAGACAGGCTTAAACGCTTTTTCGGGTCGATATACTTCCGCTTTCCTGCGGTTTTTATCTGTACATTCATGCTTTCGCTGCTTATCCCTGCCTTTGGAGCAAATGTTGCAAAAGCGCCGAAAATTGAGAAAAATGCCAGACTTTCCATTGCCGAGCGTGCGGAAAACATTAAGCGGCTGACGGATAACCATGAGATGTCCGTTAATGAGGCTGCGGAGCTTTTTATTGCAAAGGACGCGCATATCGAAATTTATGAGACTCTTTCCGACTGCGGAATAACGCTTACCGAAGAGGAAATGCGTATGCTGGCAAGCGGCAAAACGGTGCTTGCCCCTCCCGAAAAGGACAGGCAGGAGATGTTTGCCCTGTTTGAAACGGACGGAAAGTACGTGCTGATAAGGCAGGACAGGGAAAACGGTCCTATGGGCGAGTTTATGAATATGCAGATATTCTATGTTGCGGTGCCGATGGCGCTTGGAATGGTGCTGATAATCCTTGCTTCCGTTACCGTTGCAAAGCCGATAAAGCAAATTTCACGGGCTTCCCAGCAGGTCGCAAAGGGCGATTTATCGGTACGGCTCACGCCCTCGGGCAGCGGCGAGATACGTGAGCTTGCGGAAAATTTCAACAGCATGGTACGGGGACTTTCCCAAAACGAATATCTCCACAAGGAGTTCGTCAGCAACGTATCCCACGAATTCGGCACGCCCATCACCTCTTTGAAGGGCTATGCAAAGCTGATGAAGCGCGACGACCTTTCCCCCGAAAAGCGCGCGGAGTATGCCGACATAATCATCAGCGAAAGCGAGCGGCTTTCAAGGCTTTCCTCTGACCTGCTGAAGCTTTCGGAGCTTGAAAACAAAGGCAGCCTTACTTCGCGGCAAAGCTTTTCCCTTGACGAGCAGCTTCGCTCGGTAATTATCCTGCTGCAAAACTCATGGGAAAGCAAGGCTCTTGACCTTGATGTGGAGCTTGACGAAACCGTGTTTTACGGCGATGAATCGCTGCTTTATCAGGTATGGGTGAACCTTGTTTCAAACGCTGTTCGGTATACCGAACGGGGCGGAAAGATACGCGTCGCGCTTGAAAAGGCGGAGGATGCAGTCACGGTTTCCGTCAGCGACAACGGCAAGGGCTTGTCGGAGGAGGAAGCTGCAAACGTGTTTCGCAGATTTTACAAGGCGGACAAATCTCGCGGCTCACAGGGCACGGGGCTTGGGCTTTCCATTGCAAAGCGCATTGCCGAGCTTCACGGCGGCGATATTTCCGTATCGGGCGGAAAAGGCGTGGGGACGACATTTACGGTCACTCTGCCGGTTGTATTGCCCGACAAAATGTGAAAAAAGCAGGAGCGGAAAACCGTTCCTGCTTTTATTCATTTATTACAGTATCATTATAAACGTTCCTGCCGCAATAAGCAGACAGCCGATTATCTTTTTCGCGTCGGGCGTTTCGTGAAGCACCAAAAACGCCAGCACAACGCTTATCACCACGCTTAGCTTGTCAATGGGAATGACCTTTGACGCCTCACCCGTTTGCAGAGCCTTGTAATAGAATATCCAGCTAAGCCCCGTTGCAATTCCCGAAAGGATAAGGAATATCCAGCTTTTCGGTGCAATCTCAGATATGCCGCTGTGCTTCCCCGTGAAGAAAACTATCCCCCATGACATTACCAGCACAACGATGGTGCGTATCGCCGTGGCAAGAGTGGAGTCTATCTTTTCAAGTCCGATTTTGGCAAGAATTGAAGTCAGCGCCGCGAAAACTGCGCTAAGTACCGCGTATAAAATCCACATAAAATCACCGCTTTTCAAAACAGCAAGGTCTCCGCCAAGACTGACCGACGGAGACCTTATTTTTTTACGCTCTAAGCTCTGTGCCAAGTGCAGCAAGCTCTTTCAGCACGCGCTTTACTGCCGCGTCAGCCTGCTCATCGGTGAGTGTGCCCTCATGGGAACGCATGGAGATAGCATATGCAACAGACTTCTTTCCTGCCGCTATCTGCTTGCCCTGATATACGTCGAACAGGGTAACTGTCTCAAGGATATTTCCAACCGCCTTTTTGATTGCCTTTTCAAGCTCGGCAACGGGAAGGGACTCGTCACACACGATTGCAAGGTCACGGGTCGTTGCAGGGAACTTAGGCAGGGGCTTGTAGGTCTTTACCGCAGTTGCCATATCAAGAAGCTCGGTAACGTTCAGCTTTGCGGCATAAGCCTTTACGCCGATGCCGTAGTTTTCCAGAACCTCGGGGTGAAGCTCGCCCACAATACCGACAGCCTTGCCGTCCTTGGTGATAACGGCGCATCTGCCCGGGTGGAATGAGCTTGCCTCGGCAAATACGGCGGTATCGGTGCAGGCGGTGTACTCAAAATCCTCAACACCCACATTTTTCAGCATAGCGTCAACAATGCCCTTGATGTCGTAGAAATCGCAGTTTCCGCCGTACATACCAACACTGAGACGTACAGGCTCTTCGGGAAGCTCTTTGCCGCAGGGGAGATATTCGCTGCCTATCTCAAACAGGCAGGCGGAAGCGTTTCTGTTGTTGTAGTTTCTTGCAAGCACCTCGCACATGGACGGGAGCAGAGTTGTTCTCATAACGGAGGTATCCTCGCCCAGAGGATTGGTGATAACCACAGTGTTTCTAAGCTTGCTGTCCTCGGGGAGACGAATTTTATCGAAGTACTTGGGGCTGATAAACGAGTATGTGGTTATCTCGTACGCGCCCAAAGCAGTCATAGCGTTCATAATTCTGCGCTCAAACTTCTGCTTTTCGGTAAGCTCGGCAGCAGCAACACCACGGATAATCGTCTTAGGAATGTTGTTGTAGCCGTAAATTCTTGCAACTTCCTCCGCAATGTCAGCCTTGCACTCGATGTCGATACGGACAGAGGGTGCATAAGCCATACCGTTCTCGATTTTGAAATCAAGCTTTTCAAGGCAGGAACGCATAACGTCCTCGGAAATATCCGTGCCGAGGAAATTATTTATCCATGTGGGGTTGAACTCAACGCCCTTGGGAGTCTTGTCGGTGTAATCAGCGTCGATAATTGTATTTACAACCTCGCCGCAGCCCAGCATTTCAACCAGCTCAAACGCACGCATAAGCGCAGGGTAAGCGTTCTGTGCGTCAATGCCCTTTTCAAAGCGTGCGGAAGCGTCCGTTCTCATGCCGAGAGCCTTTGCTGTTGTGCGTACAGAAGCACCGTCAAAGCAAGCCGCCTCGAAAACAACATCAACGGTGTCGTCCATGATTCCGCTGTACTCGCCGCCCATTACGCCTGCAACCGCAACAGGCTTTTCAGCGTCTGCGATAACAAGCATTTTTTCGGTAAGAGTTCTCTCAACTCCGTCAAGAGTTGTGATTGTTTCGCCCTGCTTTGCGTTGCGGATATTAATCTCGTTGCCCTTGATATAGCGGATATCGAAAGCGTGCATGGGGTGACCGTATTCAAGCATTACATAGTTTGTGATGTCGACAAAGTTGTTGATTGGGCGCACACCGCTTGCACGGAGACGTTCTCTCATCCAGCGGGGAGACGGACCAATTTTAACGTTCTTTACAACGCCTGCGATGTATCTGGGGCAAAGCTCCTTGTTGTGAATTTCGACTTTCAGCATGGAGTTGATGTCGCCCTCCACGCCCTTGTATTCGGGAGTTTTCACGGTGTAGGGTCTGTCAAAGGTAGCGTGGGTCTCTCTTGCAAGACCGATAACGGAAAGGCAGTCGGGACGGTTTGAGGTAATCTCAAACTCAACGGATGTATCGTTCAGACCGATAGCCTCGCGGATATCCATACCCAGTTCAAGCTGGGGGCAGCCCTCTTCCTGCTGCATAATGAAAATTCCGTCTGCAATTGCATAAGGGAAATCGTGTGTGGTAAGTCCAAGCTCGCCCAGAGAGCAGAGCATACCGTTAGACTCAACGCCGCGGAGCTTGCCCTTCTTTATCTTTACGCCGCCGGGGAGAGTTGAGCCGTCCATTGCAACGGGAACGATATCTCCTGCCTTGACGTTTGAAGCGCCCGTAACTATCTGTATAGGCTCGCCGTTTCCTGCCTTGCCAACGTCAACCTGACACACTACAAGGTGGTCGGAGTTTTCGTGGGGAACAACGGAAAGAAGCTTGCCCACAACGACCTTGCTTATCTCCTCGCCCTCGGTCTCCCAGCGCTCAACCTTTGAGCCGCTTATGGTAAGTCCCGAGCAGAATTCTTTTATTGAAAGGTCGGATACGTCAATATAATCCGACAGCCATCTCATTGATAAATCCATTTTATTTCACCAACACTTTCTATTTATCTTAATCAGAATTGTCCCAAAAATCTCATATCGTTCTCATAAAGCAGACGCATATCGTTTATCTCGTAGCGTCCCATTGTGATACGCTCAAGACCGATACCGAAAGCAAAGCCGCTGTAAACCTCGGGGTCAATGCCGCAGCCCTCAAGCACCTTGGGGTGTACCATACCTGCGCCCAGAAGTTCGATATAGCCCTCGTTCTTACACATGGGGCAGCCCTCGCCGTGACAGTTGAAGCACATTATATCAACCTCGGCAGACGGCTCGGTGTAGGGGAAGTGGTGGGGACGGAGACGGATTTTGCAGTCCTCGCCGTAAAGTCTCTGCATAAGCAGCTCCAGCGTGCCGCAAAGGTCGGCAAAGGTGATACCCTTGTCGATAACGAGACCCTCAATCTGGTGGAAAAGAGGAGAGTGTGTCGCGTCAACGGCGTCGGAACGGTAAACACGTCCCGGAGAGATAATTCTGATAGGAGGCTTCTTGTTCTCCATTGTACGTATCTGTACCGAGGAAGTCTGTGTTCTCAGCAGAACGTTTTCGCTGATGTAGAACGTATCCTGAGTATCTCTTGCAGGGTGGTGCTTGGGCATATTCAACGCCTCAAAGCAGTAGTGGTCTGTCTCGACCTCGGGACCTTCAACGACCTCAAAGCCCATGCCGAGGAAAACCTCCTTGACCTCGTTGAGGGTTACTGTCAGCGGATGAAGCTTACCCACGTTCTGCACCTTGCCGGGCAGGGTAACGTCGATAGTTTCCTCCTTGAGCTTCTTTGCCGCCATTTCGGTTTTGAGAGCCGCAGTTCTTGCTGCAAGCTTATCCTCGATATTTTTGCGCACCTCGTTTGCAAGCTGACCGATAACGGGTCTTTCCTCTGCGGAAAGTCCGCCCATCTGCTTCAAAATAGCGGTAAGCTCACCCTTTTTGCCGAGGTACTTTACACGGAGATTTTCAAGCGCGTCGGCAGCGCCGCATTCCGCCAGCTCCTTTTCGGCAAGCTGTCTGATTTTTTCAAGCTGTTCTTTCATTTAAAAACCAATCCTTTCTGTTCCCGTGACTTTTTCGGAAAATGTCATACCAAACAAAAAGCCTTGTCCCGTTTTTCGGGACAAGGCAAACCTTGCTTATAACCACCCATTCAAAGGACAGACATCCTCCATGCCTTAACGCGGCAAAAACGTTTCCGCCTACCTGCAAAACGCCTCAGCAGAACCACTCGCGGGTGAAATTCGTCATGACGGGGTAAAAAGGAGCTTCCAGCAAATGCCCCTCTCTCTGTATAAACCGTGTCCGTCTCTGCTACTTTGCCCGGTCGTAATGTTTCGGGAATTTATTTCATACCGATATCCGTTTTCAGCGGATATGAATATCACATTTATTATTATATACAATAACGTCACAAATTGCAAGCAAATTTTTATTGCAAAACTGTTTTTTTTGTGTTATAATATATTTTATACAAAAACCAATATTAATCAGGAGGAAAAAATGGACATTTTTGTTGAACAAATCGTAAAAAAAGAAACGTCGGGTAAGGACTGGGCACTGAGAGTCCTTATCGGTATAGGCATAGGCGTGCTTTCGGCAGTATCGCTTTTCATTTTCTTTTTCATGCTGCCCATACCTATGGCAGGTCTTTTGCTTGTATGCGGAATATGCTTCGGCGGATACCACCTCATGACGGGTCTTGACTGCGAATATGAATACATCGTTACAAACGGCGAGATCGACTTTGACAAGATCGTTGCCAAAAGAAAGCGTTCCAGACTTATTACCGCCAAGGTCTCAACCTTTGAGGCTTTCGGCGAGTATACCGAAAACACCCCTGCTCCGGGCAGCGGCGTTACAATAGTAAGCGCAGTAGGAATAAACGAATTCGGCGGCGATACCAAGCCTTACTATGCCGATTTCAGGCACGCTTCCGCAGGAAACGTCCGGGTGATATTCACCCCCGAGGAAAAGGTCATCGACGCGATAGTTCCGTTTCTTCCGAGACAGATAAAGGTCAAGCTTGACCTTAACAAAAAGAATAGCTGATAAATTATACCGCACCGGAATTCATAGGAGGATCCATTATGACAATAAGCAGTTACATTATAGAAATGCCGCGTTTCAGAAAGCTTGCCGCAAAGCCGAGATTTCTTGCAAAGTATTATTCGCCCCAAGAAATGAAATTCCTCATGGAAAAGCACTTCCCCGTATACGCCATAGCGGAAATGATGGCGGCAAAAGCAGCTTTTGTTAAAACAATGGGCGTAAGCGCCTCGGCAATAAGGATAAACGAGATTTCCGTGCTTACGGATTACAGCGGAGCATATTATATCAGCCTTTCGGGAAAAGCGAAAAAGCTGTTTGCCATTAAAAAAAGCAAGATAGCAGTAAGCTGTACCCACACAAAGGGGCTTGCTCAGGCAACTATTCTTTTGTATGATTAACGGACAAAAAATGCGTACCGAAAAAGGGACACCCCTTTTCGGTACGCATTTTCTTTTTATGTGACAGCTGTGCTTATCTTCCCGTGTCGGAAATTACCCGCCCATCGGCAATGCGGACAGTTCTTGCCGCCTGGGTTGCAACACTGTCATCGTGTGTGATTATCACCACAGTCTTTCCTTGGGCGTTAAGGTCGTACAGTATCCGCATGACCTCCGCGCCGCACCTGCTGTCAAGATTTCCCGTAGGCTCGTCCGCAAGGATTATCGGCGGCTCTGCGGCAATCGCCCGCGCAATCGCAACACGCTGCTGCTGTCCCCCCGACATCTGCCACGGGTGATGTCCAAGACGGTTTTTCAGCGACACCTTTTCCAGCGCATGGACTGCAAGCTCGCGGCGCATATTTGGGGATATGCCGCGGTATATCAGCGGAAGCTCAACGTTTTCCAGCGCCGTCAGCGAGGGAATGAGGTTGAAGCTTTGGAATATAAAGCCTATCTCACGGTTGCGTATCCGTGAAAGCTGCCTGTCGGGTATATCGCTTACCCGTGTTCCGTCGAGGGTGTACTCCCCCTCGGTCTGAACATCAAGACAGCCCATAAGGTTCATCAGCGTGGATTTTCCCGACCCCGACGCACCTGCCACCGCAACAAATTCTCCGCGGCATATGCTGAGGGACACGCCGTCAAGGGCGGCGACCCTGTTTTCACCGCAGCCGTACAGCTTTTTCACGTTTTTCATCTCAATAAGCGGCATAATATCTATCCTTTCCCGACAAAGCTTTTCAAAGTTATTTTGCCCGTAATAATTGATATTAGCCATGATTTTTGAGAAAAACGGTTTTAAAAAAATTTAGTGAATATAGAATAGTTATTCGTAGGGGCGGCTATCAGCTGCCCGTTATTTGTCGATATGTCACGGGCGGATAATATC
The DNA here is from genome assembly GCA_017847885.1 of Oscillospiraceae bacterium. Taxonomy (GTDB): domain Bacteria; phylum Bacillota; class Clostridia; order Oscillospirales; family Ruminococcaceae; genus RGIG8773. The sequence continues at coordinate 26,614 of JAGAUA010000011.1, forward strand.
CGCCCCTACAATATTTGCTCCGTTCAAAACAGCCTATCGGCACGTTTTTGACACGATAACTTTGTTTAAGTGGGATAGAACTCAAATCATCAATTCATCGCCGTATAAAGCTTGTAGTAGTCGCCCTTTTTCGCCATAAGCTCGTCATGTGTTCCGCACTCCTTTATGCCCCGGTCGGAAACATACATTATCTTGTCGCAGTTCTTTATTGTGGACAGACGGTGTGCGATAATGAACGATGTTCTTCCCTCAAGAAGCCTTTGAAGTCCCTCCTGCAAAAGCTTTTCCGTTTTTGCGTCAATGGAGGAGGTCGCCTCGTCAAGCACAAGTATCTTCGGGTCGCTGATAAGGGTTCTCGCAAAGGCGATAAGCTGTCTCTGTCCCTGTGAAAGCATTGAACCGCCCTCGTTTATGACGGTGTCATAGCCGTTGGGGAATTCTCTGATAAACTCGTCGGCGCACACCGTCTTGCACGCCCTTACTATCTCCTCATGGGTCGCGTCAAGCTTTCCATAGCGGATATTTTCCTCGATAGTACCGCTGAAAACAACGCTGTCCTGAAGCATTATACCCATCTGCGAGCGGAGCGATTTAAGCGTAACATCGGAAATATCGTGTTCATCCACAAGCACCCTGCCCCCGTTAACGTCGTAGAAACGGGAGATAAGGTTAACAATAGTGGTCTTGCCTGCGCCCGTAGGCCCAACAAGTGCAACGTTCTCGCCCTTTTTTACGCTGAATGAAAGGTTTTCCAATATGGTCTTGCTCTCGTCGTATGCAAAGGTCACATTTTCAAAGCGGACATTTCCCTCAATACGTGGAAGCTCCTCGGCGTTCTCCTTGTCGTTTACCTTTATCGGCTCGTCAAGGGTCTCGAAAATTCTTTCAAGGTATGATACCGCATTAACAAAGTTGTTGAACAGGTTTGCAAGGTTAAGTATCGGCTGCCAGAAGCGTGAAGCATACCCCGACATTGCAACGATAGTACCGAGAGAGACCGACGCAGGTCCTATTACAAGCAGTCCCACAAAGTAAATGGACGCGGCGATTACTGCGGATATCGTGTCAACGGTAGGCCAAAGCAGGTTGTTGTATGTAACTGCCTTCATCCAGCTTGTGCGGTACGCCTCGGAAAGCCTGCTGAATATCTCCGCATTTTCCTCCTCACGGGCAAAAAGCTGGGTGACCTTTACGCCCACAAGTCCCTCGTGAAGATATGCGTTAAGGTTTGAGCTTTTGTTGTTTACCGTCTGCCATGCCTTGCGCTGCCTGTTCTTTATAAACATTATCACCGCCATAAGCACGGGTACTCCGGCAAGTATCACAAGCGCCATTTTCCAGTGCATCGCAAACATGAACACTATAATGAAAACCAGGTTGAAAAGCTCAAGCACAAAGGTGATGATACCGTTTGAAAGGGTATCGGAAACGCTGTTTACATAGTTGATGATACGCACAAGGATTTTTCCGTGGGGACGGCTGTCGTAATACTCAAAGGAAAGCCGCTGGAGATGCTCGAAAAGGTCTGTGCGTATGTCAAAAATGATGTCCTGACCCACCTTGGTCATAATGCGCGAGCGTATGGTGGAAAAAATAATGTTCACCGCTATCGTCATAAGCAGCAGCACCGCAAGAAGTATAAGCTGCTTTATATTGCCGCTTGGAATGGTGTTGTCTATGGCGTACTGCGTGATAACGGGAGCAAAAAGCCCGATTATTACCGCAGCCGCACTAAGCCCGAGGGAAAGTATCATACGCCATTTGTAACGCCCCACATATATCATTGCGCGTTTAAGGTGCCGTATGTCAAAAGGGCTTTCAAGATTTTCGTCAACGTCAAATTTATTTCTTGCCATTCAGCTCACCCCTTTACTCAATGCTCCCGTGCTGGAGATTGTATATTTCTGTATAGTATCCGTCCTTGTTTTTCAGCAGCTCCTCGTGAGTGCCCATTTCGGATATTTTGCCGTCCTTGAGAATGATTATCTTGTCCGCGTCCTTGGCAGAGGATATTCTCTGGGCAATGATAATTTTGGTGCAGTCAAAATCCAGATTTGCAAGATTTTCCTGTATCTGCTTTTCCGTTTCAAGGTCAACAGCGGAAGTCGTGTCGTCCAGAATAAGTATGGACGGACGTATCGCAAGGGCTCTTGCAAGAGATATTCTCTGCTTCTGACCGCCCGAAAGTCCCACGCCGCGCTCGCCCACGATTGTGTCGTAGCCGTCATTCAGCTTGGTGATAAAGTCATCCGCGTCGGCAGCCTTTGCAAAGGTGCGTATGTCCTCGTCGGGCATATCGCTTTTGCCGAAAGCAATGTTTCCGTCAATGGTATCCGACCAGAGAAGCACATCCTGCATAGCCATGCCGATATTGCTTCTGAGGGTTTTCAGCTTTATGTACCTCACGTTTACCCCGTCCACAAGCACTTCCCCCGAAGACGGGTCGTAAAGCCTTGCGATAAGGTTGACAAGGGTGGTCTTTCCCGAGCCTGTTTCGCCCATTATCGCCACGGTCTCGCCTGCGTTTATCTTGAAGCTTATATTTTCAAGCACGTTTCCCGAGTCATACTTAAAGGAAACATTTTTGAACTCGATATCGCCTTTAAGGTGTTCGGGCATATCCTTTGCGTCGGCACGGTCAACGATAAAGGGACGGGAGTAGTATACCTCAATAATTTTTGAAGCGGAAGCCATGAACCGCTGGAGGTCGTTAATGAGCGTGCCCACGTTTCTCATGGGGTTGGAAAGAGACCAGATAAGACCGCTATACGCGATAAATTCGCCCATTGTAAGCCTGCCCGATATTACGAAAATACCGCCTGCGATAAGGTGAACTATGGTAAGTCCCTGAGCGGTAATTTCAATGAAGGGGAAGTATTTCAGCCACGTCATTGCCGCGTCCTTGTTCGCCTTGGCATACTCCGTATTCTTTTCCTGAAAGCTCTTTATTTCGTAGTCCTCACGGGCAAAGGCACGGACTACCCTGTTGCCTGCGATATTTTCCTGGGCACGGGTGTTAAGCTGTGAAAGCCTCTCGCGCAGGTCCACATACTTGGGGCCCACCTCTTTGCGGAACACGCCCGTTATAATGAATATCAGCGGCGTAAGCGCAAGCAGACAAAGCGCCATAAGAGGGTCAAGGATAAAAAAGTATATCGTAGTCGTGGTGAAAAGCACTATGCTTTCAAGCAGGGTCTTGATTATCCACGCAACGCTGTGCCGCACCATATCAAGGTCGCCCGAAAGACGGGTCATAAGGTCGCCCGTGCTGTTGCGGTCATAGAAGGTCATATCCTGCTTCTGAACGTTTGCAAAGAGGTAGTTCCTGATACGCGACAGCATACTCTGGGAGCATTTTTCGTAGAGCATATTGGAGCTGAACTGGAGTATCGTTCTTACCAGCGTGAACAGAATCATTCCTCCGCAGAGCATGATAAGCAGGCGGCTGTTGTTTGCAAGGTTTTCCGCAGCATTTTCGCTGTAAATAAAGGTATCGACGATCTTCTGTCCGAAAACGGGATTTGTGAGATACATCATCTGCGTGATAACAGACAGACAGAGCGCAAGGATATACCTTCCGCGGCAGCCCTTTAGGTTTTCCCAGATCCACTTTATCTGGAACATTTTTATTCCCCCTTTGGTTACGTAAAATTATATCAAAGTATATCATTACTTTTTTGAATATATAGAGACTTATTGCGAAAAAATTGTTAAATACACGTTTATTTTTTCACGATAACGTTTAAGATTTCACTTAACCGTTTAAGTTTTTTCGGCACGGAATAACTGTATTGAAGCGTATTGAAAAAAAGGTTGATATGTGGTATAATATTGGTATACTTTTTCGAAACGAGGACTTTGAAATGAGAGTAATTCTTGCCTCCGCGTCGCCAAGACGAAGGGAGCTTCTGAAATATGCCGTACCCGAATTTGACGTTATCCCTGCGGACATAGATGAGACCCTCCCCGGGGATACCCCTGCCGAAAAAAGTGCGGAATATCTTGCCGTGAAAAAAGCAAGGCACATCGCCGAACTTTACCCCGACAGCCTTGTTATCGGCAGCGACACCGTTGTCATCTCCGAGGGGGAAATACTCGGCAAGCCCCGTGACGAGGCGGACGCGGCACGTATGCTGAAAAAGCTGTCGGGCAAGACCCACTCCGTTATAACGGGCGTATGCGCTGTCTGCGGCACAAAATGCGAGAGCTTTTCTCAGGAAACACGGGTGAAATTCTACCCCCTCAGCGATGATGAGATAGCGGCATACATCGCCACGGGAGACCCCATGGACAAGGCAGGCGCGTACGGCATACAAAGCGGCGGCTGTATTCTTGCCGAGAGCATAGAGGGGGACTTTTTCAATGTGGTGGGTCTGCCCGTTGCCGGACTGAAAAGGCTGTTGGACGAAAAATTCCTGCGGTAAAATTTTGCGTCTTGCCATACACAAGAATATGTGTTATAATTAGACAGATTTATTTTAAACGAAAAGAGTGATCATTTTGAAACGCTTTATTGACATTTTCCTCCGCGCGGTAATGACGGGCTTTATGATCGGCATCGGCGGAGCGGTTTATCTTTCCTGCGACAACAAATACGTTGGCTCCTTCCTTTTTGGCACGGGACTTTTCGTAATTCTCACCTTCGGCTTTAACCTCTTTACGGGAAAGGTGGGATACGCGGTCGAAAACAAGCCGTCTTACATAATTGACCTTATCGTGATATGGCTGGGAAATCTGGTGGGTACGGCGGCAATGGGCGGTATGCTCCTCTGCACGAGAATTTCGGGCATCGGCGAAAAGGCGGCAGACATCTGCAATGTTAAGTTTGCGGACAACCTGCTCAGCATTTTTATTCTCGCATTTTTCTGCGGTATGCTCATGTTCATCGCCGCGGACGGCTTCAAGAAAATCGAAAATCCCGTGGGAAAAATGCTTGCGGTTTTCCTGCCCGTTATGGCGTTTATCCTCAGCGGCTACGAGCACTGCATTGCCAATATGTTCTACTTCACCGTTGCTCGGGTTTGGTCGCTGAACACCTTGGGATACCTTATGGTAATGACCCTCGGCAACGCATTCGGCGGAATGTTCATACCCTTTGTGAGAAAGGGCTTTGCGGAAAATAAGTAAGTGAAAAACAACACGGGCGGATACAGCAGCTTAACTGTATCCGCCTGTGTTATTTTTTACGATATGTCCGAGGACATTTTCAACTCTCAAAATTTGCTGAAACAATTTGTGATTTATAAAAAAATTCCAAAATCCATTGACTTTTATTGAATATAGTGATACAATAAATTTAATCGGTATATCTCTGCTGATAATAAAAATATACTTACAAAATATAATAGGAGGCTTTTAAATTATGGAAGATAGAGTTATATGCCATTGCATGAATGTTTCTTATTCAGATGTTGAAAAGGTACTTCATGAAAGCAAGTCATTTTCAGATGTTGAAAAGGAATTTGAGGAAATACAGAAGATCACTCATTGTTCAACAGGCTGCGGCGGCTGTCACGATGAAATTCTGGACGCTATATCTGAAATTATGAGTAAGTAATATAAAAACTGGAGGTTCAAATCTGAACCTCCTTTATTTTTTTCATTCCGTAACAAGTTATAATAATACTAATTCCTAATCTCCTAATAGACAAAGTATAAGAACCAATTAAAAAGTATACAAAAAATCAAGCAAAAGCTTGCGTATATGGATTTTGCGCAGATTTTTTGTCTATACTTTTATTGGTTATTAGTATTAAAGTGCCTCCGCCGCATTTCCGTTTTGCGTGAACAGCGCGTCAACCTCGGCTTTCAGCGCAGGATACTCCGACAAATCTGGGCTTTTTTCAAGCAGCGTTTTTGCCGCCCTTTGACAGCAGGCAAGAAGTTCCCTGTCCGCGGCAATATCCGCGATTTTCAGGTCGGGAAGACCGTGCTGACGGTTGCCGAAAAAGTCGCCTGCACCGCGCATTTTCAGGTCGTACTCCGAAATCTCAAAGCCGTCCGATACCTTTGTCATGACCTCAAGCCGCTGCCGTGATTCCTCCGTGACCGTGCCTGCAATAAGCACGCAGTAGCTTTTGTACTGTCCCCTGCCAACCCGTCCGCGGAGCTGGTGAAGCTGGGAAAGCCCAAAGCGGTCGGCGTTTTCTATGACCATAACCGTTGCGTTGGGGACGTCCACCCCTACCTCCACCACCGTCGTTGCCACAAGCAGATCCAGCTCATGCGCCTTGAACGCCGCCATTACCCTGTCCTTTTCCGCGGCAGGCATCTTTCCGTGGAGCAGACCTATTCTGCAATCCGCAAGTGCCGTCTTTTTCAGCATTTCGGCATACCCCTTTGCCGCCGCAAGCTCGTTTTCGTTTTCCTCTATCATCGGGCAGACGATATACCCCTGCCTGCCCTCGTCAAGCTGCTTTTTCACAAAGCCGAGAGCCCGCTCACGCAGCTTTGCCGTTACCGCAAAGGTCTCTATCTTCTGCCGTCCCTTGGGAAGCTCGTTCAGCACAGATATGTCCAGATCGCCGTAAATTATCAGCGCAAGCGTACGGGGTATGGGCGTTGCCGACATAACAAGGCGGTGAGGGTTGTTGCCCTTTCCTGCAAGAGCCGCCCTTTGGTTTACGCCGAAGCGGTGCTGCTCATCGGTAATAACCAGCCCCAGCCGTTGAAATTCCGTGTCCGCAGATATCAGCGCATGAGTGCCCACCGCAACAGAGTATGTTCCGTCCCCGATTTTTTCGGCAGTATCCGTCCGCTGCTTTTTCGTCATTGAGCCTGTCACGCGGCACACCCTTACGCCCAAAGGCTCCAGCATATCCGAGACCGTGCGGAAATGTTGTTCGGCAAGTATTTCCGTTGGCGCCATAAGCGCGGTCTGGAAGCCGTTTTTTGCCGCCAAAAAAGCCGCCGCCGCCGCGACTGCGGTCTTGCCCGAGCCCACGTCACCCTGCACAAGCCTGTTCATGGGCGAGTCTCCGCACATATCCTTTATAATGTCCTCCACGGCACGCCTTTGCGCCCCTGTCATTTCAAATGGCAGCGCGGCGTAAAACCGTGCCGTTTCCTTTTCCATAGGCAGCATTTTGCAGCCGTTTTCGGTACGGGTGCGGCTTTTTATCATTATCATGCCAAGCTGCAATCTCAGCAGCTCGTCAAAGGCAAGCCGCCTTTTTGCAAGCTCCGCGGCGTGTTCGTCCTTTGGAAAATGAATACTCCGCAGGGCGTACTCCAAAGTGGAAAGTGCGTACTCCATGCGTATCTCGTCGGGCAGAGCGTCGGCAAAAAAGCTTTCCTCCGCATTTGCAAGGACTTCCGAAACGTTGGTCGTGACCATAGCCGCCGTCAGCCCCTCGGTGAGGGGGTAAACGGGGCGAAGCAGATTTTTCTCCTCCGCGCTGATAACTGTCGGAGAGTTCATCTCCTTCCGCGTAAAATTGCCGCTCACCTTTCCGCTGAAAAGGTACTCCTGCCCCTCGTGAAGCGCGTCCGCGGCAAAACGGTTGTTGTAGTATGTCACGGTAATGCGACTTCCGCCCTCGTCCTCGGCAACGATTTTGTACAGCACCAAGCCTTGGCGTATCCGCGCGGCAGGCATTTTTTTCACGACCATAGCCTTTATTACGGCGTGCTGACCGATTTCCGCAGCGTCCGCAGACACCTGAGCCGAATAGTCCGTATACCGTCTCGGGAAATGAAATATCAGGTCTCCCACGGTGTTTATCCCGATTTTTCCGTACAAAGCCGCTCTCTTTTCGCCCACGCCCTTCAGCTCGCGGATAGGTGTGTTTCTGTTCATATGGGACGTCCTTTCGTACAAAAACGGGGACCGCTGCAACCTGCTGCAACAGTCCCCTGTTATGTATACTTGATTAGTTGTTGTTGCCGAAAATGTCAATAAGCGCGGAATAATCGTCAATTGCAGAGGAAGCCTTAGGTGCTTCTGCCTCGCCGCGTGCAGCCGCCTCGTCAGCCTTAATGACCGTGCCCGAAGTCATGCCCTTGAAGCCGGAAGCAATAACGGTAATATTTATCTCGTCGTTCATGTTCTCGTCAAATCTTGCACCGAAAATGAACTCAACATCGGGGTCAGCCGCCTCGGTAATAAGCTTTGTAGCCGTGTCGATGTCGGTAGAAAGCGTATCCTCGGACATAACGATATCAACAAGCAAACGTGTAGCGCCGCTGATAGAGGTCTCAAGGAGCGGGCTGGAAATAACAGCGTTTGCAGCCTCGGCAGCCTTATCCTTGCCCGAACCGTGACCGATAGCCATGTGAGCGTAGCCTGCGTTCTTCATGGTAGTCTCAACGTCTGCAAAGTCAAGGTTGATGAAGCCTTCAACGGTGATAAGCTCGGCAATGGACTTAACGCCCGTTTTGAGGATATTATCAGCAAGAGAGAAGCTTTCCTTCATTGTAAGGGGCTTGTCGCTTGTGGAAATGAGGCGCTCGTTAGGGATAACAACGAGGGAGTCAACGTGCTTCATAAGCTCGCCGATACCGCGTTCAGCCTGTGCCATTTTAGCCTTCTGCTCAAAGTTAAAGGGCTTTGTTACCACTGCAACGGTAAGGATATCCATTTCCTTTGCTATCTCGGCAACAACGGGAGCAGCGCCCGTGCCCGTACCGCCGCCCATACCTGCGGCAATAAATACCATTGTAGCGCCTTTAAGAGCCGCAGCAATTTCGTCGCGGTTTTCCTGAGCGGAGCGTTCGCCTATCTCAGGCTTGTTGCCCGCGCCGCGTCCTCTTGTAAGCTTTTCGCCTATCTGGACCTTGGTAGAAGCCTTTGAGGAACGAAGTGCAGCCGCGTCGGTGTTTACAGCAACGAATTCAACGTCGAAAATGCCCTCTTTAGTCATGCAGTTGAGCGCGTTTCCGCCGCCGCCGCCGACACCCACGACTTTTATATTGATATCGGAAAAGATTTCCTCGTTATCCACCGCAAAACCCATTGTAACGTCCTCCTAAATTAAAATTCTATATAAATTACTTAATTACGATACACAACATTTATTTTAACATACTTTTGCACACATTTCAAGGGTTTTCTGAAAAAAACCTTACTTTTAGAAATATTTACAAAAAAACCTATTCAAAATTAAGCTTTGTTGAAGCGTTTGTCTCAGAAGCGGTGTTTTCCGACGTTTCGGACGCTTCCGTTTCGGCTTGCTGCGAGGTTTCCATACTAATTTTACGGTTTTCCTCGATCTGCTCAAGGTCAGCCTTGCTTAGGAACTGTGCGCCGTCCTCCAGCATTTTCAGCCTGCCCTCGGCGTCGGGGGAAATTTTGGTTGAAAGTATCTCCTTTGCAAGCCTGAACTTGTAGTCGATATCGGAAACAACGCCAAGCTGTATGTCTATCCTGTCCTCGTAAACACAGCTTATGTTGAGCCTGTCGGTCACGTCAAAGGAAGTTATCTTCGAAACGAAATCCGAGTCCATATATCCCATAAGCTTGTAAATAACATCGGTCTTGTGTTCATCCTCCGAAGCAAAGGTCATGCCCACAGCCATACCCTCGGCAGGGTTCACGCCGTAAAAAACGGGAATATCCTCAACGGGAGCCTCCACGCTTCTGAGTATCTTTCCCTCGGCGCTTACCACGAAAAAGCCGTCCTCATTCTGAAAGCACGCCGTTTCGGTACACGGGGTAATCACTATCTCAACCGATGACGGAAGCACGCGGCTTATCTCCGCCTTTTCGATATAAACAAGCTGCTCAACGATGTTCTTCTCTGCCTTGCCGAGATTTTTGCGTATCATGTTGTCGCCGCCTTTTATTCCGCCTGCCGCGATTATCTCCTCTGCGGAATAAATGGACGAGCCGATGATATTTGCCGACTCTATGTTAAAAAAGACCGTCACGGAAAGCACGGCGAATATTACCGTAACGATAAGCGCCACCGTTCCGTAATAAAGCGACATATTCCGCTTTTGCCGCCGCTGTCCGCGTACGGATGCTGCGTTCTGCATTTTATGCTCACGCTCCTTTTTTATTCCCTCTTTATATCCGCGCCTGCCGAGGCAAGGACCTTTTCGATGTCCTCGTAGCCGCGGTCGATATAATGTATATTTGAAATTTCACTTGTTCCCTCAGCCGAAAGCGCCGCCGCAACAAGTCCTGCGCCGCCCCTCAAATCGGGAGCAGCAGCCTTTGCGCCATAAAGCCGCGGCACGCCCTCTATCACCGCCACCTTTCCCTCAACGAGAATATCCGCGCTCATGCGCTTTAGCCCGTCAACGTGCTTGTAGCGGTTTTCAAAGATGTTCTCCACGAACACCGAGGTACCCTTCGCCTTGCATAACGCCGCCATCACGAATGCCTGAGCGTCGGTGGGAAACCCGGGGTAGACCATGGTCCGTATCGGGTCTACCGCGCGAAGGGGAGAGTTTGCGCTGAAATAGATTTTCTCGCCGTGGGTATGGACTATGCAGCCCATCTGCTCGAAAACCCCCAGTATGCTTTCCATGTCCGAGGGTCTGCACCGCGAAGCGATTATCTCGCCCCCTGCCGCCGCCGTGCAGGCAAGGTATGTCGCACAGGCTATTCTGTCGGGCATGACCGTGTATTCGCAGCCGTGAAGCTTTTCCGTGCCGTTTACGGTTATCCTGCTGCTGCCTGCGCCGTGTATATCCGCGCCGCACTTGTTGAGAAAGTCCGCAAGGTCGGATATCTCGGGCTCACGCGCCGCGTTCTGTATCACGGTAACGCCCTTTGCAAGAACTGCGGCAAGCATGATATTTTCCGTTGTGCCAACCGACGGGAAGGACAAATTTATCTTTGCCCCGTGAAGCCTGCCGTCGGCAAAGCAGTCCAGCACGCCGTACTCCTCGCGTATCACCGCACCCATTTTGCGAAGGGCGGAAAGGTGCATATCTATCGGTCTGGGACCCAAGTCGCAGCCCCCCGGAAGGGTTATCCTGCACCGCCCCGTCCTGCCGATAAGTGCGCCGAGGAAGAATATGGACGAACGCATCTCACGCATAAGCTCGTCGGAGATATCGTTTGCCGAAATGGTCTCGGAGGATATCACAACCGTGTTTCCGCTGCCGTCAAAGCCTGCCTTGCAGCCGAGATATGTAAGAATTTTCATGGCGGAGTATACGTCCGATATTCTCGGGCAGTTGTGCAGAACGGTCTCGCCGCCGCACAAAACAGCCGCCGCCATTATCGGCAGAGTCGCGTTTTTCGAGCCTTGAACAGCTATCTCTCCGCCCAGCCTTTTTCCTCCGTTTATAATCAATTTCTGCATAAAGGCAGCTCCCTTACATTGGGGAACCTCTAAAAACCTCCTTATCGGCAGATTTTCTATGACTTACATCATCTGCTGCGTTGTCAAACCTTGTAATACATCCAGTATTGCTGCGGTTTGACGCCTTGCAGCTGATGTAAGTCATGTACGAAAATCTGCTCGAGTCCCGGTTTTTAGAGAACCCCCGTTTTATTTTATACTATGCTGTAAGGGATTTTTGGTGCGTAAATACTATGCTGTAAGGGAATTTTGGTGCAAAAATCAGTTATTCCTTGCCGATAAGCCGCTTTATCACGGCGTATATCCTGTCATTTGTGTCCTTTACGTATGTATCCGCCGCACGCTTTGAAAGAGCGTTCAGCTTTTCGGGGTCGTCGGTCAGCTCTTTTACCTTTTCAATAAGCAGCTCATCTGTAAGGTTTTTCTCCTCAATGACGACCGCCGCACCTGCCCTGCCCAGCACCATAGCGTTGTGGTACTGGTGATTTGCTGTAACATTTGGCGACGGGATAAGCACCGACGCCCGTCCCATTGCCTGAAGCTCGGAAATAGTGGACGCGCCACTCCTGCATATTATCAAGTCGGCAGCCGCAAGGCACACGTCCATGTTGTGGATATACTCCTTAACGATGAGCCTGTCGTCCTTTTCGGAGTCGATACCCGATTCCGCAAGCCTTTGGAGGAAGGTGTCCTTACCCATTTTTCCGTAGCCGTGAATGTGGTTTATTGGCAGGTTTCCGTCCTTTTCCCACTTTATAAGAGCAAGTGCGCCGTTGTTTATCGCACCTGCGCCGAGACTTCCGCCAAAGCTGAATATGCAAAGGCTTTCGTCAAGACCAAGCTGCTTTTTCGCTTCCGAACGGTTTATCGCTCCTGCCGAAAAGCCAGCGCGAACGGGCAGACCCGTCACGGTGTATTTTGCGCAAGCGTCAAGGTGCTGCGCCGCTTCCTCAACGGTGAGCATGACCTCGTCCACCTTTTTTGCAAGGAGACGGTTGGTTATTCCGGGGAAAGCGTTCTGCTCGTGGATAACGGTGGGTATGCCCATTTGAACAGCCTTTGCAAGAATGGGATAACTTACGTAGCCACCCGTGCCGATAACGATGTCGGGCTTGAAATCAGAAATTATTTTGTGTGAGCGGTATCCCGAAGCGGCAAGATATGCTGCCGCCTTTGCGTTGCGGACGAGATTTTTCGGCGTAGGCTTCCGCTGAAAGCCGCTGACCTTTATTGGCGCAAAGTTATACCCTGCTTGTGGGATAAGCTTTGCCTCCATACCGTTTGGAGTTCCTGCGAAGAGAAACTCCGCGTCGGGGTTATGTTCCTTTATTATTGAAGCTATCGCAAGGGCAGGGTTAATATGTCCGCCCGTTCCGCCGCCTGCAAGCAGCACCCTAAGCATTGTTACCAGTCCTTTCCCACACTCTAATTTTCAATTATCGACTGCCGCGATACGTTCAGCACTATTCCCATCTGGGCAAGCTGCATTATCAGAGCCGTTCCGCCGTAGCTGAAAAACGGCAGGGATACGCCCGTGTTTGGGATAGTGTTTGTTACAACAGCGATATTCAGAAGTGCCTGCAAGCCTATCTGCACCGTCAGACCCAGCGCAAGCATCATGCCGAATTTATCGGGAGCTTTTGAAGCAATGTAAAAGCCGCGAATGATAAAAAGCAGAAACAGAATAATTACAAGCAGAGCTCCCACGAAGCCAAGCTCCTCGCATACAACCGCGAAAACGAAGTCGTTCTTTGCCTCGGGAAGATAGAGGAACTTCTGTCTGGAATTTCCCAGACCAAGCCCGAAAAGTCCGCCCGAGCCGATAGCGATAAGGCTGTTTCGGGTCTGCCACGTTGCTTCCTTGTTGTCCGATTCAAAGGGATAAAGCCATGAGATGATACGCTTTTCAAAGTAGGAAAAGCCCTTTACCTCAATGAGTATGAACAGGATTATCGCAAGCGCGGTAATACCCACAGCCGCAAGCGCAAGAAGGTGCTGCACCTTTGAGCCGCCGACAAACATCATGATTATGCCGATAGCGCAGATGATGATAGTACCCGAAAGGTGAGGCTGGAGCATCATAAGTCCGACCACTACTCCCAAAAATATCAGAAACGGGATAATGCCGTATTTGAACTTTTTCATCTTGGAGTAGTTGACCGAGATAAGGTAGGAAAACAGTATTATTATCGCAAGCTTCATCATTTCCGACGGCTGGAATGCCGGCAGTCCGGGGAACTTTACCCAGCGGTAGGAATTGTTGTGGGGGTCGGTAAAAGGTCCCACTCTGCACAATAACAGAAGCACAACGCAGAAGCCGTAAAAGCCGTATGCGATGATAGGCTTTCTCAGCCAGTGGTAGTCGAAAAACGACGCAAAGAACATTCCCGCAAGTCCTATCGCCGCCATTTTAAGCTGGTTCTGAACATAGTCCGTACCCTTGCCGCCCTCGGCGATAGCCCACGCATAGCCTGCGGAAAACATCATGATTATACCCATAACAAGGAGAATCATTACTATAAGAAAGAACGGAAAATCCATGGGTCCCGTTGCAAATTTTTCGGTGTAGCCCTTTGAAGTGCCGCTTGAGGTTATCTTTTTGCGCGAAGCGTTTTTGGCTTTTCGGCTTTGACGTCCGCTGTCCGAAGCAGCGCCTGCGGTATTTTGCATAGCTTATCTCCTTTCGGGTATAGTTTGGGAAAGCTTAACAGAGGTTGTATATCAGATTTGCCCCAACGCCTGCAATAAGCGCGGCGGCAGAAAATGTAATAACTATCTTGTATTCGGAAAATCCGCACATTTCAAAGTGGTGATGAATGGGCGACATCTTGAAAAGACGCTTGCCCTTTGTAAGCTTGAAGTAGGTCACCTGAATTACCACCGAAAGCGCCTCGGCAATATACACTACCGCTATCAGCGCAAGAAGAAGGTGTCTGTGTGTTGCAAAGCCAATGGCGCACACCGCTCCGCCGAGAAACATTGAGCCTGTGTCGCCCATGAAAACCTTGGCAGGGTGCAAATTCCACACCAAAAAGCCGAGACAGCCTCCTGCAAGAGCCATGGAGAAAATGGAGTACTCCCACATTCCCATAGCCGCGCAGAGCATTACAAAGGAAAGCGCCGCTATGACCGTTACCGAGCCGCAAAGTCCGTCTACACCGTCGGTAAGGTTGACCGCGTTGGTGAGGAATATCAGATACAGAACCATTATGGGATAGTAGAATATGCCGAAGTCAACGTCCCCGAAAAAGGGAAAGCGTATCGCTGTGGAATGGTCTCCCAGCAGGTAAAGGACGTACAGAAACGCGCAGCTCAAAACAAGCTGCATTATCATTTTCTGCTTTGCCCTAAGACCGAGATTTTGCTTCTTCACCGCCTTGATGTAGTCGTCTGTAAAGCCTATACCTGCATTGAGAAGCGCAAAGCCGAAGCCTGCAATAAGCCTGTAAAAATTCGTGTTGTCGGGCAAAGCGGCTGCGTCTGCAGAGCGGAAACGGAATATCGCATATCCCACGGCAACAGCAATCGCCGTGCCGATAATAAACATAAATCCGCCCATCATCGGAGTGCCCTGCTTGCTTTTGTGCCACGCAGGTCCCTTTTCATAAATAGTCTGACCGAAATGCAGCTTTTTAAGCAGCGGAATGAGAAATATTCCCGTTACAGCCGACACGCCGAATGACACCAGCGCAACGATTAAATTTATCCAAAATGGCATAAACTATCCTCCAAGCAATCAGCAGTCTTTGTAAAAGTCCTCGATAAGCTCCTCCATGTGGATACCGCGGCTTGCCTTGAAAAGCACGATATCATTGGGCTTGAGCTTATATTTCAGGAAGTTGAGGACCATTTTCTTGTCCTCGGAGCAGCCTGCGTGCATACCAAGCTCGTCGGCGCGCTTTGCGATGAACTTCGCGTTTTTGCCGTAGCATACAAGCAGGTCAACGCCCTTTTTCACGATATACTCGCCTATCTGCTCATGCAGGTTGTCGGAATCCTCGCCAAGCTCCAGCATATCTCCAAGCACCGCAACGCGCCTGCCGCCCTCCTGGGGCTTCATCTCGCAAAGCACGTCGATAGACGCTTTCATTGACGTGGGCGAAGCATTGTAGCAATCCACAATAATTGTCTGCTCGCCCCGCTTCTGGACGTGCTGGCGGAGGGAATCGGGCTGGAACGCGCTGAGCATTTCCGCCGCCGCAACAGGGTCGCAGCCCACCACAACAGCCGCGCAGACTGCCGCAAGAGCGTTATAGATATTGTGCCTGCCTATGCAGAAAAGCGACACATCGCAGATTATCTCTCCGCCGGTCATTATGTTGAAATACATTCTGTCGTTTTTCACGCATATATCCACCGCGCGGTAATCGGCGCTTTCGTTTTCGATACCGTAGGTGATGACCTGACAGTATCCCTCGTAATCCTCTTTGAGCGGCGCAAGGAAAGGGTCGTCGCCATTTACGATAAGAGGAGCCTTTCTGTCCGCGCCCTTGAGTATCTCAAGCTTTGCCTCAAGGATACCCTCCTGGGAGCCGAGATTTTCTATGTGGGAATAGCCGATGTTGGTTATGATACATACGTTGGGGCGCGCCGTTCTGGAAAGACGCTCTATCTCTCCGAAGTCGGACATACCCATCTCAAACACCGCCGCCGAGCAGCTGTGGTTGAGCTTGAATATCGTGAAGGGCAGACCTATCTCGTTGTTGTGGTTGCCCTCGGTCTTGAATACGCTGTGCTGGCAGGAAAGCGCAAGAGCCACCATGTCCTTGGTCGTGGTCTTGCCCACGCTTCCCGTAATTCCCACAACGGGGATATTGAACTTGCTTCTGAAATGTCTGCCCAAGTCAAGCAGAGCCTTGCGCGTGCTTTTCACAACAATGCTGGGGACGTCCACCACCGTGCGCTCCGTTATTGCAAGTATCGCACCGTTATCCACCGCCTGCTTTGCAAAGTTGTGACCGTCGAAGCGTGAGCCTTTAAGCGCCACGAATACGCCGCCCTGAACGATATTTCTCGTATCGGAGAAAAGCCCCGACATCGTGATTTTCCGCTCAAAATTCTTTATGGAGTAGGGTTTCCCCCCCGTAACATCCATAATTTCGTTTATGGTCATGACCTCGTACATATTGGGGTCGTATCTCTTTCTTGTGTAGCCGCTCATTATCTCCTTTACGATCTCGCGCTCGTC
Source organism: Oscillospiraceae bacterium (assembly GCA_017847885.1). GTDB lineage: Bacteria > Bacillota > Clostridia > Oscillospirales > Ruminococcaceae > RGIG8773. The sequence goes on from JAGAUA010000011.1 coordinate 43,057, forward strand.
AAAGTGTATATGAACGTTGTCCTTTAATATCTGGTAATCCTCGTGACCCTTTCCTGCAAGAACGATTATATCGCCCTTTTCTGCAATGGTTATCGCACGGTGTATAGCCGCACGTCTGTCGGTTATCCTGATATACGGCTTCATAAGGGTAAGACCGCCCACAATGTCGTCGATGATAGCGTCGGGGTCTTCATTTCGGGGATTATCCGAGGTGATGATAAGCAGGTCGGAATACTTCTCCGCCGCCTTAGCCATAAGGGGACGCTTTGTCTTGTCACGGTCTCCGCCGCAGCCGAAAAGGCAGATAAGCCGTCCCGAGCAGCCCTCCTTGATGTTGGGGAGCATATTTTCCAGCGCGTCGGGAGAGTGGGCATAGTCGCAGATTATCGAGAAATCCCTGCCCGTTGGTATAAACTCGCAGCGTCCTCTAACGCCGCGGAAGCTTGCCACGGCAGAGGTAACGTTATTCATGCTGATATTGAGCTTCAAGCACGCCGCAATTGCCTCAATTGCGTTGCTGACGTTGTATGTGCCCAGCATATTCAGATGGAAGGGATAGCTCTTTGTTGCAATGGAGAGCCAGAACTTTGTCACATTTTTTGATACCCTTATCTGATTTGCGGAAACCGTTGCGGGCTGACCGCTTATTGTGCAGGATACCCTTTCAATTCCCGTGCTTTCAAGCTCCTCGTAAAGGCGCATACCGTAGCGGTCGTCGATGTTGATTATCGCCGTTTCGCAATGCTCGGTAAAAAGCTTTTTCTTCGCCTCGTAGTAGCTTTCCATATCGCCGTGGTAGTCGAGATGGTCCTGAGTGAGATTTGTGAAAATTCCTATGCGGAACATGGCAGGACCGATGCGGTTTTGGTCGAGAGCAAAGGAGGAGACCTCCATAACAACGCAGTCGCAGCCGTTTTTCGCCATGTCGTAGAATATCTTGTAAAGCTCGTAAACGCGGGGAGTCGTAGGGGTAGAGCCGTCCGTCTCGATAGGCTTGCCGTTAATGAGCGCGCCCGTTGTGCCGATAAATCCAACACGGTGTCCGTTTTCCGCAAGCACATGGCTTATCATGGTGGCAAGAGTGGTCTTGCCGTTTGTACCCGTAACGCCGATAAGCTTCATGCGCCGTTCGGGGTGATTGAACCATATTGCGCAAAGATGTCCGTAGAAGGTACGCGAATTTCTGACTATTATCTGATTGTCCAGACCCAGGTCGCGCTCCGTTACAATGCAAAGCGCACCCTTTTCAAATGCGTCAACAGCAAAGTCGTGACCGTCAAATTTCGCACCCTTTACGCATACGAAAATACAGCCCTCCGTGATATTTTCGGTATTATCGGTAATATCCGTGACCGCCGCGTGTTTGTCAAGCACATTTTCCTTTATCGGCATGACCTTTGCCGCTTCGTCAAGAAGTTCGTCTAGTCTCATATTATCATCCTCTCCCGGGTATTAGTATTATCCTTCGTCCTTTATGATAAATGTTACCTCAATTATCGTTCCTGCCGGAACAACGTCGCCCTCTGCGTAATTCTGGCTGTACGCGATAGCACCTGCGTGGTTTGCAGCACCGTCGCCCACCTTAAAGTTAAGGTTATTGCTTGTGAGGATAGAGTTTACGTCGGAAAGTCCGTAGCCGATAACGTTTGGCACGGTTGTATACTCCGTATCGTAATTTTCCTCGGTATAAAGAATTACCTTTCCGTTTCTCGGAATTGAGCTTCCCCGTTTGGGCACTTGCGCAACGACCTTGTTTCCGTCACCGATAACAGTAACCTGCAGGCTCAGCGCCTCAAGGGTATCCCTTGCAATATCCACAGTCTCGCTCTCAACAGACGGGAGCGTCACGCCCAGCGCCTCCAGCTCTTCCTCGGTGTATTCGGGGTAATAGCCAAGATAAGGCAGCGCCTCTTTCAGCACGTTCGCCACCGCAGGAACGGCAACAACGCTTCCGTAGTACATCAGCGAGCCGTTCTGGTCTCGCGCAGTAGGCTCGTCGACCATAACAAGCATGATTATCTCGGGGTCGTCGGCAGGCGCAAATGCACAGTATGAGGAAACATAGAGATTATCATTTCCCGTTTCGTTGCTCTTGTCTATCTTCTGAGACGTACCCGACTTTCCGCCGATAGCATAGCCCTTGATGTAAGCGTTTGAGCCGCCCTTTGTGTTAACAACGCTTTCAAGGACCTGTCTCATCTGCGCCGAGGTCTCCTCCGAAATGACCTGTCTTTTTATGGACGGCTCGGTGGTTTTTACAACGTTGCCGTTAGGGTCAACTATCTTGCTTACAACATACGGGGTAACAAGATATCCGCCGTTTACAACTGCGGCGTAAGCCGTTATCATCTGCAAGGGCGTTACCTTGTTGGTCTGACCGAAGGAGCATGAAGCAAGCTCAACGGGACCCTTTTCGCTGGTGTTTACATAAAGGCTGTTTGACTCGCCGGGCAGGTCTATGCCCGTCGGCTCGGTAAAGCCGTAAGCCTTGAAATAATTGTAGAAATTGTCCTTGCCCAGAAGCTGTCCTATCTGAATGAATGCAGGGTTGCAGGAGTTTGTCATTGCCGTGGTGAAATCCTGGGTGCCGTGGGAATAGTTTGACCAGCAGTGCATCGTGGTGTCCGCCACAACAATGCTCTGACCGCAGTTAAATGTGGAGTTAAGAGAAATCACCTTTTCCTCCAGCGCCGCCGAGCCCGTGATAACCTTGAAAACCGAGCCGGGGAAGTAAAGCTCAGTGATAGCCTTGTTCTTCCACTGCTGCTCACGGTATGTCGCATACGCCTTGTTGTACTCCTCCTCATCGGTGATAGCCGCAAGCTTTGCAAGGTCGTTTGGGTTGTAAATGGAGTTTTTGTCGTTAAGGTTAAAGCCGGGGGTACTCGCCATTGCAAGCACCGCGCCCGTGTTCACGTTCATCATTATCGCGCAGGCACGGTTTGCAACATCGTGAGCCTCCACCTGCTGTTCAAGGTACTTTTCAACCATGTACTGCAGGTTCATATCCAGCGTCAGATAAAGGGAGTTGCCGTCCTGAGCGTCGTATATCTTATCGTTTTTGTAGGGCATTTCGTTGCCCCACGCGTCGACTGCGGAGATGACCTTTCCGTCAACGCCCTTGAGGTAATCGTTGTAGTAGGACTCAACGCCGTAAACGCCGTCGCCGTCATAATTCGTAAAGCCGATGACCGCCGCCGCAAGCTCCGCCTGGGGGTAGTACCGCTTTGTGTCAAGGTCGGTGAAAATAAGGTCGCCCAGCTTTTCCTCATCGGCACGGGCAATTATCTTGTCCGCAACAGGCTTTTCGATGGACTTTGCCACGCACGCCCAGCTGCTGTTTTCGGCATTTTCCGTAAGCTTCTTTACGGCAAAATCATAAGTAACGTTTCCGCCCAGCTCCTCGCTAAGTATCTTTGCCGCCTTTTCCACCATAAGCTGGGATTTCAGCTTTCCGTCGGTAAGCTCGGGCTCGTCGGACTTTTTCTCCTTTTGCTGCTGCTCGTAAATGCGGTACGGGTTTACGCAGATTGAATACACCGTAGCCGACTGCGCAAGTATCTTTCCGTTTGCGTCGTAGATACTGCCGCGGTATGCCTTGACAACGGAGCTGCCGAACTGCTTTTCGTTGGCAAGCGCCTGATATTTAGCGTTGTCCGTAATGGACGTCTTAAAAAGATTGACAAGTATCCAGCAGGTAAATGCCAGAAAAACAAGCAGAACCACAACGTTCAGCTTAAATCTCATTTTGTTGGTCGGCTGGTAAGACAAGGCTTTTCTCCTTTCGGTTTTGTGCGGCAATGCGATATTATTTTAAGCAAAATTCGGGCTGCAGAGGGAGATATGTTCTCCTTAAGTGCAACCCTAATGTTACTATACTATTGCGTCATCCTCTGATATATTCCATAAAATCCGTGAACGCGCTTTTGATCTTGATAAAGATGTTGTCCTCGTCCTCGGGTATATCCACAACGCTTCCGTTTGAAAGACTGACATACTCTATCTGGGACTTGTCCAGCTTCTGCATACCGAGTATCTGCTCGGCATAAAGCTCAACGGATTTTAACGCCGTTTTCTCCTCTATCTCCGATTTCATGCGCACGTTTTCGCTGTTCAGCATATTCACATACTTTGTCTGGTCGGCAATTTCCGCATGAACGGCGGCGTTTTCAACCTTTCCGTAAACCACCGCACCTAGCAGAAGTCCTGCCGCAGATATGGCAACGATAAGCTTGGGCGCAGACCCGGCAGCCTCGTTCCGTTTTCTTCGCACGCGTATCTTGGGAGCCTTTTCGGGTGCAACGTCCTCATATTTGGTAAGGTCGTAGGCAAGATTATTTTTACTCATAGACGTGACATTGCTCCTTTTCCGTTCTTCACGATTGACTTACTTTATTTTTTCTATTATCCTTAATTTTGCGCTGCGGCTTCTGTTGTTTGCAGCAAGCTCCTCCTCCGAAGCCTCAATAGGCTTGCGGTTTATAAGCTTGCCCCTCGGGGTCTGTCCGCATATGCACTGGGGGAAATCGGGAGGGCATATACAGCCCTTGCAAAGCGCAGCAAAGCGCTGCTTAACTATCCTGTCCTCCAGCGAGTGGAAGGTTATCACGCAAAGCCTGCCGCCCGGATTCAGCAGCTCAAACGCCTCGTCAAGACCCTTGCTCAAGTGGTCGAATTCGCAGTTTACCGCAATTCTGAACGCCTGAAAGGTTTTCTTGCAGGGGTTTTTGTCCCGCTTGAATTTTGCGGGAACAGCCGCGCTCACGATGTCCGCAAGCTCGCCCGTGGTCTCTATCGGCTTTATTTCGCGGCGTTTTACTATTTCATCGGCAATGCGCCTGCTGAATTTTTCCTCGCCGTATTCAAACATTATTCTGCTGAGTTCCTCCGCGGAAAGCGTGTTTGCCAAGTCCGCGGCAGTCTGCCCCGTCTGTGACATTCTCATATCAAGGGGCGCGTCACCGTGGTAGGAAAACCCCCGTTCAAGGGTATCAAGCTGATGTGAGGATACCCCAAGGTCAAGGAGTATACCGTCCGCCGCCTCTATCCCCTCGGCACGCACAAGCTCGGTCATATCGGAGTAATTCCCGTGAAGCACCTTTGCGTTATAGGGCGCAAGCCGCTCCGAAGCAGCCTTTACCGCGTCGGGGTCCCTGTCAATACCGATAAGCCTGCCCGTGGTGAGCCGCTTTGCTATCTCCGCTGAGTGACCTGCTCCGCCGCAGGTGCCGTCGATGTAGACCCCGTCGGGCTTTACCGCAAGCCCCTCGATAGATTCGGGGAGCAGCACGGAAATATGCGAAAAGTTTATTTTTTCCATATTGTTCATTCCTTAATATACGGCAGTTTCCTGCCAAAAAGGGTAAAAATCATAATATATAGTATATCAGAACGCAAGCTCCGAAAGCGCGTCCGAGAGCATTTCGTTGGTAATTTCGCTGCTGAACTCCTTGAAGCGTGCGCTGTCCCATATTTCGGCACGGTTTATAACGCCGAGAACGGTAACATCGTGGTCAAGGTGGGCATAATCCCTAAGATTCTGGGGAATAAGTATGCGTCCCTGCTTGTCGGGCTCAACGGTGCAGGCATTGACGATGATAAGCTTTGCCGCCTTTGCCTTTGCGCCTGTAAGCGTTTGAAGCTTTTCTGTAAATATGTCCCATTCCTCGTTGGAATATACGTAAAGACAGCCGTCAAGACCGATAGTAACGATAAAGCTGACGCCCAGACGGTCGCGAAGCTTGGTGGGAAACGCCATGCGTCCCTTTGCGTCCATAGTATGCTCGTAAGTACCCATTAAAGAATTGGCAGCCATGCTTTATCACTTCCTTTCAACGGCTTTTTTAACACATTTTTAGTTTGGATTCACGGTTTTACGCGGCAATTCGACAGGGCTTTCCACATTTTCAACATCTGCGCCTTGATAAGCTTTCAACACCATGTGGAAAACTCGGTGGAAAATCACCACTTTTCACCTCAAAGCAGTGACATTTCACCACTTTAATGATATTATACACCAACCGTAACCAAATTGCAACCTTTGTAAAAATTTGAAAAGAAAATAAATAATGAAATTTCCTGCCGTATTTTATGCAATTTGCCCACATAAATTACAAAACGGATTTTGTTTACAGTTATATACTTTGTGTATTTAAAGAAATACAGCTGTTACCGCCCATTGGCTAAAATGTATAAAAAATTAACGTAAAATTATATATAAATATTTTGAAAGGATATTGAAAAACTTTTAGGCATATTGTATAATAAATTTAAAGTATGCAAAAGGAGATGATCACTAAAAATGCTAAAAGCGATAGGTTCAAAGATCGACCTGGACGATAAGGACCTTACCACCTACTATCATCTCGTGTCCGACCTGCTTGAAAACGAGCTGGTGCTTAAAATGAAGGAGTTTACCCACCACGGCGAGACCACCTGCTTCCAGCATTGTCTCAACGTTTCGTACTACAATTACAGAGTGTGCAGATTTTTCTCCCTGAACGAGCGCGCAGGCGCAAGAGCGGGGCTGCTCCACGACCTGTTCCTCTACGACTGGCATACGTACAAGCCGCAGAAGGGTGAAAGGCTCCATGGCTTTACCCACGCAAAGACCGCGCTTAAAAATGTGAAGGAAAACTTCTATATTTCCGACCTTGAAAGCGACATCATAGAAAAGCATATGTTTCCGCTGAATATCACCGCGCTGCCCAAGTACCGCGAAACTTTGGTCATCGTGCTTGTGGACAAATACTGCGGAATCCTCGAAACGGTCATTCCAAGACTCAGAAAGGTGAAAACGCCTTTTGTGAAGCTTGCGGCACGCTTCAAAAGAACAGCATAACATTAACGGACTCTGTATGACGGTACAAAGTCCGTTTTTTATTTTCAGCAAATAAAAAAACAATTGACACATTATGCAAAAAAGTGTATAATAGTGTGGCACGGTTAAAAAGGATTTTCCCGTGCATACTAAATATGGTCACATCTAAAAACTATAGTGCCTCAGATGCGCAGTCAGATTTTTCGGCAGATTGTATCAAAACGACGCAGGAATACTGTATGTATTGCAAGGAGTTTTGGTGCAATATGACGGAAAATATGCAAGCATATGAGGTGCTAAGGCGTTAGCCGGTGGTTTTTAGAGGTGACCATAAGGAAATAAAGGAGTGAAATCAATGGACGCCGGTAACAGTAAGGGTATAAAACCGCGAAGTTGCGGCTTTGGACAGGTGCCGTGCGTGCATTTGTTTCATAGCCGTTAATGCCGTTTTATACCTTCTATTTCAACTGAATAGGAGGTTTTTTTATGGAAAAAGAGCTTGCTCTGGAGCTGCTCGAGGCTAAAAAGCTCGTCCAGCTCAGAAAAGACTTGCAGGAGCTTAACCCTGCCGACATCGCAACGCTCATCGAGGAAATGAGAGAGTCGGAGGAATTCGACGAGAAAAAGCTTATCCTGCTTTACCGTATCCTGCCCAAGGAGCTTGCCGCAGAGGCTTTCACCTACCTTGACAGCGATACCCAGATTGCGCTTATCGGGGCGTTTTCCGATAAGGAGCTGCGCTACGTCATAGACGAGCTTTACCTTGACGATACCGTTGATATTATCGAGGAAATGCCCGCAAACGTGGTTTCGCGAATTTTGAGCAGCACCGACCCCGACACAAGAAAGCAGATAAACGAGCTGCTGAATTACCCCAAGGACAGCGCAGGCTCGGTAATGACAACCGAGTTTGTATACCTGCACAGATACCTGACCGTAAGGGAAGCCTTTGAGCAGATAAGGAAAATAGGTCTTGTCAAGGAAACGGTATACACCTGTTACGTGATATCCTCCCACCGCAGACTTGTGGGACGGGTCACCGTTCTGGATATGCTTGTTGCCGACGAGGATACCAAAATTGAAGATATCATGGAGACCAACGTTATCTTCGTCAGAACTCACGACGATAAGGAACACGTTGCGCATACCATGTCCAAGTACGATATCGCCGCAATTCCCGTCGTTGACAACGAGGACAGAATTGTCGGTATCGTAACATTCGACGACGCTATGGACGTCCTGCAGGAGGAAAACACCGAGGACTTCGCAAAAATGGCGGCGGTCGTTCCTGCGGAGGACAGCTACTTCAAGACCTCCGTATGGCAGCACGCAAAAAGCCGTATCCCGTGGCTGCTTGTACTTATGCTTTCCGCAACGTTGACAGGCTGGATATCCTCCAGATTTGAACCCCAGATAGCGGTAATACCCATGCTTGTGTCGTTCATGCCGATGGTAATGGGTACGGGCGGTAACTGCGGCTCCCAAAGCTCAACGCTTATCATACGCGGCATGGCGCTTGAGGAGATACGCTTGAAGGACTTTTTCAAGGTGGTTTTCAAGGAATTCCGCATTGCACTTCTCTGCGCGGCGGTGCTTTCCGTTGTAAACGGTCTGCGTGTGCTTATAACCTATAAAGACCCCGCCCTTGCCCTTGTTATAGCACTTTCCCTTATAGGCACGGTGGTCATAGCAAAGCTTGTGGGCGCAATGCTCCCTATGGCGGCAAAGGCGGTACACCTTGACCCTGCGATAATGGCAAATCCGCTTATCACAACAGTTGTGGACTCATGCTCACTGCTGATATACTTCACTATTGCAACCAACGTTTTGGGCATATGAGCGCACAAAACATACAAAATCAAGGACGGATATTATCCGTCCTTTTTTGCTGCAAAGAAGCCTCGCTTTTCCCTTGACACAAAGCGCAATTTCAGCTATAATTCATATAAAGGCAGTAAGCGGACTATCGGAAAGGAGAACGACATGAAAGCTGTTATTTTAGCCGGCGGTTTCGGCACGAGGATAAGCGAGGAATCCCACCTGAGACCTAAGCCGATGATCGAGATCGGAGAAATGCCTATACTCTGGCATATTATGAAGGAGTACTCCCATTACGGCATCAAAGAATTTATAATCTGCGCAGGCTACAAGCAGCATATTATCAAAGAGTGGTTTGCCAATTATTTTCTGCATACTTCCGATATAACCTTTGATTTTTCCGACAACAACATGATCGTCCACAATAAGCACGCAGAAAACTGGAAGGTCACCATCGTTGACACGGGACTGAAAACCCAAACGGGTGGACGTGTTAAAAGGATAAAGGAGCATATCGGCAATGAGTCATTCCTGCTTACATACGGCGACGCCGTGTCTGATATGAACATAGACGAGCTGATAGATTTTCATAAATCCCACGGCAAGATAGGCACTATATCGCTATATAATTTCGGTCAGAGCAAGGGCGTTGTAGAGGTAAAGGAAAACAAAATCACCGCGTTCCGTGAAAAATCCGATTTGGACGGCGACCTTATCAACATCGGCTATATGGTGTTTGAGCCTGCGATATTCGATTATATTTCAGGCGATGAAATGCCGCTGGAAACAGAGCCTTTTGCCTCTCTTATAAAGGAAGACCAGCTCTGCGGTTATGTTCACAGAGGCTTCTGGCAGTGTATGGATACGCTAAGAGAAAAGCAGCGGCTTGAGCAATACTGGGAGTCGGGAGACGCTCCTTGGAAGGTGTGGAACGACTGATGGACTTATCGTTTTATAAAGGAAAAAGGGTGCTTGTCACAGGGCACACAGGCTTTAAGGGCACATGGCTCACAAGAATTCTTGTTAACGCAGGCGCGGAAGTTGCAGGCTATTCAAGATGCTCCGAAAAAGAGCCTTCTCTGTTTGAAGCGGCAGACGTAAAGGACAGTATCGTACATATCAAAGGCGATGTAAGAGATTTGGAGCATCTGAAAAAGGTGTTTGCCGAATTTCAGCCTGAGATAGTGCTGCACCTTGCCGCGCAGCCCATAGTGAGGGACAGCTATAAGGACCCGGTGTATACATACGAGACCAACGTTATGGGAACGGTCAATATCATGGAGTGCGTAAGGCTTAATCCGTGCGTGAAGTCGGTGCTGAACGTTACTACCGACAAAGTTTACCTGAACAACGAATGGTGCTGGGGGTATCGGGAGGACGAGCCTCTCGACGGCTTTGACCCGTACTCGAATTCAAAGTCCTGCTCGGAGCTTGTTACCCACAGCTATAAAAACAGCTTTTTTGCAGACGGCAGAGCCGCGGTATCTACAGCAAGAGCAGGAAATGTTATCGGCGGCGGCGACTTTGCCAATGACAGAATTATCCCCGATTGTGTAAGAGCAATGGCTGACGGAAGGGTCATCGGCGTAAGAAATCCGTACAGCACCCGTCCCTATCAGCACGTTCTGGAGCCGCTTTTCGTGTACCTTACCATTGCGGCAAAGCAGTATGAATGCCCCAAATATCAAGGCTATTACAACGTAGGTCCGGACGATTGTGATTGTGTTACAACAGGAGAGCTTGTCAGCCTTTTCTGCAAATGCTGGGGAGAAAACGCAAAATGGGAAAATCAAGCGGAAGCCGGCGCTCCCCATGAAGCAAGCTTCCTCAAGCTGGATTGCAGCAAGCTTAAAAGCACCTTTGGCTGGAAGCCCCGCTGGCACATAGAAAAGTGTATGGATATGGTCTGCCGCTTCAGCAGGATATGGCTTGCAGGCGGAGATATCCCTGAGGAAATGGATAAGGAAATAAGGGAATTCGCGGGAAATCAGCCCTGATTTTCGTAAGAGATTTTACAGAAAAAACGACAAGAATTATTGACAAAATCGGTAATTTCTGTTATGATTATAAGTGAAAATTTTAAACGTCAGCATATATTATTTCTTGCCGTTTGGAGGGTATTAAATGGATCATTTATTCACAAAAGAACAGGACGAGATCACGCTTCAGATATTAACTTCTCTTCAAACCGCTTATGAAGCAACCGATATTTTGCTTAATGAAATAAAAAACAATAAAGACTGGTCGCAGTTTGACACGCTGACATCAACGCTAAACCAGCTTATTACAGTCATAATGGACGCTTCCGAGCCGTATCACAAGAAATATGACTTTATAACGCTTCCCATTACCTGCCGCTGTATGCTGCATACCTTGAGTAAAATAATTTCGGCAAGAAGCTCCGATCTGAAAAAATGCTTCGGCAAGCTTGAATTTGAGCTTGTTCCTGCCATTGAAGAGGCTTATCAGCAGTTCTATTTCTGGACCTGCGTTTATTCCTATCCCGAACGCGAAAAGGAATATTACAATCAAGAAATTTATGAGCTTTCTTCCAACAAATACACCAACGCTTCCGTAAAAAGCGGTCAATTCAAATATGACCTTTCAATTATGGTTCTGGCGTATAATAAGCTGGAATATACCAAAAAGTGTATAGAACACCTGCTTCCCAATATCCCCAAGAATTTGAACTGCGAGCTTATCTTATTCGATAACGGCTCAACCGACGGAACTGCCGAATATTTTGAAAGCTTAAATCCGACAAAACTGTTTCAGCCTAAAATCAATTGGGGATACGGATTGGCTGTAAACCGAATTATTGAATCGAAATATCTGCTGTATGTGTCAAATGACGTTTTGGTAATGCCCGGCGTTATTGAAAATATGCTGGAATGTATAAAATCAGATGACAAAATAGCGCGTATCGTTCCCGCAACAACAAACGTAAGCAACAGACAGGCTGTTATCGAAGGCTTTAAAAGCTTTGACGACGTTTATGCTTATGCCCGTAAAAACAATGTTCCCGACCCTTTCAGACGGGAAGAAAGAGTCCGCTTGTGTGACCCTATCTCGCTTATGGATATGTCGGTGTACGCTTCGGAAAAAGGCATATGCAACTTCGGCTATTATCGGGATAAAGTAATGTCATTCCCCGATGATATGGCGTCATTGATGCTTAGAAGAAGAGGCTACAAGCAGATACTTCAAAAGGACGCTTTCTGTTATCATTTTGGCTCTATAACGGTAAAAAATGAAATTGACCCTGATTTTTATACCCGCGGAAGAAAAATATTCAAAAAAGAATTCGGCGTTGACCCCTGGGGAACAGGCTTTTGCTATGACTCCCCGTTTGAAGAACGGGTCGTAAAGGACGAGCAGGGTCACGTTGAAGTCCTCGGAATAAACTGCGGTTTCGGCAGCAACTCTCTAAAAATCAAGGAACAGCTCAAAGAGTATTGCAATAATCTTGACTGCACACTTTCAAACGTAACCGACGATCCAAGCTTTATTTCCGATTTGAAGGGCATAAGCGATAATGCGCAGCTTGTCACGGATATTAAGTCATTCGAAGAATTTCTGGATACGCATATGTACAACTATGTGGTTTGGCAGACGCCGTTTATTATTCGAAATGACGCTTCGGCAGTATTCGACCTGCTTCTTTCCCATATCTGCCCCGGCGGAATTTTATTCGTAAAATCAAATAATTCTTTTTTGGAATATGCAAATAAAAATAACCTTTCTGTATTATCCTTGCCGGAAGAATGGATAAAGCTGGAGGTTTAAAGCGCTGCGGTATGAAACGGGTCACCGGTATGCAGCATCAAAAAGAACGGAAAAACAAATACATTGCTGCGTATCCGCCCAATGCTCCTTGTTCCCAATAAGCAAAAATGCCACGGCGCTTACCGTGGCATTAGTTGTATATTCATCTGCCGCAGAAAAATCAATTTTTGGAGGACCGATAAATGAGTAATTGGACAAGCGAAGCCGAAGCACGTCAACAGATAAAAGCTATGGTAGCAGAATATTACCATGATTTTATGGAAAAAAAAGACGCATTTAAACCCGGCGACCGCATAAGCTATGCTTCACGGGTATTCGATGAAAAGGAAATGTGCAGCCTGACAGATGCCGTTTTGGATTTCTGGCTGACAACAGGCAGGTTTTCCGACGAATTTGAACGCAATTTTGCCGAGTGGATAGGCGTGAAATATGCACATCTTGTCAACAGCGGCTCTTCCGCAAACCTTATTGCGTTTTCCGTTCTGACCGCTCCCGAGCTTGGCGAGCGGCAGATAAAGCGCGGCGATGAGGTCATCACCGTTGCCGGCGGCTTTCCCACTACCGTTACGCCGATACTTCAGTATGGCGCAATACCCGTATTTGTTGACGTGACTGTTCCACAGTACAACATTGATGTTACAAAGCTTGAAGCCGCTTTGAGCGATAAGACAAAGGCGGTCATGATAGCGCACACCTTGGGTAATCCCTTTGACCTGTCTGCGGTAAAGGCCTTCTGCGATAAGCATGGTTTATGGCTTGTGGAGGATAACTGCGACGCCCTCGGCACGGAGTACACCATTGACGGAGTAACCAAATTCACAGGCACATGGGGCGATATCGGAACAAGCAGCTTCTATCCGCCCCACCATATGACAATGGGAGAAGGCGGCTGCGTTTATACCAATGACCCGATGCTTCATCGCCTTATACTCTCCTACCGCGACTGGGGTCGGGACTGCATCTGCCCGTCGGGACGGGATAATTTTTGCGGACGCCGTTTTGACGGACAATACGGCGAGCTGCCCCGCGGATACGACCACAAATATGTTTACAGCCATTTCGGATATAACCTCAAAGTTACCGACCTGCAAGCCGCTGTTGGCGTGGAGCAGCTGAAAAAGTTCCCGTCCTTTATTGAGCGGCGCCGCCATAACTGGGACAGGCTGCGAAATGCGCTGAAATGTGTTCGGGATAAAATTATCTTGCCCGAGCCTGCGGAAAACAGCAGACCCTCATGGTTCGGCTTTCTCATTTCCGTGAAGCCCGAAACGGGTCTTGACAGAAATAACGTTACCCGTTATATTGAGGAGCATAATATCCAAACAAGGCTTTTATTCAGCGGCAATCTTATCAAGCACCCCTGCTTTGACCATATCCGCGGCACCGACGCATACCGCGTGGTCGGAGAGCTTTCCAACACCGATTTCATCATGAATAACAGCTTTTGGGTGGGTGTGTATCCCGGCATGAGCGATGAGATGATAGATCATATGGCAAAGATTATCATAGAAGCTGTGAATAAGTAAATAATATTATTTTTGCAGTAAAGGACAAAATGGGTGTTGGAAAACTTTTATTGATATACCAATAAAAGTTTGCAAAAAACAGGGAAATATGTTATAATAGAGGTATAAGTTTGAAAATAAATTTTCAAACCCGAATTTTGTTTTCCTTGCTGCTGCAAGGGATTTGCTTAGCCGGCTTTGTCAGTTTCAAACCGCAAAACATCGGAAAGGAGTGCATTTTCCCTTTGGGGAAATGGTCATAAAAATGATTGACAATGAATTATTAATGTTTTTGCAAACAGTTCCAAATGAAACAGACTTATTTGTAAAACAGCTTAAAGCCGAACAAGATAATAAGAAAATATATTTATATGGCTGCGGTAATCACGTCAGATTTGTTGCTGATTATTTAAAATACCATGATATTAAGATAACGGCTATACTGGATACATTTAAAGAAGGCATTTTTTCCGGGATCCCTGTTATTCGTTATTCCGATTTTCTTGCTGAAAAACCCGATCCGGAAAAATGTATAATTATTATTTCTGCTCCGGCAAAAGCAAAGGAAATTTCAGATAATCTAAAGAGATCCGGCAATTGGAACTTTTGGCTGTTTTCTTCAGTATTAGGCATATTTATGAGCGATCTTGACGAATACAGAAACTATCTTGCCCAAAACTGGGATGAATTTATTAAATTTTCCAATTCATTGGAAGACGATTTGTCGCGAAAAACTCTTGAGTGTGTTCTAAAAGGCAAGGTCTCGGGAGATCCAAAATATTTTGCGGAATGTTATGCCCCGAATCAATATTATCCAAATGATATTATTAAATTTTCCGACAATGAAGTTATGGTAGATCTGGGAGCTTATGATGGAGATTCACTGTCAGAATTCATTAAAGTTTGTCCCGAATATAGATCTGCTTATTGCTTTGAACCCCAGGAAGAATATTTCAATAAACTAAACACGATTGTCAAGAAACAGCAAAAATTAGGGAAAAATGTCCATGCAATAATGAAAGGAGCATGGGAGAAAAGCTGCAAACTCCAATTTAGGCAAAATACCGGAATAGGCGGAAGCTTTTCACAAGATCCTTGTGATGAAAATGCGGAAAATATATGCTTTCTTGATGTAGCATCTGTTGATGAAGAAGTTAAAGAGCCGATCACATATATGAAAATGGATATTGAGGGCTCTGAGCTTGCTGCACTTCACGGTGCAAAACGACAGATTTCTGAGAATAAACCTAAGCTGGCAGTCTGTGTATACCACAAAACAGAGGATTTTCTTGATATATGGAATTATTTGCGAAGCCTTGTTCCGGAATATAAATTTTATTTGCGTCACCATATGAAAACTGAAGTATCAGAAACAGTATTGTATGCCATTACCGATATAAAATAAAAGAAAAGAGGAATAAAAATGTTAAATAATGAATTATTGGAATTTTTAAAATCAGTTCCAAATGAAACGAAATTATTTGTAGAAAAGCTTAAAGCTGAACAAGGAGATAAAAAAATATACTTATTCGGCTGCGGCAATCATGTCAGAGTGGTTGTTGACTTTCTAAGACGTCGGAATTTTGATATAACTGCGATTATAGACACCTTCAAAGAAGGAGAGCTTTCCGGAATCCCTGTTATTCGTTATTCCGATTTCCTCGCTGAAAAACCCGATCCGGAAAAATGTATAATTATTATTTCTGCTCCGTCAAAAGCAAAGGAAATTACAGATACTTTAAGGAAATCCAATGATTGGAACATTAAAACATTTACAGTTGGATTGAACGCCTTTATTGATGATATTGATGAATACAGAAACTATCTCGCCCAAAACTGGAATGAGCTTATTGAATTTGCTGATTCATTGGAAGATGATTTTTCGCGAAAAACTCTTGAATGTGTTCTAAAAGGCAGGGTCTCGGGAGATCCAAAATACTTTGCGGAATGTTATGCTGCCAATCAATATTATCCAAATGATATTATTAAATTTTCCGATAATGAAGTTATGGTGGATCTTGGAGCTTATGATGGAGATTCACTTTCGGAATTCATTAAAGTTTGTCCCGAATATAGATCTGCTTATTGCTTTGAACCACAGGAAGAATATTTCAATAAATTAAACGCGATCGTCATGGAACAACAAAAATTAGGGAAAGGCACCCATGCAATAATGAAAGGAGCATGGGAGAAAAGCTGCAAGCTGAAATTTATACAAAACATGGGAACCGGCGGAAGCTTTTTACAAGATTCTTGTGATGCAAATGCGGAAAATATATGCTTTCTTGATGTAGCAGCTGTTGATGAAGAAGTTAAAGAGCCGATCACATATATGAAAATGGATATTGAGGGCTCTGAGCTTGCTGCACTTCATGGTGCAAAACATCAGATTTCTGAGAACAAACCTAAGCTGGCAATTTCCGTATATCATAAAATTGAAGATTTTCTCGACATTTGGAATTATTTGCGCAGTCTTGTTCCTGAATATAAGTTTTATCTGCGTCATCATGTGGAGTATGAGATGCCGGATACGGTTTTGTACGCTGTTGCTGATACAAAATAAAAGAAAGTATTAAGAATATCAAAAAACGTATTTTACGGTATGTGAGGATTTGGTTAGTTCTTATGCTGATGCAATGACTGCAGAATGGAGATTATTATGCAAATGAGTTTGACAAAGGACGATCTGATCAGATATGTTGGGAGACAGTTGGAAATGTTCTTTCCGGATGGAATGAAATTTGATATAAGTCAGCATATCTCGTCATACAATCTTGCACTTGAACGGCTGGAGTATTGTCTTGATTCAATTTGTGTCAAAGGATATCATGATGAAAAAGGCAATGTGACATTCTCCCATCTGCACGCTGATCAGTATGCAACGTTCATATGGTTCTTCAGCAATTCGGTCTGGAGGCTTGAGGAGAATGATTTTTTGAGCAGTAAGCTTCTTCAGCTGAACAGGTTATTGCATCAGATATTTATTTCATACAAATGTGATATGCCGGATCACTTTTTTTTAGGGCATCCTATAGGAACTGTTTTAGGTAATGCAAAGTATGGGGATTTCTTAGCAGTTCTTCAAGGTGTTACCGTAAACACCAATAATGATTTGAAGATAGGAAAAGGTGTTTTCTTGGGAGCAAATTCGAAAATAATCGGAAGCAAACCAATCGGAGACAGAGCTTCTGTTGCAGTAGGTACACTACTATTTGAAACCTCTGTCCCGGACAATCATGTTGCAATGAATATAGATGGAAAAACCATTATACGCAAAAGGAAAAGGGAAAAATGTGTGGCTCAGAGATATTTTAACATAGATATTTAAGAGTCTCTTATATAAAGAAACTCAATTTTTAAGTTTTGCGAATTTGTTTATACTTTACTGTGTTCACATAGATGTATTTGCACATCTGTTTTATGTGAACAAATTTCAAAAATAGGAGATAAAAATGAAAATACGTGTTGCTGATTATATTGCTCAATTTTTTGTTGAAAACGGAATAACTCAATTGTTTTCAGTTGTTGGCGGAGGAGCCATGCATCTGAATAATGCATTTGGTCTGGAAAAAAGGCTCAATGTTACATACAACCATCACGAACAGGCATCGGCTATTGCAGCTGAAAGCTACAGCCGTGTGAACAACAAGGTTGCGGCAGTATGCGTTACAAGCGGACCGGGCGGTACAAATGCCCTTACAGGCGTTCTGTGTGCATGGCAGGATAATCTGCCGATGATCGTCGTTTCGGGACAGGTTCGTTATGATATAACTGTAGACAGCACCGGTTTGAATCTGCGTCAGTTCGGTGAGCAGGAATATTATATCATACGCTCTGTTTCACCTATGACCAAGTATGCAGTAATGATAACAGATGCCAAAACAATAAAGTATCATCTTTCAAAGGCTCTGCATCTTGCTACTACAGGTCGCCGCGGGCCGGTATGGATAGATGTGCCGCTGAATATACAGGGACAGGAAATTGATACTGATGATTTGATAGAATATGTGCCTGAATCAGATTTCGGGGCATATAAAGCTGATATAGATAACATTGTACGTGAGATCTCATCTGCAAACCGTCCGGTTTTCATTGCCGGTTCCGGACTGCGCACCTCCGGCGCACTTGAAAAGTTCAGAGAACTTGCCGAAAAGCTGAATATACCTGTAGTTTGCCCAACAAGCACTGTGGATTACTTTACCCCGTCAGAAAAAAAATACTTTGGAATGTTCGGTACATTCGGCGGCAGAACCGGTAATTTTATAGTTCAAAATGCTGACCTGCTTATTTCACTTGGTGCAAGATTGTCATTCAAACAGATAGGTTTTAATTTTGAACATTTTTCACCCCAATCACGCAGAATAGTAGTTGATGCAGATGCGGAAGAACTGAAAAAGCCTACGATCCGTATAGATATTCCAATATGCGCTGATGTTGCAGACGTTGTGTCAGCATTGCTGGAACGTGATATTGAAACAAAGACGGAAGAAAAAATGCAGTGGATGGAATATTGCAGATTTTTGAAAAACAGGTTTGCTACTTCTGCTGATACTGAAAGAAAATCAATAAGTGCATATCGTTTTTCAGAGGTGTTTTTTGAAAAGGCAGACGAAAATGCTGTCTGTGTATTGGGAAACAATACCGCGGCGGTTTCTCTTCTCCAGTGCGGAATAAAGAAAAAAGGACAAAGAATGTACGGCAATGTAAACTGCGGTACAATGGGATACGACCTGCCGGCTGCTATCGGTGCGGCATTTGCTTCCGGAAAGACTGTGTTCTGTCTTACCGGCGAGGGTACTTTGCAGATGAATTTGCAGGAACTTCAGACAGTGGTGCATAACAACCTGCCGGTTAAGATAGTTGTATTTAACAATAATTCCTATCAGGCAATAGTTGCAACTCAGAAGAACTTTTTCAACGGCGTTTTTTGCGGAGCCACAAATGATTCGGGAATAAGCTTCCCTTCATTCAAAAAGCTTGCTGACTGCTATGATTTCCCGTTTAAATCTATAAGCAGGTCTGATGAGCTTGAAGCGGCAGTTGACTGGCTTTTAAATATTGAAGGACGTGCAATTTTAGAGCTTGTTCAGACTGAGCCTGACCCGATCATGCCTAAGCTTTCAAGTAAAAAGCTTAATGACGGCAGCATTGTGTCACCGCCTATTGATGACCTGTTCCCGTTTTTATCAGAAGAAGAATATGAAAAGTGCCGATACATAAATTTTGTTAAGGCAAATACAGAAACAGTATTATAAACGTAATCTGAATAAGATAAACCATATAGATAATTAAAGAAATGATGTGTTGCAGTTTTGAAAACATTTAATATTGAAAATATTGCCGTAGGAAAAGAAATGCTTGTTATCCCGGAAATCGGTATAAATCACGGCGGCAGCCTTGAGGTCGCAAAGCTTATGATCGATGCTGCTGCAAATGCAGGTGCAAAAATAGTTAAGCACCAGACCCATATTGTAGATGACGAGATGTCCCATGCGGCAAAACACGTAATTCCGGGTAATTCTAAAAAATCAATATATGATGTTATGGAGGAATGTGCGCTTTCAGAAAGCGAAGAGCTTGAGATGATGCGCTATGCTGAAAGCAGGGGACTCGTATTCATGAGTACGCCCTTTTCAAGAGCAGCAGCGGACAGACTTGAAAAATTCGGAGTGTCCGCCTATAAAATCGGTTCGGGGGAAATGAATAATTATCCGCTTATTGAGCATATTGCTGACTTCGGCAAACCGATGATCGTTTCCACCGGCATGAATGATATCAAATCAATCGAAAAAACGGTAAATATACTTGAACGAAAAAATGTGAAATACGCACTTCTGCATACTACCAACATTTACCCCACAAAACCTGAACAGGTAAGACTTGGAGCAATGCTTGAAATGGCAGAAGCATTTCCCGATGTACCGTTCGGACTTTCAGACCATACGCTTAACAACAATTCATGTATAGCCGCTGCCGCTTTGGGTGCAACAATATTTGAACGTCATTTTACTGACAGCAAAAGCAGAGAAGGAAATGACATTGTATGCTCTATGGACGGGCATGAGCTTTCAGAGCTTATAAAAGCAGTCAATGAAGTTAAGCTGATGCGCGGCGGTGAAAAGAGTGCCCTTGCCGATGAACAGGTCACAATAGATTTTGCTTTCGCAACAGTAGTTTCGATCAAGCCGGTCGCAAAGGGCGACGTGTTCAGCAAAGAAAATATATGGGTAAAAAGACCGGGAACAGGCGAAATTCCGGCTGTGGATTATCCTAAAATACTTGGGAAAAAAGCAGCCTGCAATATTCCGTCAGATACACATATAACTCTTGATATGGTGGAAGAAGTTTGAAAAAAATTCAAACCCGAGTTTTGTTTTCCTCGCTGCCGCAAGGAATTTTCTTAGCTGACTTTGTCAGTTTAAAACCGCAAAACATCGGAAAGGAGTGCATTTCCCCTTTGGGAAAATGGTCATAAAAATGAGTGATTTGAAGATAGTTTTTCTAACAGGCACCCGTGCTGACTATGGCAAGCTGAAACCTCTTATGCTGGCATGTGAGAAAGATAAACATATTGATCTCAGTGTTTATGTTACAGGTATGCATTTATTTGAGAAATATGGAAGTACATATCACGATATCGTATCGGACGGATATTCAGATATACATATAGCCGAAGATTATGTCATGACAGAAAATATGGATATAGATCTTGCAAATACTATTATTGGCTTTTCAAAATATATAAAGAAAATTAAACCTGATATGATAGTTGTCCACGGTGACAGGATAGAGCCTCTCGCAGGTGCTATTGTAGGGGTTCTGAATAATATCAAGGTCGTACATATAGAGGGCGGAGAAGTTACCGGTACTGCTGATGAATTTATGAGGCACGCTATTTCAAAGCTCAGCAGTATGCATTTTGTATCCAATGATGAAGCAAAATTTCGCCTTATCCAGCTTGGTGAGCGTGAAAGTTCAATAGTTGTATTCGGTTCACCGGATATAGATATTATGCTTTCCGATAATCTGCCTGACTTGAATGATGTCAAGAAAATGTATAACATATACCATGATAAATACGCTATTTTCAGTTATCACCCTGTTACAACTTCGGATAATCTGGAATTTGAGATCAATCAGGTTATTGAAGCTTTGAAAAAATCCGATAAAAATTACATTGTAATTTATCCAAATAACGACACAGGTTCTGAAATAATATGCAAAGCCCTGGACAGCCTTGGTGATGACAGAAGATTTATATGCTATAAGTCGATCCCCTTTGAGAATTTCATAGTTTTGTTGAAAAACGCAGATTTTATTATCGGAAATTCAAGCGCAGGAGTTCGTGAGGCGTGTGTTTACGGAGTTCCTGCAATAGATATCGGTAAAAGACAAAACGGCAGATATAATTTGAAGATCATGAGAAATATTCAGTATGCAGATGAATGCTGTCCGGAAATTCTCAAGTGTATTTCCAATGTTGACAATCATAGGTTTATATCATATTACTATGGCAATGGACATTCAGCAGAAATATTTTTGAAAACCATAAAAAGCAGAAATTTCAGAAAAATGGATATTCAAAAAACTTTTGTAGACTCATCAGAAACACATAAAGCAATAATAAATTATATTAATGAGGTGAGTTTTTGATGAATGTAATTGTTACCGGCGGTACCGGATTTCTTGGGAATGCGCTTGTATCTGAGCTGATACGCAGCGGAGATACGGTGACCGCACTCGTTCGCCCGAATTCGGTAAGACTAAGCAGAATTGAAAAAATTCCGGGAGTAAAAATTGTTGAAGCAAGGCTTGATGAAGATATCATACTACCCAAAGATAATTATGATGTTTTTTATCATCTGGCATGGGAAGGAGAAAGAGACAATTACAACTCACAGTATAAAAATGTAAAAATGACTTTGAATTGTCTTAATGCTTCCGCAAAATATGGGTGCAAGAGGTTTATTTGTACAGGTTCACAGGCGGAATATGGTGAAACCGATCATGTCATAACCGAGGAAACACCTGTTGCTCCGACTACATCATACGGGGCTGCAAAAGCAGCTGCATATTATTTGTCAAAGGATCTGGCAAGGCATTATAATATTGAGCATATATGGGTAAGGGTATTCAGCGTTTATGGCGAAAATGACAATGCCAATACGTTGTATACACAGTTATCCGAAGCATTGCACAACTCAAAAAAATACAGTCTTTCCACAGACGGAAAACATATGTGGAATTTTCTGCACGAAACAGATGCAGCACGCGCACTTCGTCTGCTTTATGCTCCTGATGTCAGTGAGGGAGTCTATAATTTGGCTTCAAAGTACAGCAGACCATTGTGTGAATATGTTGACCTGATGAGGCAAAGTATTGACCCGTCTGCGGAAATATCATTCGGAAATCAAAAAAGTAAAATTAATCTAAACGCATCGACAGTCAAGCTTCGCAAAGCTGTTGGAGAGTTTGAAGAAAAGACATTTCCAGTATAAAAAATATAAATATTTAAGCGATTAAGGAAGCACTGATTTAATCAGTACTTCCTTAACATATACAAAAAATCTGCGCAAAATCTTTCATATATAGATTTTGCGCATTTTTATATATACTTTGAGCGTAAGTCAGGAAAGCACTGATTGAATGTTATTTACGGTTATGCAGTTTATATTTCAAAATTCCTATTTCGGGATCAGCCGGACAAATCTTTTCAAGCTCAAGCAGCGTGCTTTCCGCAGTGGAAATATCCCCCGCGTCGATCATGCTGCGAATATTTTTCTTTACCGCAGCAGCCATTTCCGCAAGCTCTGAACGGACGCTTTTCTTCTGCACAGCCTCACTTTCGATAACCTTGCGGTACTCCGAAACAAACGGTGCAAAATCGGGGCAAACCTTTATCAGCCTGCGCATTTCGCTGATACAGGTCTGATAATCCTTTCTTTCCCGTGCTTCGGTTATGCCGTGAACGATAATTCCCGCACGAATATCCCCCGGGATATTTTCCTCATTGGGGAATTCGCTCTGCCATCTTGCAGCGATCTTACCGAACATTTCAAAAAGCTTTGTAATATCCTTACCAGAATTAAGCGCTTCCACCATTGCCCAGCCGTATAAAGACGCGGCGTTCACAAGCGCGTCCGACGAAAGCATACAGATGTCATACTCATCAAGCAGGCAGGCATACTCCGAAAAATCAGCGTATAATTCATGCACGAAGCTGCCGGCTTTAAAGTCGTCCGCCGTTAAAAAGCAGGATATATCCATGCTGCATTTTAACATCATGCAGAGTATATCTGTATTGCCGAATGCTCCGTATTTTTTCGTAAAACTCTCGGCCTGCTCATATTGAAGAACATTGTCAATGAAGTATCCGCGATAAATTTCAACTGCATCGTCAACGCAGGGAACATACTCCGAAAATTCCGACATGACGCTTAACAGCTCTTCGGGCTTGTCCGAAGAAAACATTTTGCCGCGAAGAACTTGGAAAAACAGCTTTCTGTTGTTATCGTCAAGAGTGCTTACAAGCTTCTTTATGCTTTTCCAGCCGATATGCTCCATGATCTCGGCTCTGTCGCGGAAATGTACAAGCATATAATCCTTGTCGTCAAGATACTTTTCTATAGGGAATGCCTTCAAATATTCCGCGGCGGTGTTATATTTCTGCGTCATCACGCAAGATTTAAAAAACATAAAATAAATATTTTTTAAATTTCTGTCACCTACTTTTACCGCAGAATAAAGCAGGTCATCAGTATTAAGCTTTCCGCTTTTGTAGGATTTGTACACCTTGAAAAACTGTAGAAAATCATAAATTGCCTTATTAAACTGCTCAGTACGGAAATATGCTTCTCCGCGCATTGCATACATATTAACATCATTTGCAAGTACCTGCGTATGGGACGGATTATCGCTTCCAAAATAATTATTGCAGGTCTCGATAACTCCAGGATAATCATTATAGCATGAAATTAAAAGGCTTGCCTTATTATTGTAATACTGAGTTATGGCAATAATGCTATGGTCAAGGTTATCCAAACCCATGTTTATGTATTTAAGTGCTTTTTCATGGTTATTAATTATATTATAGCAGTCTGAAATTTCTCTGTAAGCGTTGAAATCAACGTCTTGATTTTCAAGGCTCTTAAACAGCATTTCAAGATTTCTTTTGCTTTTTACATACGCTTGTTCGGTCACTTCGCCGTTATTGCTATAAAAATATCCGTAATGATCTGCAACAGTACTAAATTTTTTAACAGGACTATGTACCGGACATAACGCCTCATGAATTGCATTTACAAAACAAACAGCAGAGTATCTATTGGTAAGCCGAAGCGCATTTGAATCTGTATATCTGCTTAAATCGACTTCATCAAAATAAGAGCGCACTATATAAGAGGCACTTCCGTATGACTTATACTCTCCCGAATTAAAAAAGCTTATTATCTCATCGCAGGACTGAAAAACTTCATCGGCGTCAAGAAACATATACCATTCTCCGACGGATTTTTCCATAGTAAAATTACGTGCAGCCGAAAAGTCGTCTATCCATTCAAAGTAATAAACCTTGTCGGTAAATTTCTTTGCTATCTCAACGGTATTATCCGTTGAACCCGTATCGGCAATAATAAGCTCGCTGTCCACCTTTTCAAGAATAGGCTTTAATGCGGTAAGGCACTTTTCAAGATACTTTTCCTCATTTTTAACTATCATTCCGATTGACAAAAGCATATCTATATCCTCCCAAAATAAAATCTTATAATTGATATCATTTTTAAATTTCAAATTTTTTGCCGCTTAAAAATAACATCAATTAAGAGAAAAGCGGCTGTCCTTGCGGACAGCCGCCCTGAAACTCGCTTTAAGCAGATTTTAAACCGTGATCTCTTACTGGAGGAGTGAGAGAACGCCCTGAGGCAGCTGGTTTGCCTGAGCAAGCATAGACTGAGATGCCTGGCTGAGGATCTGCTGCTTTGTGAAGTTCATCATCTCTTCTGCCATGTTTGTATCACGGATACGAGACTCAGCAGAAGTAAGGTTCTCAGTTGTAACGTTGAGGTTGTCGATCTTGTGTTCGAGACGGTTCTGAACAGCACCGAAGGAACCTCTTACCATGGAAACCTTGTTGATAGCGTTGTCGATCTTGTCGATAGCAGCGTTAGCAGACTCCTGAGTTGTGAGAGAAAGCTTATCTGTACCGAGACCTCTTGCGGAGCAGTCGAGGTCAGCCTTAAGATCGCCAAGGCCGTTAGAAGTATACTCGAATGAGAAGTTTACGCTGTCCTTAGTTCTTGCGCCAACCTGAAGTGTGAGGTTGTCAGCATAAGTAAGGGGAGCTGAAGCTGCATTGTTGGAGTTGGATCTTGAAACGTTACCTGTCTTAGCAACTTCGATTGAAGGTGCAGCAGCTGCGTCATACTTGGACTTTTCAATACCGATCTTGTAAGAAATATTACCTACAGAAGTATCAGTATCTGTAGCAGCCTTAGCAGTAATTGTTCCAATTGTTACACTGCTTGTTTCATCCTTAATTGTAAGAACACCTGCATCTGTTGTAGTGAAAGAGAATTCAGAATTGCCGATCTTAATTTTTGTACCAGCGGTATTACCTGTAATAGCAGTTCCATCTTTAAGGGTGAGCTTGAAATCGCCAGCCTTAGATGCTGTTTTGTTCTTATAAGCAGCATCAAACTGTGCTCCGTCAAGAAGATCCATAAGCTTGTCAATATCTTCTGTCATTTTAGCATCTGTAAGACCTGTGTCAAGTTTAACCTTAACATCAGCATCTTTAAGCTTGATCGAACCCTCTGTGAAGTTTGTGCTGTCGGAAACTGTTGCACCTGCGTTTGTGGGAGCAGAAATACCGTTTGCAGGATTGTTAAATGTAAGAGTGATCGTATCGCCATTGCCGAGCTTAGTCTGGTCAACAACTACGTTAGCAACTGTTACGGAATTGATCTCAACAGCGAAACCGCCGTTTGCAGTTTTAGCGCAAGTAATGCTACCTGTGCTTGCACCGTTTGTTGCACCGGTTGCAGACCAAGTACCATCAGCCTGGTTAAACTTAAAGGTGATGTCAACAGAGTCAGGACCGTTTGTTGCAGGCTTACCAGCTTCTCTTGTCCACTGACCGTTAAGTACCTTCCAAGCAACGCTTGCTGTAGTACCGTTATCCCAAGCCTGAGCGTCGAGTACGTTTACATCGCCCTTGCCAAGCTTTGTAGCAGCCTTTGTGCCGTTCTCGTAGTCGAACTTGCCGTTGATAGCCTTTGTGCCGTCAGCCATCTGACCACCGTTAAGAGCAACAACACCGTTGAAGTCTGTGTCAGCGATCTGGTTGAGCTCGTCGTTCAGCTGGTTGAATTCGAGCTGGATAGCTTCACGGTCAACGTCGTCCTGGTAAGAACCGTTAGCAGACTGAGCAGCAAGAGTCTTCATTCTCTGGAGAATGGAGTCTGTCTCTGTGAGAGCACCCTCATATGTCTGAACCATGGAGATACCGTCCTGAGCGTTCTTTACAGCCTGTGTAAGACCGCCGATCTGAGATCTCATCTTTTCGGAAACTGCGAGACCTGCAGCGTTATCGCCTGCACGGTTGATTGCGTAACCGGAAGAAAGCTTTTCGAGAGATTTGGAAAGCTTGTTGTTGTTGATACCAAAGTATCTGTTAGCGTTTATCGCTGTTAAGTTGTGCTGTACTACCATAAATGTTACCTCCTGTAAATTTGGTTAATGCGAATCCGTTCGCATTTCACTAAAGTATGCTTTAGCGAAATTAGCCGTTATTTTCCTAATGCGCATCTCGGAAATTCCCGATAATTTCACTAAAAATTGGGTGGAAGACCCTTTTTTTAGAAGTCGTTCCCGTAAAGAGAACATTTTCGAGGAGAATTTTCTCACTTTCGAGTCTGTTCTCCTTACTTCTGTCTAATATATCGGCAGTAATCGGGGTTACTTTATAGTTTTTTTATTAATATTTAATGAAATAATTATTAAATCAAGCATAATTTACAAAATTTATATTTCGCTAAAGCATACTTTAATGAAAAACGGCTAAGAAATGGATTTCTCATAGCCAAATAATTACAGGAGGTAACATTTTATGGTAGTACAGCACAATTTAACAGCGATGAACGCTAACAGATACTTCGGTATCAACAATTCTAAGCTTTCCAAGTCTCTGGAAAAACTTTCTTCCGGTTACGCGATCAACCGTGCAGGCGATAACGCAGCAGGCCTCGCAGTTTCCGAAAAGATGAGAAGCCAGATCGGCGGTCTTAATCAGGCTGTAAAGAACGCTCAGGACGGTATCTCAATGGTTCAGACATTTGAAGGTGCTCTCACAGAAACAGACTCCATTCTCCAGAGAATGAAAGTCCTTGCAACTCAGTCTGCAAACGGTTCTTACGATGATCCCGTTGACCGTAACGCAATCGAGCAGGAATTCCTCCAGTTGAACGACGAACTCGACCAGATCGCTGACACAGACTTCAACGGCGTTGTTGTTCTTAACGGCGGTGTAATGGCTGACGGTACAAAAGCGGATCCTGAAACAGGTCTTATCAACTATGCGATTGCTGCTGATGGAGCTGATGAAAAGGTTCAGATTACCGATGCAGATGTAGCTGCATACGACGGAGAAAATGATACTGTAACAACAGCTAAAATTGCTCAAGCTCAGGTTGGTGACGTAAATACATTTAACAAGGGCGCATATAAAACAGCCGTTTCTGCACTGAAAGAAGAAACTGATGTAACTTATGCTTATGCAGGCGATGGCAAGTGGATAAACAACTATGATAAGTCTGTTATATCTGCAAAGGAAACAGGCGGATTCGTTGGTCTGTTCGGTGAAACAATCACTCTTGACGACACAGCTCTTGAAGTTGGCGATACTGTTACTGTAACAGTAACACCCGGCGTTGAAGCTGAAAGTCAGGAAGTTAAGAACTGGGACGCTGTAGCTGCTGTTACAGATGGTACTGGTGATACTGATTCTCTTACAGTAACAGGCGATGCAAAATTTGAGATCACCTATACAGGTGCTGATGAAAAAGCTTTGAAGGCTATTGCAGATTTGAATGGCGGAACAATTTCTTTAGCTAATAAGGCAGATAGTTCCATGACCACCTTTGCAGTAACAGGTGGAGGATTAAGTGCTGAAACAGATGCAACCAATACTGCTAATGCCTTGGCTTCCGGAAAGGTAGCAGCAGTTTATAACGCAGCTACTAATACCGTTGATTTTTATGTTAACAAGGGTACTACACAGATTGCTGCCGGTCAGGATTTAACTACTAATGCAAATGCAGAGAAAATCGGTACATTTACATTACCAACAATGACATCAACTTCAACAACTGCTAACGACGACAAGGTTGTGTATACTCTCCAGACAGCAATGAAGTCTGCAGTTACAGGTGAGCCTGCTACAGTTGAACTTGCAGCTGTTCAGACCGTATCTGCTGAAGATAAAGCTGATTTTGTTGAAAGAATAAATGCAGGTGTTGACGGCGGAACAGTTGAAGTTTCCAAGTCTAATGCTTTCAGCAAGTCTGAAGCTCAGATGACCTACAAGAAGAGCATCACTCTCCAGGTTGGTTCAAGAACCAAAGACGCTGTAGACTTTACATTCCAGTATAATTCCACAGCTATGGGCAAGCTTGCTCCTGACCTTAACTGTACAGCATATGGTCTTGGAACAGATGCGCTTACACTTTCTACTCAGGAAGATGCTAACTACGCTATCGACAAAATCGACCAGGCTATCAACAAGGTTTCCATGGTAAGAGGTACATTCGGTGCTATCCAGAACCGTCTTGAACACAAGATCGACAACCTCAATGTTACTACAGAGAACCTTACTTCTGCTGAGTCTCGTATCCGTGACACTAACATGGCAGAAGAGATGATGAACTTCACAAAGCAGCAGATCCTCAGCCAGGCATCTCAGTCTATGCTTGCTCAGGCAAACCAGCTGCCTCAGGGCGTTCTCTCACTCCTCCAGTAAGAGGTCTAAGCAAATTTCCTGCTCAAACAATAACAAAAACCGCTCCGAAAGGGGCGGTTTTTTTGCGGCATAATATACAATATCCCGACCTGTGTTTACGGGTTTATTCATATTTCTGCAAAAAATCACCCGGAATAATTGACTTTGGATACTATTATAATGTATAATGTTCTTTGCGATGATCACACTAAAGAAAGGACTTTTTACAATGAAAAAACAGGCAAAACTTATTTGGGCGGCTTTATGCGCGGCAGGTATCACCCTGCTTTCGGGCTGCACAAATTACAGCAAAATGATGCACGAACAGCCGGGTGAGTATATCTCTCTTGCGCAGGAAAATACTGCTGACGCAGTTGTGAAGGGCGCACTTGCCGATGAATACGAGATTTTCAAGGCTGCTGCCGAGAACGGTACGGCTGCATTTGAATTTGAGGCAGAGGGCATAAAGTTCAGCGGCGACTATTTCATCAACAGCAAGAGCATCGAGGCTGCGGCTAACTTCAATATGGCAGGCTCGGACGACTCTTCGGCAGGCTGCACGGTGTATGCCGACAAAACCGCGGCTCTGCTTGGTATAAACGGCAATTCGGGCAACCACGTTTACAGCATTACCTACAATACCATTGCAGATAAGCTTGCGACTTCTGTTTTTGCACCCGAGTCGGGCTCAAAGTATGCTATGAGTCAGGAAGAATACAACGCAATTACAGAGCAGTTCAAGCAGGTCACGGCAGCAATTGAGGGCGGCGAGAGCGCTGCGGAGGAAAACCCCTATGCAAAGATAATCACCGATTATCTTGAGACTCACCCTCCCGTGGTCACTGAAAAGACCGATGCCGACATAAACGGCGAGACCGTCAAGGCGAATATCCTTACATACGACATTCCGGGCGAGGACGTGAAAATGC
The DNA here is from genome assembly GCA_017847885.1 of Oscillospiraceae bacterium. GTDB lineage: Bacteria > Bacillota > Clostridia > Oscillospirales > Ruminococcaceae > RGIG8773. Next base: position 72,907 of record JAGAUA010000011.1, read on the forward strand.
TTGCAAGCCAGCTTGCGGACGAGGTAATTGCCGAGCTTATGAAGGAAGAGACCTTTGCGGAGTATTACACCGCCGAGGACCTTAAAGCAAGCGTTAACGAAGTTATGGACAGAATAGAGACCTGCAATCTCAAGGTTGAGTACTTCGTCAACGCCAAGACCCACGTAATGATGAAAGAGGACGTAAGCTTCATCATTACCGTCGACGGTGAAACTGCCGAGGCATATATCCGCACCAACTACGGCGCAGACCCTGCAAAGACCGACAAGGGTCAGTTTGCCGCAGGACTTATCGCAGACGGCGAGGAAATGAGCATAACCGCCGATACCACACGGGGCGAAAATGTTTCCGACATGGTTATCTCCATGACCCAATCCGGAGAGACTACCGAGCTTGCAAAGCTTACATTTGAGGAAAGCGACGACGGCGCATATACCATAACCGCGTCTATTAAGGAGCTTGAAGCCGAAGCAAAGATAACGGGTACGGTAACAAGCGAAAAGGACACCTTTACCGCAACCGTGGACAGAATATCCCTCTCGGAAGGCTCGGCAGAGGTTTCCTACCTTCCCAAGGGCGTGCTGACCGTAACAAAGGGCGGCAAGAAGCCCGAGCTTACCGCAGAAAAGGAGTTCTTCGACATTACCGAAGAGGAGCTTGATACCCTTGCGGAAAACATCGAAGCTGATTTCGGCGCAGTATTAAACAGCGCGGCGAACGACAGCGTTGTGGGCGGCATGATAAACTATGTTGAGGAATCCAAAATCGCTTCGGCAAATGCAAACGCAAAAGCCTGCTATGTTTCGGTAACAACAACACTTACGCAAATTGCGATAAAAGACAAAACGGTTGACGGAAGCTATGCAGAGGGCGAGGGCGCAGCGCTCACTATCGGCAGCGAAACCTACGACCAGAGCGATTATCTCGGCAGCGATTTCAACGGGTACTATTACGGCACAGTTGACGGAGAGAGTTACATGGTGAACTATATGCTTTGGTCGGAAGAGCCTATTCCCGACGAGTATAAAAAGCCGCTTACCGCCGACGAGCAGGAGGAGCTTGCAAATCAGGGCATCATCATCGGCTGTTATCCTATCGGATAATATAAAGTGATGTGGGGGAATATATAATCCGCCCATACAAATTTAGCGGTGTAACATTTTGTAGGGGACGGGTCTCCCGTCCCGATTTTGTAGGGGCGGCTATCAGCCGCCCGTTGATTGTTGTTAATGTTTCGGGCGGATAATATCCGCCCCTACAAAAAATAACGCGTTATTGTCATCAGAAAGGAATCTGCCATGAAAATCCTGCACACCTCAGACCTGCACCTCGGAATAAGCCTTTGCGGAATTCCGCTGCTGCCGTATCAGAAAAAATTCTGCGATACCCTCTGCAAAGCTGCCGAAAACGCCGACGCGGTGATTATCGCAGGTGATATTTTCGACACCTCTGTTGCCTCGGCGGAGGCGGTGCGCTGTTGGAGCGAGCTTGCCACAAAGCTTTGCACGGAGCGGAAAATCCCCGTGATAGTCTGTGCAGGCAACCATGACGGCGCGGCACGGCTTGCTTCCTGTGCAGACCTTCTCAAATCCGCAGGACTTTACATTTCGGGCGCATTTGAGGACGCCTTCACTCCCGTTATCATCGGTAACACCGCGATATATTCCATGCCCTATTTCAACCCCACGGACGCGGCTGCCGTACTCGGCTGCAAGCCCACGGCGGCAGAGGTAATGAAATCCGCGGCGAAAAAAATACTACAAACCGCCGACCCCGACAAGTGCAACATTCTTGCGGCGCATTGCTTTGCGGCAGGCGCGGTTTCGGGAGAAAGCGACATCTCGGCACGGGCTTCCGAAGCGGTAGGCGGCGCAGACCGAATTCCGCTCTCGGCATTTGACGGCTTCAACTATGTTGCTCTGGGACATCTCCACAAACCCCAGACCCTGTCACGACCCGAAAGCAAAACCGTTGTCCGATACAGCGGAACGCCGCTGCCCTACTCATTCGGAGAAGCGGCATACCCCAAGACCCTGACGATTTTCGATACCGAAACGGGCAGCATTTCCGAAACGGAAGTGCCGTTGCCCTACACTCTGCGGACGATTGAGGATACCTATGAAAATATCCTTGCCGCCGCCGAAAAGGACGAAAAACGCGGCGATTTCATGCGCATAACCGTTACCGACCGCTATGTAGGGGACGGGCTTTTCATGCAGATGAAGGAGCTTTACCCCAACCTGCTGCGATTTTCGGGCAGGCAGTACGAATCCTCGGACGGCAAAACGGTAAGTGCAAAGGAAGCCTTTGAAATGGACATCGTTACCCTTGCAAAGCGTTACTGCGCGGAGCATAGAGGGGACGAGCCGGACAGCGACGAGCTTAAATGGCTTGCAGAGGCAATGGAGGATATAGAGCAGAACGGCTGAAAATACAGAAAAAGAGTACACGCATAAAGTGTACTCTTTTTATTTGCAATAAAATGTTTTGGGCTTATATGCTTATTGTAGGGGCGGATATTATCCGCCCGATATTGAAAACTGCTTTTTCTGTTTATCAAAGATTAAACTTTCCGATAAGCTCCTTGAGCATACCTGCCTGACCCGAAAGCTCCTCGGAAGCGGCAGCGCTTTCCTCGGCTGTTGCGGAGTTGGACTGAACAACGCCTGCTATCCGCGCGATATCCTCATTTATCCTTGTGACCATGTCCGCCTGCCTGCGTCCCGACTCGGTAATGTCGTCAACTATCTTCTTTACCGCAAGGGTGTATTCGTCCAGCGTCTTAACAGCCGTGGCGGTCTGCTCGGTAATTTTTGCGCCGCTGTTAACGGCTTCGATAGAGCTGTCGATGAGGCTTGTTGTATCGCTTACAGCTTCCGCGGATTTTGCCGCAAGGTTTCTTACCTCGTCCGCAACCACAGCAAAGCCCTTGCCCGCTTCGCCTGCTCTTGCAGCCTCAACAGCCGCGTTCAAAGCAAGGATATTCGTCTGGAAAGCGATATCCTCAATGGTTTTGATGATATTGCTTATCTTGTCGGAAGTTTCGTTTATGTTGTTCATCGCCTCGGTAAGGCTGTTCATCTTTTCGTTTACCTCATCAAGATAAGCCGACGTGCTGTTCATAAGCTTGTGCGCCTCGGTGCAGTTATCGGAATTTACATTCACCTGCTCCTCGATAGTTTGAAGATTTCTTGCAAGCTCGTCAATGGAAGCTGTCTGCTCGATAGTTCCCTGAGACAATACCTGCGCCCCGGCAGCGACCTGACCCGAGCCGGAGTTTACCTGCTCCGCCGCCGCGTGAATATCTGTCAGCACGGTCGTCAGCTTGCTCTTTATTGCTTCAAGATTATCCGCCAGTACAGAAAAATCGCCCATGTAATAATTTCTGTTCATGTCAACATCAACGGCAAAATTCTCGTCAGCCATTTCGCCGAGGATACGCCCGATGTCGTTTGTTGCATTTTTTAAAGACAGACACAGCATATTTACCGCGTTTGCAATATTGCCTATTTCGTCTTTTCTGTATGTATATTTTTCGATATTATCGCCTGCGTCAAGCTGTATGTTTCCAAGTTCGGTAACAGCGTTTTCAACAGCCTTCAAGGGGGATATCATTCTGCTTACAACGATATATGCAAATATTGTAAGAACTACCTCGCATATAAAGCATATGATACCCAGCTCTATCCTCAGAGTTTTTGCAGAAGCAAGAACCTCGGACGCCTTGTCGGATAAAATAAATACCCAGCCCTGCTCGCTCAAACTGTTGAAAGCCGCTATATTTTTTACGCCGTTTTCGTCCTTGTAATTTATCGAGCCGCATACGTCCTCGCTTTTGCCCTTTACCTGTTCAATAATGTCGTTAACGAATTTTTCCTCAGCAACGGTGGTCATCTTTTCGGTATCGGGGTGGAAAATATATTCGCCCGTGTTTGCATTTACAAGGTAATACTGCGCTTCCGACAGACCGTCAAGGGGAAGTTCGTTCAGCTTGTCCACAAGACCGCTTGTTAATATGGCTATTCCGCCGAAGCCAATAGGATTTCCGTCTTCTCCTATGACAGCTTTATACATTGAAATTACCTGATTACCACTGGCAGGGGAGATGAGAATACCCGTGTTGTATACGCCCTCTGTTGCAAGCATAGCGTCATGAAGCGGCTTGCGCTTTGCTTCATCCGGACGGGTAACTAAACCCACCGCCTTTGAACTTGTATGAGTAAGCGTTTTGGTGTCCCAACTGCTGGCATAAATGCCCTCAAGGTTTGCGACATCCTTGCTGAAATTTTCTGTATATTTCTGCGCAGCAGCAACATACTCCTCATTTGAAGGGTCACGAAGCAGGTCGTATATCTGCTCTGCCTTCAAATAAGCAGTAAGAGTATCCTCCGTGGACTTAATATAGTTGCTGATTATCTCCGAGCGGTCGAGAGCGGCGGTCTGCATATTATTTACAGCGTTATCCTGAGTCGAAGCGGAAACAGAGCTGCTTATAAAAGCAAACAGAAAAGAGAACACTATAAATTGTACAGCCAGTACCGCTGCCGAAATTCTTAATCCCAACCGACATATTTTCTTGTTTGTGTTCATTTGTTTACCTCCTGTTTAAACTATTGAATTTATATGATATATGTGATATAATTGTATAGGTTAAAAGTAATATAGAGAGTGTGCATAAAATAGGGGGACGGTACGCAGCTTTTCTGCTGACCCGATTTTTGCGCATAACTCGGAAAGGATGTTGTTTTACTATGGAGCTTAATCAGATAAAGCAGTTCAGGGTCATCGCACGGACGGAAAGCATATCCAAAGCGGCAGAGCTTCTTTTTATTGCGCAGCCCTCATTAAGCCAGACCTTGAAACGCCTTGAAAACGAGCTGGGCACACCGCTTTTTGACAGACGGGGAAGAAGAATCGTCCTAAACGGCGCAGGAAAAATATTTCTCAAATATTGTGACGAAATTGTTTTTGCTTTGGACAATGCCACAAAGGAGATAAGCGAATACATAGGCAACGAAAAAAGCGATATCAATATCTGGGTCGAGTCCACATCGCTGATAATCCCCGACGTTGTGGATAAAATGCGCAAATACTATCCTTGGTCGCTGCCGCATATGTATCAGGGCTTTTGCGACGATTGGGATATAAAGATATGCTCCGATATCTGCCCCGACTGCGGAAACCTTTCAACGGTAGTCATAGAAGAGCCTATCGGCGTAATGTTTCCGAAAAATCACTTTCTTGCCTTAAAAGACGAAATAAGAAAAAAAGACCTTGAAGAATGTGATTTTCTGTGTCCCAACCAAACGGACGGGTTAGTGGGGATAATATTTGATTTCTGCTCCAAAGCTGATTTTAAGCCGAACATCACTATGTATGTGGAATCGCCGTGGATAATACATGAGCTGCTGAAAAGCGGGGTCGGCGTATCCTTTGCACCTCAGTATACGTGGCATTGCTACTATAACGAACAGCTTGAATTCAGACAAGTTTCGGATATGCCCATGAGGCAATTTGTGCATCTTATTATGAACGATAAAAAATACGTTACAAAAAATATGCAATGCTGCTACGACGCTCTTGTAAAATTCTACCGCGAATATGCTCAAAAATTTTGCTGAAAAATCTTCAAAAAATATTAACATTAAGCATATTATACCATAGTTTTGTTAAATTTCATAATATAAATTTTATATGTACTTATAATTTTGGAATTATACATAGCAAATTAAGGCATTGCCTTAACAGAAGAAAGGAGATATGCCATGCTGCCGATAAAGCTTAAAATGCAGGCGTTTGCATCGTATGCAGAGGCTGCCGAAATAGATTTTGAAAAGCTGGACAGCCTGTTTCTTATCCACGGCGAAACGGGCGCAGGAAAAACCGCTGTTCTTGACGGCATGATGTACGCCCTCTACGGTGAGTCCAGCGGCGGCGAGCGTACCGAAATGCGCTGCGCCCTGCCCTCGGCGGAAAAGCTCCCCACCGAGGTTGAATTTACCTTTAAGATACGGGGCACGGTGTACAAATTCACCCGCTCTATAATCATTACCCCACGAAGCAAAAAGCTTGAACAGCGGCAGGACTGCTTCTATCTTGACGCCGAGTCGGGGCAGTTCCGCGCATTTTTCGAAAACCCGAAGCAGGCGACGGTCAGGCAGAAAGCCGAGGAGCTGACGGGGCTCACCGCCGAGCAGTTCAGGCAGGTCATAATACTGCCCCAAGGACGGTTTGAGCGGCTTCTTACATCGGAAAGCGCGGACAAGGAAAAGATACTTTCCACCCTTTTCTGCGCGGAAAAGTACACCGCCCTTTCCGACAGGCTTACGGAAAAGGCGGCGGAGGAACGCAGGCTGCTTTCCGAGGAGGATACGGCGCTGAAAACCATTCTTGCAGGAGAAAACGCCGAGTCCCCCCAGCAGCTTGAAGAGGAAATAAAGCTGCTTTCCGAGGAGAAGAAGGGCATTGCGCCCATGCTTGAAAATGCGAAAAAGGCTCTTGCGGAGGCGCGGAGCAAGGTCACCGCGGCAGAGCTTCTCGGGGCGAAATTTTCCGCGCTCGGCACGGCAAGGTCGCGTCTTGAACGACTTGACGCGCAGAAAGACAGGTACGAGCTGATGAAGGAGCTTCTTTCGGCGCACGGTAATGCAAACCGCGCAAACGCCGAATATGCCGCACTTTCCGCCGCGAAGGAGGAGCGGGATAGCCGCGGCGAACAGCTTTTGGCAGCAAAGCAAAAGCTTGCCGACACGGAAAAGGAATACACCGCCGCGCAGCGTAAAAACGAGGAAATTGCCGCGTCCGAGCTTGATTTTCAGGCAAAATCAAAACGTCTCGCGGTCTTGAGCGAGCTTTCGGGGGTATACGAAAAGGCTGCCGCTCTTGAGGAACAAACCGCGAAGCTTGCCGCGGAGTATGCCGAAGCGCAGGGCGAGCGGAAAAAGCTTGCGGCGGAGCTTGAGTCGGCAGATACCGCAATAGCCGAAACAGTCGCAGAGCGCGAGCGTATAACACGGGATTTTTCACGCCGCCTGCCCGAGCTTTCCGCAAGAAAATCCGCCCTTGAACAGGGTGCAGAAGCGGCGGCGCGGCTTGAAAAATACACCGCCGCGCTAAAGGGTATACACCGCGACATTGGGGCAATTTCCGCTGAAACGGCTGCACTTGAGCAGAAAAAAGCCGCCCTTGAAGCGGAGTACGACAGGCTTTACGGCGGCTATATCGCAAGCGCCGCGGCGGAGCTTTCCTCGTCCCTTAAAGAGGGGCAGCCCTGCCCCGTGTGCGGAAGCCTCTCCCACCCTGCCCCTGCCTGCGCATCGGGAACGGGCATTACCGCAGAGGACGTAAAAACCGCACGAAGCCTGTTCGAAAACGCCGCGGCGGAGTATTCGGAAAAGCAGACCGAGCTTGCAAAGCAGCAGGCGCTTATACCTGCGGCGGAGGACTGTATTGCCCAGCAAAAGCGTATAACCGAGGAATGTGGCTATACCGCCGAAAAACTGAAACACGCGGTCTCGGAGTACGCAGAAGCTGAAAAGCAGCACGGTCTCCTGCCCCGTCTTGACCGTCTTTACGGGGAATACACGGCGAAAAAGCAGTCCCTTGAAGGCCGCATAAAAGCCGCCGACAGCCGAATTTCGGAGCTTGAAGCGGTGAAAAGCCGTGCAGAAGCGGAGCTTGAAGCCCATCGCGCCCGTATCGACAAGGAGTTTCCCGACGCGAAATCATACGCCGCAGGAACGGCGCGGCTCAGAAGCGAGATAGACGATTTTTCCCGAAAAAAGGCGCTTACCGAGCAGGCTTACAGGTCTGCGGAAGCGCGCAGGATAGAGGCGCTTTCCCTTGCAAATCAAGCGCAGGAGGAATACTCCGCGGCGGAAAAAAGGCTAAAAAAAGCGGAAGCGGACTTTGCCGAAAAGCTGTCGTCGCTGGGCATATCGGGCGTAGTGGAGTACAAAAACGCACTGCTTAGCGATGAAAAGGCAGCTGCCTTTACAGCAGAAACGGAAAGCTACGCCATGGAGCGCCACGCCGCAGAGGAGCAGAAAAAATCCCTCGAAGCCGAGCTTGAGGGCGTATCCGCTCCCGACGCGGAGGGCGCAAGAGCGGCGGCTGCCGCGGCGGAGACCGAGTACAGCGCCCTGACCAAGCGTGAAACGGTGGTCTCGGAAAAGGTCAAGCGGCTCACCGCAGTTTTTGAGGAATACTCCGCGCGCAGGACTGCCTATGTTAAGGCTCGGGAGAAAAACGACAAGCGCACGGCGTTTGCAAAGTTCATGCATGGTGACAAGGGTATTTCCTTTACACGCTATGTTCTGGGCATAATGCTTCGGCTGGTTGCTGCCGAGGCAAACCGTATCCTTGCGGACATTCACGGCGGCACGTTCCGCCTTTGCGTAAAGTCTGACCTTGCCGCAAATTCCAAACAAGGACTCGACCTTGAGGTGGAAAATACCGCGGCGGCTTCGTCGGTGAAATACGGCGTCCGCGGACTTTCGGGGGGCGAAAAATTCCTTATTTCCCTTGCGCTGTCGTTGGGGCTTTCCTCCGTGGCGCAAAGCAGAAGCGGCGGCATTGAAATTGAAGCAATGTTCATCGACGAGGGCTTCGGCTCCCTTGACCCGTCCTCTCTGCGTGAGGCAATTGGTATACTCTGTGGAATATCATCGGGCAGAAATACCATAGGTATAATATCTCACGTAGAAGAACTGAAAAATGTGATACCATGCGGAATACACGTAACCAAAAGCGCCGACGGTCGCTCCCGAATTAAGGAGATGCGTGCATAAAAATATTTTGCGGAACCCTTCGTAATCGGGCGGATATTATCCGCCCGCTATTGAGAAATAAATTTGGACATAAAAAAAGCAGCACCCTTCGGTACTGCTTTTAAATCTGAACTTAGTCGGAAACGTAAGGGATAAGAGCGATGTATCTTGCACGCTTGATAGCGGAAGTAAGCTCTCTCTGGTGGCAAGCACAAGTGCCAGTAACACGTCTGGGCAGGATCTTGGATCTCTCAGTCATGCACTTCTTGAGTCTTGCAACGTCCTTATAGTCGATTTTCTCCACTCTGTCAGCGCAGAACATACAAACCTTTTTACGGGTTCTCTTTGCGCCGCGGGGAGCCTTTTCTCTATCCTTCTCCATTATGAAAACCTCCTTTTAGAATAACAATTTTCACGTCATCAGAACGGCAGGTCGCTGTCGCCGATGACCTCTTCAAAATCACCCAAATCGCCGAAAGAAACCGTCGGTGCAGGCGCACTCTGCTGCTGCGGAGCATACTGAGGCTGTGCCTGCTGTGCGGGCTGGCTGTACTGAGGCTGTGCAAACTGCTGAGGCGCGTAATTTCCGCCGCCCTGCTGCTGTGCCTTTTCTCCTGTGAAGTAAACTCTGTCAGCGTAAACCTCTGTTGTGTAATGTGTAACATCGGGGTAACGCTTGTCGGTGTAGCTTCCTGTGCGGAGACTGCCTTCAACACATATCATTCTGCCCTTTGAAAAATATCTGCTTACAAATTCAGCAGATTGTCTCCACGCGGTAACAGTGATAAAATCAGCCTGTCTTTCCTGTCCCTGTGCAACAAATTCTCTGTCCACAGCAACAGTAAACCTGCAAGTGGAAACGCCGCTCGATGTCTGTCTCAATTCGGGATCGGCAGTAAGTCTGCCCATCAGGATAACCTTATTTAACATAAAATGCCATCCTTTCTGCCGCCATTACTTTACAGTAATGAGGGAACGCATAACGCCGTCTGTGATCTTGAATACACGATCGAGCTCAGCAGGGAAATCGGGCTTGCAAGTGAATGTGTAAAGCACATAGTAGCCCTCGGTCTGGTCATCGATCTCGTAAGCAAGCTTTCTCTTGCCCCACTCGTTGACAGACTCCATAGTACCGTTAGCTTCGATCAGCGCGGTGAACTTGTCGTTCAGAGCCTTAACTCCGTCCTCACCGTTTTTGAGGCTGAAAACTGCCATGGTCTCATAAGTTTCGTTTACCTTAGCCATTAAAAACACCTCCTCTTGGATTACGTCCGTGACTGTACGCGGACGAGGATACATATAAGTATACCACCATTGCACCAACTTGTCAAGGACAAATTCTCATTTTTTTATTTTTATGCAGCTTACACTAAATATTGCTGTCGTATACCATTATATATGTATCGGTAAGCAATGCTTTTGCCTGCCGCAACTATCGGTTGCGAAAAAATTTTTAAAAAGCAACCAAAAAACTCTTGCATTATAATAATATATGTGATATAATATTGAATAAAGAAAAGTACATTGAAAGGTGATGACCCTGATGAATATTGAAATTGCTAACAGACTTCAAGCATTAAGAAAGCAAAAGAACCTCTCTCAGGAGGAGCTTGCGGAAAAAATCGGCGTTACAAGACAGGCTGTGTCAAAGTGGGAACGTGCGGAGGCTTCTCCCGATACCGAAAACCTTATCCTGCTTGCAAAGCTTTATGATATTTCACTTGACGAGCTGCTTAAAGTAAACGGCGAGTCCGTACCCGAAAGCGGCGGAATATCCCTCAAAAAGGCGGATTACGGCTTTTCGGGGGAGGAAATCAAGGAAATGCGTCCCGAAAATTATACCGAGGAGGAAATCTACCCGGGACGTCCCGAGGCGGAAAGCACGTCTATCCCCCAAGGCGCGCCCTTCGGAGCGGACATCAGCGATGAGGAACGCAAAAGCGCCTTTTCCGATGAAAACGCGGTAAAAAACGACAGCAATTTAGCCGACACCCTCGAAAAAGCAGGACGTGCGCTGGGCGATGTGCTTAACGCGGCAGGCAAAAAGGTTGAAGAGGGTCTGAAAAAGGCTGACGAGGAAATACGCAAGGCAAACGCCGAAGCCGACAGAGACCCTTACGCTGCCGAAAACAATTCCGAAAATTGGGAGAAAAAGTTCAAGCAGGACATGGAAAAGTTCGGCGAGTCCATGGAGAAAATGGGCAAGGATATCGAACGTCAGGTGGAGTCCGCTTTCGCCAACAAGCATGAACACAAAAGCGAGCATACCCATTGCAGCCATAAGGAAAAAGAGCCTGCAACGCTGTTTGACAAGCTGTTCCCCCTTATTATAACATTTCTGTTTTTGGGCACCATACCCCTTCACCTTGCGCACCCCGGCTGGACGCTTTTCCTGCTGATACCCCTTTATTACACCACAAAGGAAGCAATCAGAAAGCGCAACCCCATGGTATTCTGCTACCCCGTGTTCTGCGTGCTGGTCTACTGCGTGATAGGCGGCTTTTTAGACGTGTTCATTCCCGGGCTCAGCGATAACTGGTACGGCTTTATGTGGCTGATATTCCTGACCATACCGCTGTACTACACAATTTTCCCTGCAATAAAAAAGCGCAATCCCCTGGTATTCTGCTACCCCGTGCTTTGCGTAATGGTCTATATCGGCATGGGAATGGTACTTGACTGGATATCCGGCTGGTTAGGCGGCGTGTGGTTCTCGCTTGCATGGGCACCGATATTCCTGTCGATACCCGTCTACTATATCGTGCTTAGCCATTACCAAAAGAAAAAGAATTCCTAAACGAAGTAAAAATTTTGTAGGGGACGGGTCTCCCGTCCCCTTAATTGTTGAAATAAGGGCGGATATGAAATCCGCCCTTTTAGTCTGTCCAAAAAGTAATTTTTCAATAACGGGCGGATAATATCCGCCCCTACGAAATGGCTTAAATACATAATTTCTTTGTAGGGGCGGCTATCAGCCGCCCGTTAATTTCATGTTTGTCAACAAACCGTAAGTGCGGACTTCATTCCGCATTTATTCTGCTGCCGCCCCATTCGACTGCGGTAAAGCCCTTGCGCTCAAAAGCTTCAAACTCCTGCGGCTCGACCTCGGTATCCTCACTGCACGGCTCATACACCATGAAAATTCTCAGCATACTGTCGGGCACGGGGTCAATGTCAAGGCGCGCGTTTTTCTCGTACTGCTCGGTCTGGAACGTGATAAGGTTGCACTCGTTCTTCATCAGTTCGGGCAGCCAGTAAATGATGAACTCGTTGCTTTCTCTGGGAGTAAGACCTATCTCTTTAAGCTTGCTCCGCAGGAAATCCGCCGTGTCCTCACGCTTGACAACGAAGCCCTTTGACATATCCCAATCGCTCTTGCCAACGCCCTCCCAGTAAAGGCAGTAGTATTCCTCGCCGTCCGCCTTGTCGATGAGCGTGCCGTCGGGGTAAGCGGTAACATTCCAGCCGTCACGGTAGTCGGGGTATGTGCAGGTAAGCGCGCCGCCATCAAGCTCCACCTTTACGGAAACATCGGTCTTTTCCTCGGGGTAAAGGTAGATAACGGGCTTTGCGTAGTCGCCCAAAAACCAATAGCTGTACTCCATTTTGGCAGGGTTGTATTCGCCGTAATAGAACGAGTCCACAAGATACGCAAGCTTGTACTTCATCGTCCGCTCGTTTAATGTGAGCTTCTCGCAGTCCTCATACTTGTGGAATACCGACAGCCAATCGCTGTAAAGGTTGAAGGACTGCTCAATGCTCTTGCAGTATTCGGCGCGGATAAATCCCCAAAGCTCCCACTCGCCGAATGTGGCATTTATGCCGTTCCATGAATAATACGTCCAAGGGTCGTCCGAATCGTACGGGTGCGGACCTTCATAGGAATCAAACTCAAGCTTTTCTCCATAAAAATAGTAGTTTGTCTTTTCGGGAACATCGCTCTCAGGCTTGTATGAAACGGTCTCGCTTCTGAATACCTCGGTGTATTCAAGCTTGCCGTTCTTTAGCTTAAACAGGTAGTCAACAGCTTGATTTTTGCCCGTTTTGACATTCTTTCGGGACATGGTGAACCACTCTTTTTCAAGCTTGTCGGTGGTCTTTAAGCCAATGACATTTCCCGTCTGATACACGTTTGTCTTGTAGTTGTAAAGCGTGTCGATAAGGTTTAGCTTGCCGTCCTTTATGGAGTATATGTCAACATCTGCACATTCGTAAGTGCCGTCGTCAATTTCATCCTGAACAGATTTTGTAACAAGCACCTCGGGCGCGCCGTCAAAGTCAAGGTCGATAAGGTTTACGCCCATGATATCCTCGCCCATGAACATTTCCATGTTATCCAGCAAGGTCTGATAAACCGCCGCCGAGCCGTCATTTTTTGCCTCAAACTTTTCAATGCTAAGCGCCGTTTTAAGAGCCTCCGCACCGTTCTCCGCAAGTATCTCAACTTTTTTTAAGCTGTCTGCAACAGAAAAGCTTTCCCCTTTTCTGTTGTACAAAACACGAAGGTCGCTGACATTAAATCTTGCGAAAACGTATCCGTCATAATTAAAGCTGTCGTTTTCGCCGCTGAATTTTATATCCTTTGCAATAAAGGATATAGAGTCCATAAGTATGCTGTCGCTGCCTATCTCGTACTTGCAGTCGCAGTCAACAGGCATTGGTATGCCGTACATATAAGCAGGGTCAACGATAACGTTGTAGCTGCCGTCCTTGTTGTGGCATATGTAACCGCTGAATGAAGCCTGCTGAACGGTATAGCCGTATGTATAGCCCTTTACAGTCGGCACAAGCTTATCGTCAAGCTCAATTTCAACGGTAATGCCTTCATCGGGAATAAGACTTCTCGCCGACTCAATACCGGAAATGTCATTGAATTTTTCCATGGCTTTCACAGCCTTGAGGAAATCCTCCTTATTGTCGTCAACGCCGCAAATCTGAGTGGTTGACTCGCGGAACAGGTCAACCGACAGCGCGCTCATGTCAACGGAGATATGGTTTGCGTCAATTACAGATACCTCTTTCGAAGTCGGCTCCCTTAAGAAAATGTTTCCGCCCTTTGCCCCATACAGCTTTGAGATGACTCCGTCAAGCTCTTCTCCGGTTATGCTTTTAAGGTCGGGCTTTTTCTCTTCCTTTTCATCGGAGAGTTTTTCACCGTCCTCGGTCTGCTTGTCCGATTTTTCATCGGCTTTCTGTTCATCTTTCTGAGCAGCCGCCGTTACCGAAGCGGAATTATCGGACGAATTTGTTTCGGAAGCGTTGTTTTCCCCGTTTTTGTTACAGCCGCCAAGCATTGTCACAGCAATAAGCAGAGCGGCAATCATTCTAAGTTTTTTCATGGAAAGTCCCCCTTTTACTTGTGTTACCCAAAGTATAGCACCGTTCATACCTGTTTTCAATATAATTTACCGCTTTGTAATATTTGAAAGCCAAACTGTAATAATCGGAAAATTTAATGCAAATTTTATGTAACCATTTGTTTGCATATCGCAATAAAAAAAGCAAAAGCCGTGCCAATAATGAGAGCCATATCTGCGGTATGCTCCAAGATAAGCACGGTTTTTGCCGAAAAAAGCTTGTGTTATTCCTCGATTTGTTTGCCAAGGAACTGCGCCGCCGCCTGAATAAGGTTCTGCTGCACCTCGCTTGCTACAGCGTCGTTGTTGGGCGCAAGGAACGCCACCGCACCCGTCACGTCGCCCGACGACAGAATGGGAGAGCAGGCAATCGCAGGACGGTCAATGCCTTCCACAGGGAAAACCTTTGTGTCATTGTGTGATGTGTAAAGATAGTTTTTGCGGCTTTCAAGATACTCCTCCAAAGCCTGGGAAACGCGTCTTTCGTTGAATTCCTTTTTCTGCACGCCCGCCACAGCAACCACATGGTCGCGGTCGAAAACTACTGTCGGACAGTTGGCAAGCTTGGTCATAACCTCCGCAACTTGAGCGGCAGAGCCTGCCATTTCGTTTATCGCGCTGTATTTTTTAAAGATGACCTCGCCGTCGCTGCTTGTGTAAATTTCAAGGGGGTCGCCCTCGCGGATACGCATGGTCCTGCGTATTTCCTTAGGGATAACCACGCGTCCGAGGTCGTCAATTCTTCTGACAATTCCGGTTGCTTTCATTTTATCTTCCTCCGTTTTATTATAAATAATTATTAGCAATAATTTTGTTGCAGTAATAGTTTTTCACGGAGATTTTGGATTATACATTTCAAGTTTAAAACTGCTTTTTATATTTTTTGTCATGTTTTGCGGAAAAATCTGTCGGTCAGCCTGTTTTATTGTGTGCAAGCAGCAAGCGTGGGCAATAAATGCAGCGCTGCCTTGAAATATTTTTTGATCAATGAGTTTGGTAACAAATGCCCCAATTTGCATGAAAAAATAACGTTAACATATTTTTACCCATGCTCTGTTGTAATTGCATAAAAACCAATTTCAGAGCGCAATACTCAAATGTCCTGAAAATGAAACAATGGCTGTCGTATAATATAGATAAGATATACAGCTTTCATAAGCAAATATTGAAAACCGATTTTCGTTGTGATATAATTATCGCAGCGCAAGCAATTGCAGGTATGCCGCTTGTAAAATGAGAGCAATTCACATTAAGCACAACACTTGTGGGAACGATTTTGAAATCATTAAGGGCGGAGGCTGCCTTATATCCGCTTTATCAATTATAGGAATCGTAAGCTTTATTTTAATCTTGGTGATTTAGGAGAATAATTATGTCCGACAATGTAAAAAACGCCAATCAGCGCTTGAAAATCTTATACTTATACAAAATTCTGCTTGAACACACCGACGAGGAACATTCTATCACAATGCCCGAGATAATTGCACAGCTTGAAAGTTACGGCATAACAGCTGCCCGAAAGGCACTTTATGAGGATATTGAGGCGCTCAAGGTTTTCGGTCTGGACATCGTTTCGGGCAGGGGTACGAACGCAGGCTATAAGGTCGTAAGCCGTGATTTTGAACTTCCCGAGCTAAAGCTTCTTGCCGACGCTGTATCTTCTTCACGGTTCCTTACGGAGAAGAAATCTGCTGAGCTTCTGAAAAAGCTGGAGCAGCTTACAAGCGTTCATGAAGCAAAGCAGATACAACGGCAGGTGTTTATTGCCGACCGCGTGAAAGCTATCAACGAGCGTATCTATATGAACGTTGACGCTATTCACCGCGCAATAGCCGAGCAGAAGAAGATCTCGTTCAAGTATTTCGACTATGACCTGAACAAGAAAAAGTGCTACCGCAAGGGTATGCGGACTTGTTCTCCATACGCCTTGACTTGGGACGACGAGCGTTACTATCTTGTCGCTCATTACGAAAAATACAACAGCATTTCAAACTTTCGCGTTGACCGTATGGAGAGCGTGGAAGTTCTGGACGAGCCTGCGCAGAAATATCCTGAGGGCTTTAACCTGCCTGCATATCTTAACTCAACCTTTTCAATGTTCAGCGGTGAAGCCGAGGAGGTCAAGCTTCGTTTTGACCGGACGCTTATAAATGCGGTAATTGACCGTTTCGGGAAAAATATTATTATCGCCCCCGACGGTGAGGAGCATTTTACGGTAAGAGTGCAGATAAAAACGGAACACCCCGAGCCGTTCTTCGGTTGGCTGTTTCAGTTTGGTACGCTGGTTGAAATTGTAGAGCCTTGCGAGCTGAAGGAAAAGTATCTTGAAATGCTTAATGAGGTCATGGGGAAATATGATTAATTAACGGATGTATAGTTTGCCTAAGTGCTAATATCAGAAGTCGTATGTACTGATTGGAAGTGAGTTGTTCGGAATGAATTGGGCTTGTATTTATCTAAGCTGCATTAAAAGCGTTCAAATCAGAGAAATAAGTGTGAGAATATATGATGAGAACTGTATGTTGTTGGATGAACATCACAGCGTTCTTTGCAGCGGCGGTCAGCTTTTGTCTGATGCGGAATATAATACGGTAAAAAGCAAGATAGCAGGAAAGATCAATACATGGCTGAACAATGTTGAAAGAATTATTGTCTGGGACAACTCCTCATACGATCTGCTTAAGGAAGCAATCAGGAATAACAATGACAAAACAAGATATATCATAATTATGAGCAGAAGCATGTATGTTTCTCGTGAGTCTGCAAAGCTGCAGCTTATGGCGCAGCGCAGGAATGTGCCCAAATGCGTATATATGTGTGAAAATGTTGCGAATATAGCAATAAGGATCTTTCAGAATAATGATTTTTTCATTAGAGAGTTATCGGAATGTTATTCTATCGGACAAACCGAAAAAAAGAAGAAAAAAACTAATCCTGCTAATCCTAACGAATATGACCCTTTTTTAAACGTTATGTCCGTTTTTACACAGTATCGGTTATCTGAAGATGAGCTTTGTGAGCTGTCCGAAAGAGTAAGGGGTTTTGTTGATAACTATTACAGAAACAGCCGTGACATACAATGCGAGGAAATGTTTAAAAAGTGCTGTGCAGACGTTATCACCGATTTGACAGTCAAGAGGTATACCGATCATGTTAAAAGACATACGCTATTTTCAAAGAAGATCATCGTTCGTGCGGTTATATACAGTATTGAAAAAAGGCTTAATTCGTTCCAGAATTATATCTGCGAATATATTGCCGATAAAATTCTGTGTGACTGCAATATCCCGATCAAGCTGAAAGATAAGTACAGAAAACAGCTTACATATTCCAATATGAAAGCCTCCGAGATGAACAGAGTTATCGAAAGAGTTCTTTCAACATACCGTTCCAAAAACCGAATTGACAATATCAATAAAAATGAACACTATCTTGTTGCGCTTGAATATTTGGAAAAAGAAGCATACTCATATCAGGAGGCGGAGCGAATAAGACTGCTCGGCGAACGACAGCTTATACTCAAGGAAATGCCCGAAAATATAGTTGAAATGTATCCGGCTGCAAGAAGTATAAAACGCCGTTTCATATTGCATCTTGGTCCAACAAATTCGGGCAAGACTTATTCTGCGATGCAAGCTTGCAAAAACGCAGTCAGAGGGATATATCTTGCTCCTTTAAGGCTGCTTGCTTATGAGATATTCGAGCAGATGAATTCGGAAGGCATATTGTGTTCAATGATTACAGGTGAGGAGACAATAGATATCCCGTTTTCAAGGCATATATCCGCAACTGTGGAAATGGCAGATGTGAATACATACTATGATGTTGCGGTAATTGATGAATGTCAGCTTGTTGCGAACGAACAGAGGGGCGGTGCTTGGACAGAAGCAATACTGGGAATTGCTGCGAATGAGATACATCTTTGTGCATCGGAAAATGCTCTTGATATTCTGACAAAGCTTATCGAAATGTGCGGAGATACCTACACCGTGGAATATCATGAGAGATTTGTTCCGCTTGTTCCCGATGAAACACCTTTTGTATTCCCTCAGTCGGCAAGAAAGAATGATGCTTTGATCGCATTTTCAAAGAAAGCGGTTTTAAAGTATGCAGAACAGCTGAGAAACTATGGCTTGACCGCAAGTGTTATCTATGGCGATCTCCCGTATGATGTCAGAAGAAAAGAGGTTGACCGCTTTATAAATGGTGAAACCGATGTTGTGGTTTCAACCGATGCTATTGGAATGGGGTTAAATCTTCCGATCGAAAGGGTAGTATTTCTTGAGATGAAGAAGTACGACGGCAAAAGGATAAGAGAGATAACCACCGATGAAGCGCTCCAGATAGCAGGCAGAGCAGGAAGAAAAGGAAAATATGACATAGGGTATTATGCGTCTGCTGTCGATACCCAAAAACTGATACAAAAAATACAGCAGGGAAATTCTCCTATTTATAAAGCACGGCTCAGATTCCCCAAAAATCTTATCAAGGTCGATATGCGCCTTTCTCAGATAATGGAGCTCTGGACAACCATTCAGCTTAACAAGGAAATGTTTACAACTATGGACTTGACGCGTGAGATAAAGCTTTGCAAGGTAGCCGAAGGGTATACCGATGATAAAATGCTATTGTTTGACTTTGCGACAATTCCGTTTAACGATAATAAACTTCCGCTTTTCAATTTGTGGGATAAGCTTCTACAAGCGGAAGCCCACGGCAATAAAAATATTGATATAGGCAAGCTTTTAAATGCAGACAGCTGCCGCACACTTGCAGGACTTGA
This sequence comes from Oscillospiraceae bacterium, assembly GCA_017847885.1. Taxonomy (GTDB): domain Bacteria; phylum Bacillota; class Clostridia; order Oscillospirales; family Ruminococcaceae; genus RGIG8773. Next base: position 91,815 of record JAGAUA010000011.1, read on the forward strand.
AATGCTGTATAGGAAAAGTGACCTTATGTATTATTACTGTTCAAGGTTCAACAGAGGAGAGCTTGACAGGATAATAGAAATGAAGCACGCTATTTCCATTAAGATAATGGAAAAGCTGCAGGAAATGCGGAAGGTACCGCTTGCTGTGGGGTGATTGCGTTTTTTTGCGTGTTTGGAGTGCTATGTATTCACCATTTTCTCCGCTTATGTAAAAATAATATTTTTTGTGTCTACTTTTATTGAAAGGTGCAAGTGTATTGCAATGCCAAGAGCATACCGAAACACAGCTATGCTTGAAAACAACTCAATTATTGTCTGGCTTTACCGTGTTTGAGCAGCTTTTAACCATTTTTTGAAATAATTTATCTAAGTCATAAAACTTTTGTAGACAATTTTAACGAATTATGTTATAATGTGTTATGCGAAATCAATCGCTTCAAATCAGGCACAAAACACGGAAAGAATAGCTGCTTGATAAACTTTAAGGAGATCAGCTATGTCATACGATATTAATGATACAAAGAAATCCTTGAGAAAAAAGATATTATTCTCATCCATTACAGTCCTGCTTCTTCTTGCTGTTGTAATGGGTACTGTAAGCGTCTGCGTGGTGGACAAACTGTCCGATACAAATTCTAAAAAGATAATGACACAGCTTTGCGAAAATGAGGCATATAAGTTTGACAACAGGCTGAATCTCGTTAAGCATTCTGTTGATATTATTAACGAATACGCAAATGAGCTTCAATACATGAGTGGCATCACAGATGTTTATTCAGATGAGTATGAGCAGCATATCAAGGATTTTTCCATTGCTGTTGCCAATCAGACGAATGGCGCGCTGGCTGTATATTTCAGATATTCCCCTGAGGTCACGGGCAGCGGAACAGACGGTTTTTTCTGGACAAGAAGCAGGGAATCCGATAAATTTCAGGAAACGGAGAACACAGACATTCTTGCTTATAATTCCAGCGATGTGGGTCATGTTGGCTGGTTCTATATTCCCAAGGAAACCGGAAAGCCTTTATGGATGACGCCGTATTATAATGAAAATCTTGATGTGTTTATGATCTCGTATATCATTCCGATGTATCATGACAACGGCGAGTTCATCGGCGTCATAGGAATGGATATTGACTTTGCGACTATCGTCAATGAAACTAAGAATATGGATCTTTACGAATCAGGTTCCGTGGCATTTGTGGACTTGAAGGGAAGACTCAGCTATTTTTCCGACGACAGCGGTGCTATTGAAAATTCAAAGCTTTCAAGTGCCCTGTATAACCATATCACGACGATCAACAAATTCAATGAACTGCTGGAGATCAGCAATAATGACGGCAGCACCTCTGTAATATGCTGTGAAAAGCTCAGCAACGGTATGATGCTGTACGTTAACGTTCCAAAGAGTGAGATCGACAGTGACCGTAATTTTCTGATGATGCTTTGTGTTGTAATAACGGTTCTGATATTTGCCGTTTCAATTGTCTTTATCAGAAAACGAACTATGCGGATTGTGTATCCGCTGGAAAAATTAACAGAGATAACAAAGCAGTATGCCAATGGCGATTGGTCGGGGCAATACATATCCGATACGAACGATGAGATAGAGAAATTATCGGAGTGTATCTCTCAGATGGCAACGAACACGCAGGTTTACATTGAAAAGCTTAACGCACTGGCACGTACCGATGCCATGACGGGAATAGGCAATAAGACAAGCTATCTTGAGATGGTGGAGAAAATCCAAAAGAACAAACACAACAAGTTTGATGAATACGCTGTTGTGGCAATGGATCTGAATCTTCTGAAAAAAACAAATGATACCTACGGTCACGAATGTGGAGATATTCTGTTGAGAGAGGCTTCAAGGTATATATGTCGGGTCTTTGCAAAAAGCCCTGTTTTCAGGACGGGCGGCGATGAATTTGTGGTTATTCTTTATTCGGACGATTATCGCAGCCGAGAAGAACTGCTTCGGCAGTTTGAAAGCGGTATGAACTATCCCGTAGAAGGGATCCCGGGAATGCTTTTGTCAATTGCTTTCGGAATGGCAGAACATTCAGTTGAAAATCCGGATTACGAAAGTGTATTTGAACTTGCTGACGAAAAAATGTACAGTAAAAAAACAGAGATGAAAATGCTGCGGCAGGACTAAAGGTGATATTATGAAAAGCATCAGAAGAACGTTTATATTGGTTATCGTCACAGTAGTTTTGTGCATGAGCTGCTCGATCGGTCTTACATATATCAAAACAAAAAGTCTTATGCGTGACGCATATGAAAATGAACTGCGTGTTGAATCGGGAATGATCTCGGGGGCTATTGAGAACAGCTTTCTTCGTCCCATAACCGTTTCCGAAACAATGTCCAAGGATCTTACTATGTATAAGATACTGAATGTAAACACCAAAGATGAAGCAAAGGTAATGGAGCAAGAAGCAAATGAATATCTGACTTCTATAAGAAACGGATTTGGATATTCCATGGTTTTTGCTGTCAATGATGCGTCAAAGGCGTATTATACCTGCGACGGTATCAGCAAGTATATTGCCCCCGAAACGAATGACCAGGATATATGGTATAAAGTGTTTATGGAAAGAGATACCGACAAGCCGTATCTGCTGGACGTTGATATTGATGCGGTAAATAACTGGGCATTGTCCGTTTTTGTCAATACCGCAGTATATGATGAGCATGGCAGATATATTGGTTTGTGCGGTGTCGGTGTGGATATGACCGAATTGCAGAGATTGCTGGAACGCTATGAGAGAATATACGATGTCAAGATTGATCTCATAAATTCAGAGGGACTTATTCAGGTAGATACGGACGCTGCAAATATTGAAAATGCCTACATAAAAATTGATTCTCCCGAACTTTATTCAGATGGCGAGTGCTATTATGAAGTAGGCGAAAATGTCAGCAGGACCATAACTTATATTGATGACCTTGGCTGGTATCTGGTCGTGCAGAATAACAGCTCATTAGTCAGCAATGTTTATTCCCTGCTGATACCAAGCGTAATATGTATGACCGCAGGAGTGCTTCTTATATGTGCGGTATTCTTTTTAACATATCGCAAGAAAAATGCAGACAGCAGCAAATAATTGCCGATTCATAGCTTATTCGGTTTAAGCTCTTGAAGATGTTACTTTAGTCGGTTATGCAGAAATTGCAGGGGGCGTGTTTGATAATCAAGTTGAACACATTAATACTTCCTCAGGCTGATCTATTGAGAATTTAGCAAAGCTTATCTGCTGTGATAAACACCTTCTATGATAAAGTTACTATGGCGTTTATACCATAGTAAAAATCATAGGAGGTGTTTTTTCAAAATTATAAACGGCATAAAAATTAGAAAATAAATTCAAGTGTTATGTACCTAAATTCACTCAGCACCTATAAGCCTCTCCGCCAGCTCTATAAGCCTTTCTGCCTGTTTTATTGTGTGCAAGCAGCAAGTGTGGGCAATAAATGCAGCGCTGCCCTGATATTTTTTTTGATTAATGAGTTTGGTAACAAATGCCCCAATTTGCATGAAAAAAATTAACGTTAACATATTTTTACCCATACTCTGTTGTAATTGTATAAAAAACGATTTCAGAGCGCCATGCTCAAATGTCCTGAAAATGAAACAATGGTTGCTGTATAATATAGATAAGATATATAGCTTTCATCATCAAGCCTTGAAAGCCGATTTCCGTTGTGATATAAATATCGCAGCGCAAGCAATTGCAGGTATGCCGCCTGAAAAAACGCATTTTGGAAATAAAAAGATGATTTTTTTATATTAAGAAAGGAAGGACAAAATGTACATAGTAGTTACCGATTGCGGTTATTTCTGGAATCATAATAACCCCATACTGAAAAAATATAAGGAATCGGTCATAGTTGTCTGCCTTAACGGGCAGAAGGTCACAGATGAATACAGGTGCTTTGTTAGTCCGTATAAAATTGATAAGCGACAAATACATATTGGACAGGTACCTCAAGGTCCTCAGTCAGAGAAATATAAGGCATTGGAATCGGTAGCGGACAAATTAGTTTTCTCTTTCGGCTATCATGAAGATATTCTGTTTTTGACAGATGATAATTCCGAATCGTTATATCCATTCTTAGTTGCAGGTTACAAAAATAATTATAATAAAAAGCATTTATGTGCTATATCGCCCCTTATTTATGACTGTAGTACTTACAAGGATTTCTATAATCATATTATGAATGATTTCCCTTTTCTTTCTTCCTTGTTTTATGTTGATATAGAAGAATTCTTTGATGAAGATAAACGATTCAACAATATGAAGAAAGTAAACGAAAGAATGACTTCATATTTTGAAATAATATTTCCTCGTATACTTAATGGTATCCATAAGCTTAAAGAAAAAAGTTATTTCGATTTTTCGTCAATGGAATATGTTCCGCTTACGGAGGGTTATGATGGAATAGATATATCTGAAAAACATAAAACCATTGATAAAGTTGATTTTGATATTACTCCTGGTTTTTTTACTTTAGGGTTGACATTGCTGCCAGATTATCCGTTTGATTCACCATACGATATAGAAAGAACCGAACAGCTCACCGCCCGTATCGACGGAAAGAAGATCTGTAATATTCTTCGCGAACAGCGTATAAGGCTTGCACAGGCAAACAATATTCCCTTTGATAGCGAGGAATGTCCGTCAATAGGACCATGTGCAGGGACTTGCAGAAAATGCGACTCCGAAGCGACTTATCTTCGTGAGGAACTGGAAAAGATACCGCCTGAAAAGCGTGTTTATCCTCATTTTGATGTATTGGAGGAAATGGGAAATGATCGGTGATATAATGAGCATTTCAAGACTGCGTATGGGAACTGACGGCGAGGGCGTTTCAACGCTTATTACGCTGCACGGCTGCCCCTTGTCCTGCAAATACTGCATAAATGATTACTGCCATGATGAATTTTGCGAACGTAGCGCATATACTCCCGAAAAGCTGGTCGAAGTCCTGAAAAAGGACGATATATATTTTAAAATGTCGGGCGGAGGAATAGTATTCGGCGGAGGCGAGCCACTGCTTCAATCGGAATTTATTGCGGAAGTTTTCCGTATTGCAGATTCGAAATGGAAAAAGAGGATAGAAACTTCCCTGAATGTTCCCTGGGAAAATATTGAGCCGCTTCTCCCTCTGACTGATGAGTGGATAATTGATATAAAGGATATTGATGAGGGAATTTATCGGAAATATACCGGTTGTTCAAATGCAGTTGTTAAAGAAAATCTGCTGAAAATGAAAGAGCATATCCCTGCGGAAAATATGAAGATAAGAGTGCCATACATTCCCGATTATAACACGGAAAAAAATGTTGAGAAATCGGTAAAATGGGTGCGTAATGCTCTGGGGATTGAAGCAGAACAGTTCGGATATTTTGTTACGGAAAAAAAACAATAATATACCGAGGAATAAAAAGCAGAGTTACATTTTATGATTTTTCCACGAGTTATTACAACAATGCGGATATGTTTTGGTCGGGCTTGAAAAGGTCGCTTATAAATGCTGTTATTGACCGCTTCGGCAAAAACATTATCATTGCACCCGACGGTGAGGAGCATTTTACTGTGAGAGTACAGATAAAAACGGAACGCCCCGAGCCGTTCTTCGGCTGGCTGTTTCAGTTTGGAACGCTGGTTGAAATTGTGGAACCTTGCGAGCTAAAAGAAAAGTATCTTGAAATGCTGAACGAGGTCATGGGGAAATATATTTGAGGCGTGAAAAGCAAAAAACGCTTTTACATAAGAAAAAGCTTGCAGAGCCATAATTAGGCTGTAAATTTATTGCTTATTGTAAGATTTTGTGATATAATGTATTTGTTGGTATTCGTGATAAATCTTGAACTTTATATTCGGGCAAGAATGTCTTGATTTGATATATTATTGATTTATACGGAATATCAGCACAACAACTTGTAAAGGGGCAGTTATTATGATTTTAGAGGTAGAAAACATTAACGCTCAGCATATTACACCTGCAAAAGGTAAAAATCCCCGCACACTTTATGAGCACCAGATAGATGCTATGAAGGCTTTGGACATCATTAATAAAAAGTCTGATTTCAAATCCTTGCTGGTTTTGCCTACAGGCGGAGGAAAAACGCTTACTGCCGCATACTGGCTTTTGAAAAATGCAGTGGACAAGGATAAGAAAATTCTTTGGATAGCACACAGGCATCTGCTGCTTGAACAGGCTGCCGAAGCTTTTGCGTTAAATGCCTATACGGACCTTATGCTCAACAACACCTCTTTTAATTACCGGATCATATCGGGTATCCATGACAAGCCCGTGCATATTAAAAAGAGTGATAATATAATAATTGCAGGCAAGGACAGTATTATCCGCAGCCTTAACTGCCTTGACGAGTGGCTCGAAAATGAGGAAGTATACCTTGTTATTGATGAAGCACATCACGCAGTTGCAAAATCATACAAAAAGATTATAGACTATGTTTTCAGCAAAGCTTCAAATGCCAGACTTCTCGGTCTTACCGCAACACCCTTCCGCACCTCGGAAGATGAAGCGGGTGCTTTAAAGCAAATTTTTACCGATGACATTGTTTATAAAACAGATCTGGAAACGCTGATAAAAAAAGAGATACTTGCAAAGCCCATATGCAAGGAATTTAATACAGAAATTCTTCTCGGAAATCAGCTTGGTTTGAAGGCTATGAAGAGCATTGAAAACCTTGACATTATCCCCGAGGAGCTTGCCGAAGAGATCGCAAACAACAGTGAACGTAATAAATTTATTGTCAGCAAATACTTTGAGGACTATGAAACTTACGGCCCGACAATTGTATTTGCACTTAATCAGAACCATGCAATTGCTCTTAACGCACTGTTTAATGAAAAGGGAAAAAAGTATGGCATAAGATCCGATTACATAATTTCATCCGTTCGCGATGCGGTTACCGGAGTAACAATATCTACTGAGGAAAACAACAGAAAAATTGAAATGTACCGCAAGGGTGAGATACAGATACTTATCAATGTAAATATTCTTACGGAGGGTACCGATCTTCCGAAAACACATACTGTATTTCTCACCCGTCCTACCGTTTCAACCGTTCTTATGACGCAGATGGTTGGCAGGGCATTGCGGGGAGAACGTGCAGGCGGTACAAAAGATGCTTATGTGGTAAGCTTTATTGATAACTGGAACAGCAAGATAGCCTGGGTAAACCCCGAAACCCTTACGGAAGGCAGCTATGTCCGCAACGACAGCGAAGCAAAACGCAAGCAGCACGAAATGCGCATGATTGCAATTTCAAAGCTGGAAGAGCTTGCTCTTATTGCGGATACAACTGTTGATACTTCAAAGCTTGAGGGTATACCTGCAATTGAGCGTATTCCTCTTGGAATGTATACCTTCTCTTTTATTGATACCGTCGGGGAGCAGAGCATGGAACGTTATCATCAGATCTTAGTTTACAGCAGCACTAAAAATGCCTATGATAAGCTTATTAGGTCACTTCCGTATCTGTTTGATGAACACAATATTGAGGATGAAATCATCCCCGAAAACAAGCTTGATGAATTGCTGCAGATATGCAAGGAAAACTATTTTGATGATAACATGATCCCTGCATATAATCCTAAAGATATTGAATATCTTCTTAAGGCAACACCGTACAAAGCCACCAATAAAATCACGCAAGTCAAGTTAAACGTATAAAGCTTTGTAACGGGCATATTGCCTCTGTAAATCTGCTTGCAGGCGCACTTTATCAAGCCGTCAGAGATTTTCTGTCAGCCA
>JAGAUA010000012.1 GCA_017847885.1 Oscillospiraceae bacterium
ATAATTTTGTGATGCTGTTCTACCCAAACAATGTAAAATCGCCCTTTTCTCGTAAGTTCCTCTTGTTGTGTCGGGATTGCCATAAATATGCATTGTCATAATCTGCTGAAATTTTAAAATGCACAATAAAACTAAACCCTACAGTTTTTATTTTGGATAGCAGTATATAGGCATTATGCTTGCAGAGCAGCAAGCGTAGAAAGTACGGCCGTCCTTTCGATGCCAATAGCTTCACATCGGCATTTTGAGAATCTCTATATTTGCAAATTTTGTAAGAATATCATTTCCGGGTTTTAGGGGCAGACAGCCCCTAACAAGCCGTAAGCGGAGCTTGACGGGAAAAGGTGTACCTTTTCTGCACTTGCGACATTCTGCCTGCCTCTTTTTTCAACCTTTTTAATGCAATGCGTTTACAACTTTCTTATGAGCTGATTTTCGATTTTCTTGCCGACATCTGTATTGGTGATTTCCCCCAAAATAGGAAAAATTGAATTATGCCTTTCTAATGTTCTTCAATAATGGAAAGAGATTTGCCGGTAACCAATTTATACGTTTTTACAGCTTGATGAATTTGGTTTCTTCGGCATATCCTGAAATTCTAACACGTTTCCTGAATTGATTTTCACATTTTCGCTGCTTGACTATATCTTGAATTTTGGGTATAATGGAATAAAATGTGATGTTTATCTGCTCTACAAATCGAAACATAATGAAAAAGGTGAAAATATGAATGCTGATTTCAGAATAAACGGAAAAGTAATAGAAACAGAAAGACTCATTCTTAGATCATTCAAACAAGCAGATTTGGACGACTTTTATGAATATGCGTCCGTCGAAGGCGTTGGAGAGATGGCAGGCTGGAAACATCATGATAGCATTGATGAATCTCAAAAAATACTGAATTCATTTATCAATAATGATAAGGTATTTGCAATTTGCTTGAAGGGAAATAATAAAGTAATCGGTACTGTTGGCATAGAAAAATATGGGTTAGAAGATGCTTTAACAGAATTCAAGAATTACTACGGCAGAGAATTGGGTTATGTTTTAAGTAAAGACTATTGGGGAAAAGGACTAATGCCTGAAGCTGTAAATGCAGTTATAGATTATTTGTTCAATGAATTAGATTATGATTTTCTGCTTTGCGGTTATTATAACTTTAATGAACGCTCTAAACGAGTTCAGATAAAATGTGGTTTTAAACCTTATCGTTCTTTGACAATGAAAACGCAAATGGGGACCAAAGAGCAAGGCACATTAATGTTGCTGATAAATCCTAACAAAAATATTAAATTTGAATTTTCTCATCAGGAAACTTTAATCTTTGAGTAAATGTTAAAATTCCTATTTCACAAGGCAATATAATAATGGAGATCCCTAAATTTAGTGAATGCAAAAATCTGAACTTATAGGTGATATATATGAAAAAAATTATAGTGATTGGTTCTCCGGGAGCCGGAAAGAGCTGTTTTTCAAGGGAACTATCTTTTCTGACAAATATAGAATTATTTCATATGGATAATCTATATTGCCATGAGGATAAAAGTCATATTTCTCACGAAGAACTTGTAAGAAAGTTAAATGATATAATGGTTAATGATACGTGGATAATAGATGGCAATTACATTAGCACCTTGGAATTAAGAATAAAAGAATCCGATACTATATTTTATTTGGATTATCCGACAGAAGTATGTATCGAAGGGATAAAGAGCCGTGTTGGAAAAAAGAGAGATGATATTCCTTGGGTAGAAGATGAATTGGATAATGACTTTTTAAAGTTTGTTGAAGGGTTCAGGACTGAAACAAAACCTCAAATAGAAAGTCTTTTGGAAAAATATAATTATAAAAGGCTGTATAGATTTTCTTGCAGAGATGATATGAACAAATATCTTTATAGCAGGAGGAGTCGAAATGCACAATCTAAAAGCTGATATCCGTGAGAAAATGCCATATGAAATACAGACAATTGCTCTTAATTTTATTGACGTTCTCGAAGAATACGGAGTGACCTTTTATAAAGACAACAGCGATTGCTGGATAAATAAAAACTACTATTGGTGCAAATATAATGATGATTGTGTATGCTTCATTTCTATAAAAGATCCTGATGAGCCTCAAAATCTATGGACTGTATGGTCTGACGATGTTAAATCGGAATGGCTTGAAAATTATGATGCTGATGATAAAATAAAGGAGCTTGCGTGGAAGCATATAGACCACTGCGGACATTGCGGCTCCTGCGGCGGCGGACGGCGTAAAGTCGTTTTTGGACGAGAATTCAAAGCTGTTTGCGGCTGTACTTTCAGAGTTGATAATCCAAATGCCGAGGACTTACATTTTCTAAAGGAAATGATAAAAATCAAGATTAGCTCATTGATACAGGTTTGACAGAACGCTACTAATATTGGCAATTTAGTTTTTTAGAAAATGAAGGTTTGCCGAAGTAAAAAAGTAAAGAGATCATTTTCATCCGGAATATAATTGTGAATAGTGCAGCGCAGCGTTGCACAATTAATGGAGGTTTCTTATGACAAATCGAATCATTACCGATATTTCGGATTACATATTTGTATCAGATGAACCGCAAAAGGTGGATACGATATTCCTGCCGGGTGGTTCACATCCCGAACAGCCCGAATATGCCGCAGAATTGTATCGTAAAGGTATGGCTGAATGGCTTGTTCCGTCAGGTGGGATAAGCGTTAAAGCTGACAAGTGGCATGGTGTCCGTTCCAAAGCAGACATTTATGACGGAGATTATCATTCTGACTGTGAATTCTTTACAGATGTTTTGGTGAAAAACGGTGTTCCGATAACAGCAATTATTGAAGAAAACAAATCGGGGCATACCCGTGATAACGCTTTTTTCTCCCGTGAAGCTGTTGACAAAAACGGGATAGAGATAAAAACAGCAATTATTGTCTGTAAAGCCTTTCATGCACGCCGATGTTTAATGCTGTATCAGATGGCTTTCCCAAATGTTGACATAAAGGTTTGTCCCGTACATTGCTATAACATTACCAAGGAGAATTGGTATAAAACTGAAAAAGGCACAGACCGTGTGCTTGGTGAACTTGCACGATGTGGAAATCAATTTGTTAAAGATATTAAGCATTATCTTGAATTTATGTAAAAATGTGGAGATTTGCAATGAATAACATTAAGTGGATATTCTTTGATGTAGGCTCGACCCTTATTGATGAAACGGAATGCTATAATCATCAAAAAAGATATGCTATTGCAGGAACAGATATAACCTTTGAGCAAATCAATGAAAAGCGTATATTATTTTGTAAAGACAAATCTAAAATGTATTATATATTTGTATTGATTTTCATAATGACGGAAATATAGCATACTTATTAAGGAGAATAAATATGGATAATCCAAATTTTACAAAATCTGATATTGGAGCTCAATCTGCATGGAAGGGCTTTTCATCTCAAACCCTATATATTGCGCATAGGTTACTTTCCGACGATGGCGCATACGAGTATTATCCAGAAGATTTAGAAGATTTAGTTATCAAAAAAGATGGTGTTGTTATTGAAGCTATTCAAGTAAAAAACATCAAATCAGATCTTTCACTTTCAAGCCTTGCCTCAACTCAAACCTCTAAAGGTGGAGAAGGCTTTTTTAACCGAATGAGCAGTCTTCATGATAGTGATGACTCTTTTTCGAGTATTACAATCGTTTATTTTGGGTCTTTAGGTCAAGAATTACAAGAAGTGAAAGAAAATAATGAAACCACAAAAAAGAAGTTGATAAAGAGATTAGTAGAAAAGCATAATCTGTCCGTCAACAGTGCAATTTGGCTTATAAATTCTTTGAAATTTGTGAGAATCAGTATAGATGAACTGGAGAGAAATATCGAAAAGCATATTAGCGCTTATGTTCCTGCTATGCCTGCACCTGTATTGGCAAAAGAATTACTTATTCAATACATATCTCAATTATCTAACATAAAAGGATTTACAACATTAGAATTATGGAAAGAAAAACTTCATAATATTGGAGTTAGTATTTCTGCTATTGATGGATTTTACAAAGAATATAATAAATCATTGGTGCGTTTAAGTGAACTTCGACTTAACAATAACCCTGAAGAACTTAAAAATGAATTTTCGCAAGGTGTTTCGGTTCATCCTTCACACATTCGTTACGGTTTTGATTATAAACGTAATTATTGGTTGGAAAAGATTTATAATGCCATTGTAAACAAAGGCGTTGCTGTAATTAAAGGTGTTTCTGGTCAAGGAAAATCTGCACTAAGTTACCGGTACTTGTTTGATAATTATCCCGAAGGGTGTGTATTTTGTGTTCGGGCTATAGCAAGTGAAACGCAAGCACAAAACCTTGTATCTGCTTTAGATGGTCTTGGTAAGCATAATTCAAATCTAATCATATACATTGATGTACAACCCGGAGAAACGTTATGGGCATTTTTAATTCAAGAGTTGCAATCTCGTGGTTTGAATATTCCTGTACTTATTTCAATTCGTAGTGAAGATTATAATGCAACACCATTCAACGGAAAATTCATTCAATACGAATTGATAGAATTAACACTTTCAAAAGAAGAAGCTGAAAACATTTATAATTCTTTTACAAGTGAAAAACCACACTCAATTTATAGAACTTTTGATGAAGCTTGGTTATCATTCGGCAATAATGGACCGATGATTGAATTTGTATATTTGCTTACAAACAATCAAACTTTGACACAGCGACTTCAAGCTCAAATAGACGACCTCATCAAAGAAAAAATATCGGACGATTGGTTAGAATTGTTACAATTGGTATGCTATGCCGGTCGTTTAGGAGCAAATATAGATTTTCACGCTGCTAAAAAGTCTATCCAGTGTTCAACTATGGCAGCAGCTATACAAAGACTAAAAGACGAATACCTTATAAGAATTACTGATGAGAATAAAATAGAAGCGCTCCACCCTGTTAGAGCTCAAATTGTCTTTGATATAGTCTGTTTGCAGACTAGTACAAGCGAAAAAGATATTGTTTTTAAGACTATTACATGCGTGTCATCGAAAAACATTAGAATTATTCTGTTGGACTATTTTTCGCACCAAGAATATCATTTAGAAGATATTTACAAATTATCTCAAAACACATTTAATGATTGGATAGGTTTTGCGAGTGTAATTAATACTATGCTATGGTTAGATGCAAAACGGTATGTTGATAATAATACGGATTATATTCAATCCTTAATTGAAAAAAGAGGTAAAAGTTGGCTGTTATTTTTGCCACTTGATCTTTCCGGCATTTATCGTTCTAACGAACTTATTATAGAAAGAATGAAGGAACTGTCAATATTTACGGACAAAGCAGCCTTACAACGTGCTATTGATGAGGTGAAAAGTTCGCTGTCTTCCCTAACTATAGATTACCAAGCTACAGATTTCTTTTTTGAGAACTGTACTCAACCGAGCATTTTACCTGAAACAGACCAAGATAAATCATCGTTTGGATATGCATTGTTTTGGCTGGCAAAGCGAAATCAAAAAGTTAATATAGCGCTTAATTCAGACGATACAAATAGATTTATATGTACTGGCAATTTACAATCATCTGCAGATGCAATACGAGGTTTATGCGAACATCCGGAGCTTTCTCCAGTTTATCAAGCATCAGTAAACAGTCTGATTGATAAACTGATTTCGGATATGGACGTAATAAAGTTTATTGTTGATGAAGATGAAGTAATATGCAAATTTATTCCACCATTAGAAAATGAAATAACTCTTCCAGAAAATGTGAAGTATTCTAATCAATATTGGCGTATTAAAATGCTTGATATTCTTAAACAAATGTATCCACAAAAGGAATATATTGATATTGAATTGGTTGGTGTTGATCTTCTCAACGATTTAGGAATAGAGCCATTAGATTACAAGCTTCGTATTCACAAAAGCAACAGACACATAACATGGGTTTCTGAAGTCAATGGTTGGATAAAAAATATAATTGATTATAGTTTACGTCCTTCATCTTGGGAGCAATATGTGGAAAAAATAGACCAAATTAGAAGCAACGTCAACGAATTGATAGAAGAAACGATAAAACTTATTGATGATATTTACAAAAAAGGGCGATACACAAAAGAAAGATGGAAACGAGTAGAGGAAAGACTTAAAATTTTCAATAAACACACATTTACGGAGAATTATCTCCCAGTTTCTGCTGTAGATCCATATTGTTTATATTCGGAAGGTAACAATAATATACCGGTGTTTAACTATTTTACAATGCGTCAATTACTTTCTGTTGAGAAATATAAGAATTTTAGAAAACTACTTAACGATTTGTACTCTTCTATAGAAAATTATTTTAATCAGTTTAGCGATGTCCTTTTGGCGAGAATAAATAAACAAGACCTAACTGGTATAAAGAATCCAAGACTTGCGATGTTTAATCTATATTCTGCTGCAAAAACTCTTTGTGTTTTTCAGCACGAATACGCTTCTCTGTTTTCAGAATATAGTAGCTTATCTCAACAATTTGCACAACAAGAAACAGAGAAGGTACTTACTTTGGTTAATGTTTGGCGTCATGTACTTGATAATCCGCCGAAAGGTCAAGCTATTGCCTATGCTTCCAAGCAAAAATATCATAAAGGAATAACACTTTTCAGAAACACTCTATTAAAAGTGTCTTCTTCCATAGACGGAACCTTACTTGAAACAGAAAATCGTGTTTATATTGTTTCAAATTGCAATATAGATGACGGCAAAACACTTGAAAGTGAGTATACAGATTTAGTTATAAAGCTAAGGAGAGTTTTCGAATCGGCAGTTTTAGAGTCAAGTGACAGATGGTATTTAGAAACACAAGATGTAGAATTAGCATATATTCCTGTAATTTCAGGTGCCTATTCTCCAACAGCATTCTTGATTCCATTCTATAAACTATTTGATACTGAAGAATCAAATATAGCTAAAACAATGCTTCCATGTGAAATAGAAGCGAATATTAAGGATAAGTTATTTGATAATTCTGAAATATCTGTATGGATAACTGCAATGCAAAAAATTCAGGAAATCAAATTATATCTTAAGCGCTTCGGTCAAGTTATTAAAACAAAACCAAATGAAGAATGTGCTCATATTCTTGAATCGTTTATAGAAAAAACAGAAACAAAGATTCAAGTGTTGTGGAATGAGTTCCTCGCTTGCCAAAGTATTGTCGATAAATTAATTGTAGATGCAAAAGGTCAAGATTTTGAGATGTTGAATTGTATTAACACCTTATTCAATAGTTATGATGAAATAGTTGGCTATATCCACAATCGAAGCGAAACTGAAGAAATGGTACAAATTATAGATACAATTTCTGCTATTATGCTTTTCTTGCAACCGTTAGTAATCAAAAATAGAGATAAATGGAGGTAATTGCATGCAAAAAAGAGCTTTTTTGTTTTCTGCTGAAACATATCAGCCTTCAAAAAGCCTTGTTATGTCTGATTTACCAGGTTGTGAATATGATATTTCAGCTATGCAGAAGCGATTGTCGCAAATTGGCTTTAATGTTAAATGTATTCGTAACGCTAAGAAAGAAGATTATTTTCTTGCATTACATGATGTTGCGAAGGGGTCGCCTAACGATGCAATTCAGCTTGTATATTTCACGGGTCATGGCGGGCATTACAAAGGTGTTAATTACATCTTCCCTATAGATGCAGGAACGCAATTAGATTTGTCTGGTGATATAAAAGAATCTGCAATTAATATTAACGAGATTATTAACATATTTAAAGGGAAAGGTCGCCTTGTTTTAATATTAGACGCATGTAGAACAGAACTATCACGCGTTGTGGGTAATTATTCAGAAATGACTACCGGAGAAAATGTATACATAGCATATGGCACATCTTTTGGCAGTACTTCAACAGGTATGAAAACTGGTATTAGTTGGTTCACGGAAGCCATTTGCGATGAAATATTATCACCAGATATTGATGTTGATACGCTATTTACACGTGTTAGGCAGAATATTATTACTAAATATCATGTTCAAATTCCAGCAAGTGTCAACGCACTGCTGGAAAATGTCTTTTTACATTCTACTGCTGAATATGATTCTTCTGATAATGATATTTATGATTTCGTTGAAAAATATGGTGACGAATATAATGAAAAGTACGGGTATTTTCGTGGAGAGAATATGGTGTTCATTGATGCTGCACAATATTTTGATATAAGCTTTCTTGACGCACTTTGGCGGTATCAAAAAGTAAGTAACGGAATTGCAGTAGATAAAGGAATTACTGTCCCGATACTTCCTGAATCTGAGTCGAAGCTTATTTCATTTTTGTGTAAAACAGAAGACAATCCATCCTTCTTTTGTGATGACTACCATACGTGGTATTATAATGGACGTCAAATCAGGATGGGAGAAATCCCTCCTTTGCCGCCAAGTATGCAGGCGAAACCTCCAGAACCTGGAAGAGAACTATGCCTTTCTTTTGTCCCCCAAAAAAAGAATGATACTATTTACATAGCTACTAATCTTCCAGATGGGTGCAAAATTTATATTGGAGATAATACTAGAGAATTTACTAAAGAATATATCGTTACGAGTGGCTGTATTACAATTGAAAAGGCAACTAATATCAGTAATATTTTTATGCAAAATTCTGGTGTGTTTACATCTTCTGAGGAAACGAAAAAATTGCTGGGCGAAAAAAATAGAAATCTCACTGGAGAGTACATTAAGCACCATCCTATTCATGGAAATGTAATCAACTGCTCATTTAAGTTATAAGAGAATCCTTGATGAAGTAATGCTATTATTAATTCTAACAATAGTAAAATCGTAACTAATATGGAATTGTACATAACCTAAGCAAAAAATAAGATCACTCTAAAAAATTACCTGCAAGCAATAATAAAGCCTTGCAGGTAATTGTATTTTACTTAATCATCTTAAAAAACCTCAAAGCTCCAACAATAGCCTCTTCCTTCTCCTTAGTACACTTCGGCTGTCGGGAGTCCTTAGTCTTAGCCTTGTTATAATTCTCCCTCTCAATAATACCGCACTTCTGCTTCACCTGTGCAATATTCAAGGACGATACCGTCAAGCCTGTATGCTCCTTAACATAAGCCTTGATCTCATCATAAGTAGCCTTGCTCTCCGCAGAGGTCAGATCAAGCTCGTCCGTTTTCAGCTCAACATCAATATGTTGATCACTTTTGAGTTTGGACAATAAGCATACCGTTTCCACATGACCCGTCCTCGGAAACAAATCAAAGGCGCGCACCTTTTCAAGCGCATACCCCTTTTCGGCAAGATATGCCGCGTCCCGAGCCGCCGTTGCAGGATTGCAGGATATCATAACTATGCGCTTCGGGGACATCTCCGCAAGGCTGTCCAGCGTGAGGGTGCTGCAGCCCTTCCGCGGAGGGTCTATCACCGCCACGTCGGGCTTTATGCTTTCGGAAGCAAGCTTTTTTGCAAGCTCCCCTGCGTCTCCGCAGTAAAACTCCGCGTTGCCAACGCCGTTTATCTCCGCGCTTCGCTTGGCGTTTTCCACCGCTTCGGGAACAATCTCGCAGCCGATTATCCTTGCCGCCTTGTCCGAAAAGGCAAGTCCTATCGTTCCTGCGCCGCAGTAAAGGTCGAGAACGGTCTCGTCCCCCGTCAAGCCTGCATACTCCATGCCTTGACGGTAAAGCCTTTCCGCCTGCGCCGTGTTGACCTGATAAAAGGACATTGGCGAAAGGGCAAATTTCTTTCCGCAGAGCGTATCGGATATCTCATCGCTGCCCAAAAGGGTGACGTTTTTATCCCCCATGATAACGTTGGTGTTTTTGGGGTTAACGTTCATCACAACGCTTTTTATCCCCTCGAATTTCTCGGCGGCAAGTGCTGCAAGCTCGGTAAGTGCAGCCTTTGCGGCGGTGCTTTTTACAACGAAGCAAACCATTATCTCGCCGCTGTGGAAGCCGCGTCTTATATAGATGTGCCTAAGTATTCCGCTGACGTTTTCCTCGTTGTAGGCAGGAATTTTCCTTGTGTTGACAAAATCAAGGCAGAACGCCGCAATATCCCCGAAAATTTTCGGCTGGAGACGACATTCAAGGTACGGCACTACCCTGTGGCTTCTTTTTGAGTAAAAGCCGCAGACAGCCTTGCCCTCCTGCTCTGCAACGGGGTACTGAGCCTTGTTGCGGTAAAAATCGGTCTCGCCGCCGCATATTTCCTCAAATTCGATGTCGTCAAAGCCGCCTATCCGCTCAAAAGCGTCCTTAACAAGATTGCTTTTTATCTCAAGCTCGGCGGCATAGCTTATATGCCGAAACGTGCAGCCGCCGCATTTTTTCGACACGGGGCAGTCGCTTTCGGTACGGTCGGGAGAGGGGGCAATTATGCTGTCGATTATGCCGTAAGCATAGCTTTTTGCGGCTTTCACTATCTTGCAGGAGATAACGTCCCCAACGGCGGTATGGGGCACGAAAACCGCCATACCCTCCGCTGTCCGTCCAACGCCGTTTCCCTCGGCGGTCATGCCCGTAATTTCAAGGGTGCATAAATCGTTTTTCTTCATATATCAAAGCTTTTCTCCGCATTTTGTGCAGTATGTGCTTACCGCGTCGTTGGCTGTTCCGCAGAAACGGCAGGTCTTGGATTTCTTTGCGTTTACGGTAATGTCGGCTTCCTCAAGCTTTGCGGAAAGCGCCTTTATCTCGCCGATGACCTTTTTCATCTCGCCCGTTCTGTCGTCGCCGCATTCGTGCATATCATAGCATATCTTGCCCAGCTCAACATATTTTTCCTTTATCTTTCCGCGGAGCTGGCTGCGGTCGATCTGCACCTTTGAGTAGTCGATAGCCTCGCCTGCCTTTGCGGCAGCCTTGTCGAAAACGTCCTTTGCGCCGTTGACGATATTATCAATATTGAATGCCATAACAAATTCCTCCTGTTAAATATTATTGAAAAATTCGGTTATCCCGTCTTTTTTCTCCATCATTTTGCCGTACCTTGAAATGTACTCATAGGGAAATTTATAGTTGAAAAGCCTTTCTATCTTGCCCGTTTCGGTATTCACAAGCTTTGTTGAGCCTGCCGCGCCCACGGCAAGAATGGTCTGCGCCTCCTCCATTATGTAAATGTTGTAGAGGCACTCGTACCCAGCCTTGGCAAAGCCCACATTTTCAAGGTTTTCAACGGTATTCTTCTGCCGATAGAGGTAGTAGGGGAGATACCCCGTTTCAAGCAGCTTTTTCTGACCGAAGCTTACCATTTCCCCTATGCGGCTGTCGACGTTCCGCTCTTCCTTTGAAAAAAGGTCGGAGGAACGCTTCACCGTCAGGGTGTGTATGGTAATGCTTTCCGGGTCAAGTCCGCAAAGCGTTTCAATGGTATGCTTAAAGCCCTCGGGAGTATCCGTGGGAAGCCCTGCAATGGTGTCCATGTTGATGTTGTCAAAGCCGAGACGGCGCGCGGTCTTGAACGCGTTCACCACGTCCTCCGCTGTATGCCGCCTGCCGATAGCTTTAAGCACGCTGTCGTTCATGGTCTGGGGGTTCACGGAAATTCTCGTTGCACCAAAATTGCGGATAACTTCAAGCTTTTTTTCGGTAATCGTATCGGAACGCCCTGCTTCTACAGTATATTCACGTATTTTTGAAATGTCAAAGTTTTTTTTGACAGCCCCCATGACAGCCTCAAGCTGTTCTGCGGAAAGCGCCGTGGGAGTTCCTCCGCCGATGTAAATCGTATCCAGCCGCAGGTCAAGCTCACGGGCAATTGCTGCGGTCTCGGCAATTTCCTCACAAAGCTTTTCCACATACTGGGGCAGAAGCTTTTTTGCACCGCTGCTTTCTATGGAATGGCTCACAAAGGAGCAATAGCTGCACCTTGACGGACAGAACGGCACCGAAACATACAGCGAGTATGAGCGCTTATCCAGCGCCTTCAGCGGCTCCGACTGAGCAAGCGCCGTCTGATAGGCAAGCTCCAGCTTTTCGTCGGAAACGTAGTATTCCTTTTTCAGTATATTGAAGATGTCAGCCTTGTCATGCCCCTCGTCAATAAGCCTGTTCACCTTTTTCACGGGGCGTATACCCGTGAGGCAGCCCCATGCAGGAGTAATTCCCGTGAGCCTTTGCATTATGCGGTATAACATTCTGCAAAGCTCCGCTTCGTCGGTTTTGTCGCAGAAGTCGCCGCTTCGGGGCATGGTCTCGCTCTCGGTCATTCCGCCAAGAGCAATCGTCACGGAAAGGGTATAGCCGCCCTCATGGGGTATGCGCTCCACCTTGCATATATCCCCCTCTTTGTCGGGGTACTCCTCAAAAAGGAAGTCAAAGGTCACCAGCGGAAGAAAAAGCTTCATCACCGCTTCGGTCTCATATTTAAAGCTGTTGCCAATAAAACAAATCGTCATTTTACAGTCATTTCCCCCACGGGGAAACGCACTCCTTTCGATGTTTTGCATTAACGGGACGGGGAACCCGTCCCCTACATAGTAATGGCGTATTCAGCCGTTAACGAACTGACCTATGAACGGGTTGGTATCCTTTTCGCGGTTAAGGGTGCTTTCACCACCGTGCCCCGAAAGAAGTCTGTAATCCTCACGCTCACCCTTAAAAGCAGCAAGCTTTTTCAGGCTTCCGCAGAGAGTCTCGTAGCTTCCGTCGGGCATATCGGTGCGCCCGATAGAGCCTTTGAAAAGGGTGTCGCCGCTGAAAATTACGTCCTCGGTTATATAGCATACGCAGCCGCTTGTGTGCCCCGGAGTGTGCAGAACGGTAAAGGAAAGCTCGTCTTGGGTTATCACATCGCCGTCATTTACGCATATCGCCTTATCGTAGGGCGCTGCGTTTTCGTCAAGATAAGCCGCGAAAAACTCGGACAGATTGGTGTGCGAGTCGGTAAGCTTGGGGGCGTCCAGCGTGTGGATATACACCTCCGCGCCCGTTGCCTCGGCAACTGCCGCCAGCGACTCGATATGGTCGCAGTGACCGTGGGTAACAAGAATTTTTTTAAGAGTCGCGCCGCTTTTTTTCACCTCGGCAAGAAGCCGTTCATGCCCCCATGGCGCGTCTATCATTACCGCGTTGCCTGCCTCGGTTACCACAAGGTAGCAGTTCACCGCAAAAACGCCCTGGGGCGGAATTTTTATGATTTTCATACAGAGTGTACCTCCCGTATCAGAAGCTTCCGCTGCCCGTTCTGTCCACGCTTATAACGTTGGGCAGCTTCTTTATCTTGGCAATAATATTGTTGAGCTGAGCCTTGCCTGCGGTGCTTATGGTAACGAAAATGCCCGTGTTGCCATTTTTAAGCTCCTTGACGGAAATTTCCGAAACGGGTATGTGCATATCCGCCAGCGTTTTTGACACCTCCGCAAGCAGCAGCAGGTTTTCGCTTGAAACGATATCCAGCGTGACCTTGTAAATGGGCGTGCTGTTGTTTATAGAATTCTCCGCCCACTGCACTTCTATCCACCGCTCCGGCTCCTGACCGCTCTTCATTGCGTTCACGTAGTTCTCGCAGTCCTTTTTATGCACCGATACGCCGTGTCCCCGTGTGATAAAGCCCACGATATCGTCGCCGGGAAGGGGATTGCAGCACCGCGAATACTTCACAAGCACGTTCTCCTGACCGTCCACAACAATGCCCGTGGAGCTTTTTTTCGGGGTAAAGGTCTTTATCTCGGTGCTTGTCTGCTCGTAAAGCTTTGCGTATTTGTCTTTGAGACGCTGCATCATTCGCGAGAGGATAACGCCTCCGTAGCCTATTGCCGCATAGAAGTCGTCCAGAGAGTTGCAGTTGTGCCGCTTCATATCATCGGCAAGGAACTGGGGCAGCTCCTCCTCGGGGATACGGATATAGTTCCGCTTAAATTCCTTTTCAAGCTCCTCCTTGCCGTTTGCGATGTTTTCCTCGCGGCGCTCCTTTTTGAACCATGAGCGTATCTTTGATTTTGCCTCGTTGGTCTTGCATATGTCCAGCCACGCACGGTTAGGACCGTGGTCGGGGTCCTTTGAGGTAAGTATCTCCACTATCTCGCCCGTTGAAAGCTGATAGTCAAGGGAAACAAGCTTGCCGTCCACCTTTGCACCCTTCATCTTGTTGCCTACTTGGGTGTGGATAGCGTATGCAAAGTCGATTATCGTTGCCCCCAGCGGCAGGCTTATCATGTCGCCCTTTGGTGTAAAGGCAAAGGTCTCCTCGGGAGCAAGGTCGCTTTTTATGGTGCGGACTATCTCCTCCACATCGTCGGTCTCCTGCTGCGCCTCGATTATCTGGCGTATCCATGCAAGGCGGTCTTCAAGCTTGTCCTTGCCGCTTATGCCCTCCTTGTATTTCCAATGCGCCGCGATGCCGTATTCCGCGGTATGGTGCATATCCCACGTTCTTATCTGCACCTCGAAGGGTATGCCCTCTCTGCCGATGACCGTGGTGTGGAGGGACTGGTACATATTGGATTTGGGCGTTGCGATATAGTCCTTGAAGCGGTTTGGTATGGGCTTGAACATATCGTGGATTATACCCAGCGAGTTGTAGCACTCGTTTACGGTATCAACTATTATTCTCACCGCGTATTTGTCGTATATCTCGTCGATGTCCTTGCCGTGGACGAACGCCTTTTTGTATATGCCGTAGACCGACTTTACTCTGCCGTCTATCTGGGGCATACGCTCAAAGCCTGCGTCCTTGAAGCGCTCGGATATCTGGCTTTTTATGGACTCTATAAACGCCTCACGGGCGTCGCTGCGTATTTTCAGCATATTCTCTATCTCGGAGTATGCGTAGGGGTCAAGGTAGCGGAAGGCAAGATCCTCTATCTCGTCCTTGATGGTGCGCATACCGAGACGGTGAGCGATGGGAGCGTAGATGTTCATGGTCTCGAGGGCGGTGTTCCGCTGCTTGTGTGCAGGACGGAAATTCAGCGTCCTCATGTTGTGGAGACGGTCGCAGAGCTTGATGATGATGACCCGTATATCCTGTGACATGGCAAGGAGTATCTTACGCACGTTTTCCGCCTGCTGCTCCTCCTTGGTGAAAAGGGGTATCTTGCCCAGCTTTGTAACGCCGTCAACAAGCATTGCAACGTCCTGCCCGAAAAGCTTTTTCACTTCTTCAAGGGTGACGTCGGTATCCTCCACAACATCGTGGAGCATTGCCGCGCAGATAGTATCCGTATCCATGCCAAGCTCCAGCAGGATAAAGGATACCGCCAGAGGGTGGCTGATGTAAGGCTCTCCCGAGGAGCGCACCTGATTTGCGTGAGCCTTTGCGGCAAACTCGTAGGAGGAAATTATCTTGCTCAGGTCGTACTGCTTGTCGTCGTCGAGAATTTTCTGGATAAGCGTGTCTATCGTATAAACCGTTTCGGGTTTGTTTACCATAATATCACCATCTTCATGTTTTGTTATGTTCTGACGGCATTTTCCGCCGCAAGCCGTTTAAGCTCCGTCAGTATAAGGGAGTCGTCAAGGTTTGCCTTTTTGTCCGTCGGCAGCCTGCGTATGGTCTCGGTGTAAGGGTCTGTTTCGGTAAGACCCAGCTCCCCGAAGATATCCGCCGCAAGACGGAACTTGCAGTAGTTGAGATTATCGGAGCATACCGAAAAATACACCGTATCAAGAGCCGCGCCGCTTTCGGGGACGGCTCTGTACACCGCCGCAAGCTCCTCTCTTTGGGGAACAATCCTCGGTATCAGCGCCTTTTCCGCGCCCTCTCCGCGCTTGTATTTTTCATACGCCGCCTTTGCAGCGAAGTATTTCTGCTGTGATATGCCGCTTTTTCGTATGTCGGCAATCCGTATGTTGACGGACGTTCTTCCGCCGTAGGTGTTTATTTCGGGGCAAGCCATTATATCAAGCATATCCCCCGGTTTATAAGGGAAATCCGCGGTCTTAGTGCCGAACATAAGTCCGAAAAAGCCGCTGTTTCCGTATGTAAGCTTAAGCTTTGTGTGCGCTCCCCCCGACAGCGCCGTGACCTCAAGAAGCCTTGCCGACAGCATTGCAAACATGGGGGAAGGGTTGCACTCGCCGCAGGGGTCAAGCATTGCAAGTGCGGAAACACTTTGCGCCGTCAGCTCCTCGGGGGCGATAAGCTTGTCCGCATGAAGCTGCATAACGGGCATAACGGGGAATTCCTCCGCCGCGTATTTCTGCAAAGCCTCGTCAAAGGCGGTTATCATACTTTTTTCAAGGGAGAAGCCACCTGCGCCGCTGTGACCGCCGAACTTTGTCAGGGTATCCGCACACGCCGAAAGCGCCTTGTGGATGGAAAAGCCGTCCACCGACCTTGCCGAGCCCCGGGCATACTCCCCGTCGTCGGAAAGCACGAACGTCGGCTTGCCGAAACGCTCCGCCAGCCTTGCCGCAACAATTCCGATAACGCCGTGGTGCCAGCCCTCGCCGTAAACAAACAGCACACGCTTATGCAGCATATCGGGGTTTTCGGCAATATAGCGCTTTATGTCCTCCATAATTTCCGCTTCCGCAGCCTTGCGCTCGGTGTTGAGGGCGTTGAGCCGCCTTGCCATTTCCTCAGCCTGGTCGGGGTCTTCGCAGAGAAGCAGCTCCACCGCCTCGGACGCAGAACCGAAGCGTCCCGAAGCGTTTATCCGCGGCACAAGTGAAAACGCCGCCGCCGTGGACGAAACGGGAGTCTTTACCCCAGAGACCTCCATAAGCGCCTGCAAGCCGTAATTTTCCGTATTTTCAAGGTAATGAAGTCCCTGTCTGACTATCTCGCGGTTTTCCCCTTTAAGCGGCACGATATCTCCGATAGTTGCAATTGCCGCAAGGTCGGAGAACTGCTCCATGACCGAGCCGTAGTCGCCGCCGTCCATAGCCGCGATAAGCTTTAGCGCCACGCCGCAGCCGCACAGGTCCTTGAAGGGTGACACATCATCGGCACGGTGAGGGTCAACAACTGCCGCCGCTTCGGGAAGCAGGTCGGAGGGCTGGTGGTGGTCGGTGATGATAAGCTCCATGCCAAGCTCCGCCGCAAGCTTTGCTTCCTCAATTGCGGAAATGCCGTTATCCACGGTAACGATAAGCTCCGTGCCCTCTGCGGCAAGCTTCCTCAAAGCCTCCGCGCAAAGCCCGTAGCCCTCGCTTCTTTGATTTATATAGTAGGATACCTCCGCGCCCATGCAGCGCAGGTATGAATACAGCACGGCAGTCGCGGTAATTCCGTCGCAGTCGTAGTCGCCGTATACGCATATTTTTCTGCCTTCCTCCGCGGCTGAAAGCAGAAGCTCCGCCGCTTCGGTCATGTCCTTTATGAGAAAGGGGTCGGAAAGCACGCCGTCTCCGCCCTGATTGAAGAAATCCGCCGCCTTTTCAATGGTGTCGATACCGCGGGATACCAGAACGCCTGCGCAAATCTGCGGCAAACCGCCCCGTGACATAAGTTCGGATACCGCCCCCGGCTCGGGCTTGCCGATAGTCCATTTTTTCATATTTTTTTCTGCTTCTCCTTTCGGAAACAGTTTTTTCTATAATTTACGTTAATCTTTATTATACCATATTTGCGGTGCAATAATCAAGAGATACGGCAAACTATTTACATTGCGTATTCGGCGCAGACGTGCCGTTGTGGGGAAAGTATAAAAAAAAAGTAAAATCACAGTAAGTTTTGTGTAAAAACGAGAAAAATATTACGGTCACAAAATCCGCTTTTATTATTTTTTTGATATGCTATAATAATATGTGTTTACAAAAATAAGAATAAAGAATAAGAAAAATGAATGGAAGTTAGGTGGTCATGTATATGTCCGGTTCCGAAATCTTGCTTATCGCAATTAAGGCATTTGGCGGCGTTGCGCTTTTCATTTACGGTATGCTCATGCTCAGCCGCGGCCTTGAAAAAATCTCCGGAGGAAGAATGGAGAAAATTCTTTCCGGTCTTACAAGCAACGTGTTCAAAAGCGTCATGCTGGGCGCAGTGGTGACCGCAGCGGTGCAAAGCTCCGGCGCAACAACGGTCATAATAGTAGGTATGGTAAACGCAGGTATCCTGAAGCTTTCCTCGGCTATCGGCGTTATAATGGGTGCAAATATCGGTACGACCATAACGGGTCAGATACTCCGTTTGGGCGACCTTGAAAACAACGCAAATGTGGGCGTTGTAATGAAGCTTCTTACACCTACATACCTTGCTCCGATGATAGCTATTACAGGTCTTTTGGTGTATATGCTTTCAAAAAGCGACATAAAGAAAAATCTGGGCGAGTCTCTTGTGGGACTTGGAATACTTTTCACGGGTATGCTCACAATGAGTTCTTCCGTAAAGCCTCTTTCCGAGCTTGAAGCGTTCAAAGAGCTTTTCGCAACACTTTCAAACCCTGTTCTGGGCATTATCGCAGGCGCTCTCGTTACCGCGCTTCTGCAAAGCTCCTCCGCTTCTGTCGGCATATTGCAGGCGATATCCGCAACAGGTATACTGAAATTCTCCGCGGCTTTCCCCATAATCATGGGTCAGAATATCGGCACCTGCGTAACATCTATCATATCTGCCGTGGGAGCAAACAAAAACGCAAAGCGCGCGGCTGTGGTGCATCTTTACTTCAACGTTATCGGCACAATTGCGTTCCTTATCGTTGTGTACTCCATAAAGGCGCTGGTGGGCTTCCCGTTCTGGGACGACCCCGTCGACATGAGCGGCATTGCGAATTTCCACACGCTTTTCAACGTTGTGGTAACCATCTGCTTCCTGCCGTTTACAAAGCTGCTTGAGACGCTTGCTACCATAACGATACGCGATGCAGAAAAGAAGGACGGCGAAACAGGCGAAAGCTTCGATATTCCCGTTCTTGAGGACAGACTGCTTTACTCCCCCTCGCTGGCTATCCAGCAGGCGAACAAGACCGTTATTGCAATGGGACGTATGGCATTGCAGAACTTTACGGGTATGCGCAGGCTTTTCGACGGTGATTACAGCGAAAAGCTTATCGCCAAGCTAAAGGACAACGAAGAGGCTATTGACCGCATGGAGGACAGGCTCAACGCCTACCTTGTAAAGCTTACCGAATGTGAGATGACGGACTACGAAAACCGCCGCGTTACCGAGCTTCTGCACCTAACCTCCGAGTTTGAGCGCATAGGCGACTATGCAATGAACCTTATCGAAAATGCGGAAAAGCTTCACAATCTGGATATAGTTTTCTCCGAGAGTGCACTTAGGGAGCTTTCGGTAATATCCGACGCGGTGCAGGAGATAATTGAAATGGCGGTCAAGTCGGTGGAGGACAACGACACCAAGCTTGCGTTCAAGATAGAGCCGCTGGAGGAGACCGTGGATTACCTCAACGAGACCCTCAAATCCCGTCATATCGAGCGTTTGAAAAACGGCGAGTGCATAATTGAAAGCGGAGTAAACTTCCTTGACCAACTCATCAACCTTGAGCGTATCTCCGACCACTGTTCAAACATTGCGGTGTATGTTATCAGCTCCCAGAAAAATCGCAGCATCGTAAACCGCCACGAATACATTCAGGAGCGGCACGAAAGCGGCGACGAGGCGTATTTGAAGCTTACCGAGGAATATATGGCGAAGTACAGCCTTTAAAATGAAGCAAAATTTTTGTAGGGGCGGATATTATCCGTCCCTACAAATAACTATTCACTATTCTCTATTCACCTTTCACTATTCACTTAAACAATAATTTATCGTAACATTTTGTAGGGGACGGGTCTCCCGTCCCGATATCGTAGGGGCGGATTCCATATCCGCCCGTAGAATAGCAGTAATTACCGGGCGGAAATAGATTCCGCCCCTACAAACAACTATTCACTATTCTCTATTCACCGTTCACTATTCACTAAAACTTACTTTAAACTTGCAAAACAAAAACTGCCCCGACGTTTCTCACAGGGAAACATCGGGGCAAAACTATTATTAATATTCCTCGTCGTCATCGGGAACGCTCGGCTCGTCAAAATCAAAATTGTCGTCTTCCGTATCAAAGTCCGTATACGCTTCAAACTGCACGCCCGAATCAAAGCTGTACTCCGAGTCGGTATCCTCGTCCCTGCTTTCATAGGTGTCGAAGCTGTCATCGCTGCTTATGTCGCTGCCTATGTCATCGCCGATGTCGCTGCCGAAGCTTGATATCATTTCCTTGAGGGCGGCAGCCTGCTCGTTAAGCTGTGCTGCGGCAGCCGCGCTTTCCTCGGAGTTTGCCGCTGCCGAGGAAACGTATTCCTCCACAAGCTTTAGCTTCTCGTTTACCTCGTCCACGGAGGTGCGCTGCTCGTAGGAATCCTCGTTTATCTCAACGATTATATTGTCTATCTCGCCCGAATATTCCACCACCGCTTTAAGTGAGGCAGCTGTGGAGTCGGCATATTTCATGCCCTTGCTTACTGCGGAAGCCGAATACTCGATAAGCTGTGCTGTGCGGTCGGAAGCCTCTGCGCTCTTTTCCGCAAGATTTCTTACCTCGTCGGCAACTACAGCAAAGCCCTTGCCTGCCTCACCTGCTCTTGCCGCCTCTATGGAAGCGTTAAGTGCAAGGATATTGGTCTGGAACGCGATATCCTCGATAGTGCCGATAATTTTCTTGATCTCCTCGGAGGAGTTTGAGATCTCCTTCATTGCCGAGAGAAGCTGCTGCATCTTTTCGCTGCTGTCGTTTACAACGTCGGCAGTCTTGCGCGCTATCTCACGGGCATTATCTGTACGTGTAACATTGCCGCCTATCTTATCGGAAACCGTGTCGACGCCCGAAACTATGCCGCCGATAAGCTCTGCCTGCTTGGAAGCGGTCTCCGCAAGGCAGTTGGCGCTGTCGGCAACATTTCCTGCGCCGCCCGATACCGCCTCGGAAGCGCTCTCGATACCGCCGAACACCTTTGCAAGCGACGCAGAAATACTATCCATGGATGTCTTGATAGAAGTGTAGTCGCCTATGTACTCAACGTCCGACTCGTAATCGAATTTGCCCTTTGAAATGCTGTCGAGACGTGTGGAAATATCCTCAATGCAGGTGCGCATGAAGTTGTTGTTATACTCAATTGTGCGGCAAAGGGTTCCTATCTGGTCATTGTACTGATAGTCAAACCAGATGTTGAGCTGACCCTGTGCAACTGCCTGTGCCTGTTCCGCAACCGCCGCAAGGGGCTTGAACGCCTTTTTTATCGTGAATATTATCCATGCCGCAATAACAATGCCGAAAACGAGGGTAAGAACCGAGAACAGTTCTACAACGGAAACAAGCTGGTGAGAATACTCCTTGTTATCCAGCGCATATCCCAGACGCCAGCCGGTGAGGTCCATTGTCATCTCCACATATTTGATTTTTTTGCCGTTGTAGTCCTTTAAGGTTTCAAAGCTGCTGTGGTCGCTGTCTGTGGAATATCCTTTAATGGCTTCGGAAAGATTTACGGTAATATCGTTTCCGTCAGCGTCAACTGTGGGGGCAAAATCAGGGTCGGGGTGAACGATAATGCTTCCGTCGGCATTTGCAAGAACAGCATAGCCGTTTTCGTCTATATGCATATCGCTTACCAGCGCGGTAATATTATCAAGAAAAATATCCCTTGCAAGAACGCCCTTTAGTTCTCCGTCCGCTTCGACTTTAACTGCAATCGTTATAACCTGTCTGCCGGTTGCCGCGTCGGTGTAAGGCGCAGTTATGATAGGCGTATCGGAGCTGACCGCGTTTATGTACCATTCACGGGTCGTAGTGTCGTATTCGCCCGGGTCGGGAACCCAGCCGTCGCTGAAAATTCCTATGCCGTCCGGAAAGCCGAAATAACAGACATAAACTTCTTCGTCACGGCTGCCGCAGCGTACAAGATAATCATAGCAGGTATCTTTATCCGCATAATATTTTCCGTCGATTAATTCTTCTGCCATAAACTCGGTTATTGTACTTTTTTCTTCAAGCCAAGCTGTCATTTTATTGCTGCAATTGTCAAGGTTTGACGCAACATTGAGGTTCATCGGCTTACGGTAGTTGACCTGAACCACATAGCACGCCACTATGCTCATAAGGCAAATGGAAAGAAGCACTATCAGAAGAATTCTTGCCGCAACGCTTCTTTCAAGACCGCCCTTATGCGACCTGCCCATATTATGCACCGCCTTTTTCCTTTATCATTATATAAATTATAACAATATTTCGGGTGCAATTCAATAATTTTGTGTAAACTAAATAGTAATTAACTTATTTTATGTTATAAATTGGTTGAAAATTAGCAAAATATTAGTTTTCCAAAAGTCCCAGCTTTTTTATTCTTGAGCGTATTGCGCCGAGAGAGCGCTTGTGTATGTCGCTTATCTCCTTGACGGTCATTCCCTTTTCGACCTCACGGACAAGCTGCTCGTCCTCGCTTTCATGCCAAGGCTGCCCTGCACTTTCGGTGTAGACAGGCTTCGGCACGGCGCGCTTTTTCATGTTCGGGTGTTCCTCGGCATACTGCCCGATAAGGGTGCAGAAAGCCTCTCCGTAGCGCTCCGCCTTGGTTTTGCCCACCCCCGATACCGCAAGAAATTCGTCGTTGTTGAAAGGAAGTCTGCGGCACATATCTTTAAGCGCCGCGTCGGTAAAGATAATGTACGCAGGTACTTTTTCCTGTGCGGCAAAATTGCTTCGGAGCTTTTTCAGCTCCGCAAAAAGTCCCGGGTCTATGTCGTACTCCGCAGCCGTTTCTTTCATGGAAACTGCCGCCGTCTCCTTTTCAAGCTTCATCTCCACCTTTATTCTGTCTCGGACTATCTCCGGCGACCGTGCCGTAAGCGTTACCACCGAGTATTCGTCCTCGGTTATCCCAAGCCAGCCTTTTTCGATAAGAAAATCTATCATTTTCACAATCTTTTTTTGTGTGGTATCCGCCATTATGCCGTAGGTGGAAAGCTTGTCGAAGCCAAGCTGCAAAAGCCGTTCCCGTTTGCTTCCCGAAAGAATATCCGCAATCATGGAGCGCCCGAAGCTTCTGCCCGAGGCGGACTTCACGCGGTAAACGCAGGATACGATTTTCTGCGCCTCGGAGGTAATGTCTACAGTCTCAAAATTGGTATTGCACCCCGAACAGTTTCCGCAGTAGGAGGGGGCGCGCTCCCCGAAATAGCGAAGGATATACTCCCTCAGGCAGCCCCCCGTGGTGCAGTAAAAGGTCATTGCTTTCAGCCTTTGCAGGTCTCTTTCACGCACTGCCGCGCGCATTTCCTCGGTCATGTCGGGGTTTTCGTCGCTGCTGTTTTCGATAAGAAAACGGTTTGTCCGCACGTCCTTTCCGCTGTAAAGCAGGATACACTCCGCAGGCTCGCCGTCGCGCCCTGCTCTTCCTGCCTCCTGATAGTAGCTCTCGATATTTTTCGGCATATTGTAATGCACCACATAGGAAACGTTGGACTTGTCAATGCCCATGCCGAAAGCGTTTGTTGCCACCATGACCGTCTTTCTGTCGCAGATGAAGTCCTCCTGATTTGCTTTTCGCTCCTCGTCGGACAGACCTGCGTGATACCGTGACGCGGAGAAGCCTTCTTCGCACAGCTTTTCGCAGACCTCCTCCACGCCCTTTCTGGTTATGCAGTAGACGATGCCGCTTTTTCCGCTGTTGTTCCGTATTATCCTTTTTAGCTCGGCAAACTTGTCCGAGGGGCGCATTACGCCGAAATAAAGGTTGCTGCGGTCAAAGCCTGTGGTTATTACAAAGGGGGCGTTAAGCCCGAGGATACAGCTGATGTCGTCCCTTACCTCGCTCGTGGCAGTTGCGGTAAATGCGCTTATAACGGGGCGGTAGGGCAGCGCGGAGACAAATTCGGCAATTTTAAGATAGCTGGGACGGAAATCCTGCCCCCATTGGGAAACGCAGTGTGCCTCGTCCACGGTGACCATAGATATTTTCACCGCTGCGGCAAGGCTCAGGAATTCCTCCGTAAGAAGCCTTTCGGGAGCGGCGTAGATTATCTTGTACTGCCCTGCCCTTGCCCTGCGAAACACCTCGCAGTACTGGGGGTAGGTAAGGGAGCTGTTTATGTACGCCGCCTTTACACCCGAGCGGACAAGTGCGCCCACCTGGTCGGACATAAGTGAGATAAGCGGCGAAATAACAAGGGTCACGCCCTCCAGCATAAGGGCAGGTATCTGGTAGCACATCGACTTTCCTGCGCCTGTGGGCATGATGCCCAGAACGTCTCTGCCTGCGAGAATGTTGTCGATGATATCCTCCTGACCGCTTCGGAACTCGGCGTGACCGAAATATTCTTTTAAAATAGTGTGTTTATCCATTGGCATGGCGTGCCTCCGAGGGAAATTAATTTGGAGCAGGTATCTTGCTGTCGGCAATTACACCGCCCGTCAGACCGAAATGCCTGTAAAGGCGGCTGCATTTCATCACGCCCTTTTCGCCCCATGAGGAAAAGGTTAGCCTGTCGCCGACGATGCCCGTGACGGTTATGTAATGCCAGCCCATGCAGCTTTCCTTGCAGTTGCTTCCCGAAATTATCTTAAAGGGCAGGCTTTTCCCGTTAAGTCCCACGCGGACGATGACGGGCATACCCCTTTCCACCGAGGCAAAAATAAACCGCCGCAGACTGTCGGGGGTAAAGGCGCGGCGGCTGTAAAAGCGGAAGCTTGCGTCCTGCGCCTCGGAGTTTATCAGCGCGGTAAGTCTGTGGGGGAAAATGCCGATGGGGTTGGAGGTGTGCTTATACGCCTTGTTGTCGCGGAAGGCGCATACAAAGCCGCTGTATTCCGAAAAGGACAGGCTGCGCTTTTTTCGGGTATACAGTATCATATCGCAGGCGGCAATCATTCCGCAGCCGCTTCTTGCCGCGGCTTTGCCGAAATGCGCCTGATTTCCGCCGTAAAGAACGCCGTTTGAAGTGCGTATTCCGATGTATCCAAGCTCCATACGTCTCCCCCTTTTTTTACATATTATAGCATATACGGTGGGCTTTTTCAAGGGCGGCGGGAAATACCTGTTGCGAAAAAAGATTTTTGGGGTGTAATTTTTGTAGGGGGACGGGTCTCCCGTCACATTAGTGAATAGTGAATGGGGAAAAGTGAATAGTTGTTTGTGGTAAACAATAATTTATTGCATAAAGCAAATTATAGAACCCAGCGAAGCGAGAGTAAAAAGTTCGCCAGCCTTTCAAGGCTGCGAGGTTCTTAGGGGCAGAGCCCCTAAGTCGCCGTCCGCAGACGGCGAAATCCCCCAGCTTGCGCCCGCAGGCGCCCGAAAAAACGGAGCAAGGGGTGAAAAATGCGACAGCATTTTGAGGGGAGGCGAACAAGACCGCCTCCCCTTGTTGGTTTACAAAGCAAACTTTTCTTCAAAACAGTCCGGTGGACTG
>JAGAUA010000013.1 GCA_017847885.1 Oscillospiraceae bacterium
CTTTTCAAGAAATTCTTTTTTGCTTGTTTTGGCTTGCGCCAGTTCATCGCTTATAAGCGAGAATGTTAGTTGTTTATTCATACCTATATTATACCATTTTTCTTGCCATTTTTCAATGGTTTGTGCGGTATTGCCTTAAAAACAAGGATAATAACTTTCTTGGTGTGACACAAAGGAATAAGGAACAGGTAGTCTATGTTATGTATATAATACGACAAAATGATTTAAATATGTGTATAATACTTGACAAACATTGTCTATAAATGTATAATTATATTAAGAGAAGTGTGCGATAAGTATTACAAATGTTATGTTTTAAAGATGGAGGGGGTGTATGTATGAGTACTCTTAAAGCAGTAGACGTAGCTAATTATATTTATGTCAAATATTTACGGGAGCATCATGCGAAAATTGACGAAATGAAAATGCACAAATTGTTATATTTTACACAACGGGAGTCGTTGATACAGACTGATACATTCATGTTTGATGAAGTTTTTTACGGTTGGAAGTACGGTCCTGTGCTTAAAGAAGTACGCAACTTATATAAATGCAATGCATTTGCAGAAAATTTTGATAAAGTGATTGCTTCTGAGCAAAAAAAGATTATAGATGCTGTTTATAAGCAATACAGCAACAAAAATTCTTGGAGTTTAAGTAATTTAACGCATAATGAGTATTCATGGAAACAGTCACGAAAAGGTCTATCTGAGTATGATAACGGCGATGTTGCGATTGATTCAAATGATATAAGAAAGGATGCGTTGCTGCAAAAGATGCAACGAATGTTAAACAGTAGCACGGAGAAATAAATGATGACAGGAACACTATTAGACGTTAAAATTACAGAGGAACAGTTACAATATCTTGACACATTTACTTGTGAACGCTTAAGCAACGACAACACAAATGACATTTTAACAGCGGATTTTTCTTGTAAACGCAATCCAAATCTTGTGACACATTTGCAAAACAATGCATGGCAACGGGATGTAGAAGGTTCTGAGGCAACATACTTAATAAAGAATCAACATGGCGAGATCATGTTTTATTTTTCATTAAAGACGGGTGGATTATTTTCTCACGCGTATTCTGCAAAGTCCTTGCATGATAGCATAACGCAGCTTTTAGACGAGGTTTTAGGAGCTGGATGTTATAACGATATAGAAGATGGTATAGGAAAAGCATTACAAGTTGCCGATGTAGCTAAGAACAGTCTATATATTAAGTACAGGCAATACTTAGATTTGACTGCAGATACGGATAGGTGTACACATACAGTACAAGTAATGCAGACTTTTCCAAGTGTTGAATTAAGTTTCTTTTGTAAAAATGACAGAACGAAAGAGCAGTGGGATTTTGAGTTAATGCAAAGTCCTATGGGTGTTGTGTTTTTCTGGAAATTTGTTGTTGATGTTATTGTACAAGCACGTAGTCTTATAGGTTTTCAATACTTATTTCTTTTTGCAGCAGATGGTAGTAATGATAGCTCATTAATTGCATACTATCAAGAAGCTTTTAAAATGCAAACATTTGATGTTGTACAAATGGATGTCAAACAACCGGAATATGATTTTCAATGTACACCATTGTGTTGTACTATTGATTCGTTATT
Organism: Oscillospiraceae bacterium; assembly: GCA_017847885.1. Lineage (GTDB taxonomy): Bacteria > Bacillota > Clostridia > Oscillospirales > Ruminococcaceae > RGIG8773. Next base: position 1,616 of record JAGAUA010000013.1, read on the forward strand.
AAAAAACAGAGATGCATTTTTTGGACATTTTAATGAAGATAATCAAGCTGAGATAGATTATGCAGTATAATAACAGTGTACGCTATAATATTGAGTTATATTTTGGGTACATACAACACATACAAAGGTTATGTCAGCAAGACTACAGCAGCGTTATATGAATATAATAATGCCAAGGAACACTTAATAAAATCCAAGGGTGTTTATAGAGCAAAGCGTATTTAGAGGTGTAGTATGTTATTTATACGCAATTATAATTTGAAATACAATGTATACTAATTTAAAAATTTAGACTATAATATAAATGACAAATATTTGTTAGCAGGTAACTTGAGTATTTGCTTATAGTGATGATTTACAATGTAGTTTCAAGATGCTGTGTTGTAAGGAGCTATATAAGGGTTGGGATATTTACCACAACTTGAATAGGCAGAGATGAGTCGTGTATATGCAAAATATACACGACTTTTCTTTATATAAAAGGAAATATATGATTTGCGGTTATTTAGTCGTAAGGCATTTTATTTTATGGACACATCATAATATCGGTTATTAATTTTTGCACTCCCGACACATGATATATACAAGTGAAGAAATAAAAAGGGGGTTGACTATATGTCAATAATAACCATAAGCAAAGACAATACCAGCTTGTGTTTGAATGTTAATGTATTACAGTTGGTAGATATGTTATCCAAGCAAAGTGATTACATTAACGACAAATCAAAAGTTATTTACATCTATTATAACATTGCTGCAAATTGTCTATATGTATCTACACCAACAAGTTTAGAGCAGCATATGGGCTGGGGCGTATCAGAAAAAGACAGCATTATGCGATGGATACCTACGTTTAATGATTATTGTAATGGAAATTGCTTGCAAGGTTACTTAAATTGGTTACATGGGAATTTTGGCACTTATGCTATTTTATATGGCAAAATGGATATTATAGGAGATGTGACAAAGCCTGCGCATTTGATTTTAGATGCACATTTTAATTGCACAGCGTCAATTTGCGTGGGTATATACCGTAATAGTTTATCCGTGGTGGGGCTGCAAAGAGTAATTGCAGCTGATTTGCAAAAAGTGTTGCAGGATTGTAAATATATTCATATAGACAATGGCAGATTAACAGTTGTTGTAAATTAAAGTCATAATGTGATTTACATTATGTAAAAAAATACATAAAACAACTTAAATTTTACAAGTATACCCTATGTGAATATTGTTAATATAGGGTATGCTCTATTTTTACGGGAGGATTACAATGAATATAGCTTATGTACGAGTGTCAACCGTTGAACAGAACGAATCAAGGCAGATTGAAGCACTTGAAAAGTACGGGATTGAAAAATGGTTTACCGAAAAAGTATCAGCAAAGGACACCAACCGCCCACAGCTTCAGCAAATGATTGAATTTGCTCGTGAGGGTGATACAATATATGTACATGACTTCACAAGACTTGCACGCAGTACAAAGGATCTGCTTGATATTGTTGAGCAATTAAAAGTCAAGGGCATTCGCCTTGTTAGCAACAAAGAAAGCATTGATACATCAACACCAACCGGTAAGCTTATGTTGACGTTTATTGGTGCTATTGCAGAATTTGAGCGTGAAAATTTACTTGAACGACAGCGTGAAGGTATTGCTATTGCAAAACGTGAAGGCAAATATAATGGGCGCAAGCCTTTTACATCGGATAAGTTTGATGGGTTATATAGTCGGTATCTCCATAGGGAGATAAACAAAACGGAGCTTGCAAATCAATTAGGTATATCACGACCAACACTATACCGGATATTATCTGAATGTATACATACATAATTTTTTAAACGGGTAAAAATCAAATGATTTTTACCCGTTTTTGCTGGTTTTAAAAAATAAAAAGAGGGGTCTATATATACCAGATTGCAATAAACATTGATAAATAAAGCATTTGTGTAAAATATATACCGGTATATCAAATCTTAACTTGAACTGACATTTATGAGTTAATTAATATATACCTGTATATACGGACACACGCATATATAGGTATATAATTTTTGAAAGGAATGATTTTATGAATGTATCCAAAGCTCAAAAAGAAGCTATGAAACGTTACACACAAAAGCATGACAGATTGGAAGTGTTATTGCCCAAGGGCGCAAAGGCTATTCTAAAGGAGCACACGGATAAATTAGGAATATCAATGACAAAATTTGCTGACAGAGCATTACAGATGGCAATAAAACACGACAGGCAAGTTATGGATGAGAGCAGTGCTAAAATTTATTCAATGCACAAACCCACAAAAAAGGCAAATAATCAATAAGTATTATTCAAATATGCTATGAGTGATGATTTAGATATATAGTGTTTATTATTTAATATTGCCCTATTCAGTTTATTCTGTAAAATCAAATTGTGCAAGGTATTACGGTGTACACCTAAAATAGTGCAGACGTCAGTAGTTAGAATCATATCTGAGAATTGTAATAGGCAGTTTTCAGCAGTATATTTAAATTCAGAGTTTTGCTTAGTTGTATAGTTATAATAATCGTTATAAAATTGTTTTAGTGCATACTCAAAAGCACCTATACCGGAGCAAACGGAGAGCACTTTTAAATTGTTGCTGAATAGATGCGGTTGTGAGTTGTACAAGTCACGGAACAGGGCAACCAAAACATCAGTTACAATGCTATTCCCTGCAAACTGACGTACAACACGATCTGACAGGTTTAATTGTTGTATTTTTTCATAGTCAATAACATTAAATCCCATTGCAAGAAAACACTCTAATGCAGATATTTTACGTATACGGTTTTGTTGTTTTATAATAATGGCACCATCACCGCTGGGTGAATTTGAGTTAGTTGTAATGCACGGTATACGTTGTAAATCAGCAGAATTTCGCAATGCAAAAACTTGTGGTAAGTATCCTACTTTATTATAAACAGACAGAACTTTTTGACGTGTGCAGGGGTTGTAAATGCGTTGTATTATATCGTTATCAGATATACCTTCATCGGACAACCACAAATTATCTGAAATTTTGTGAGAGGATTGTAATATATCTGATATAGCTATATTTCGGTAACCTTTATTTGTTAGGGTTACAGTACCAGTATCAAATACAGTCTGTATACCTAAAATAAAAATGCGTTGACGGTGCTGCGGTATGCCGTAGTCTATTGCATTTGTTTTATGTATATAAATGTTGTAACCATATGATTTTAATTCAGATAAAAACAAATCAAAAGTAGTTCTATATTTTTTGTGCGTACAAACAGATAGCACGTTTTCCCATATAAAAAACTTGGGTTTTATATCATGTACAATACGCAAGTATTCCAACAGCAAGGACGAGCGTGTTTTATTTTCAATACGTTTCCCACACAAGGGACAGTTGTTTCTATTTCGTTGTGATATAGTTAAAGGATTAAAACTATATCTACAGTTATCACAACAATACATACAACCTGCACCTTGACCTGCGGTGCTGAAATCCTGACAAGGAGTGCCTCCGACAAGCAAATCTATATTATCAGATATAGTTGCTTTAGATACATTATGTATATCCCCAAAATTTTTACAAGGTGCAATATCATTTACAGCACAGTACGCAGATACAGCATTATTATCAATTTCACTAAACGCGATTAATTCAAACAAAAGAACACCTTCTATCTATTTTATATTCGGACACAAGAAACAGCGGACACAAACAATAAGGGGTATAAATTAAATTTAGGAGGATTCAAAAATGAGTACAAAAACAATGTTTACTTTGGAAAATTGCTTGAAAGAATACCCTATGTTGTTAACAACAAAACAGGTTGCAGGGGTGTTGCGTTTGGGACGCAACAGTACATTTAAGTTGCTGCATTCCGGTAAGATACGTATAGTAAGATGTGGTAGATTATTATACACACCTAAACCTGCAATAATTGACTTTTTGAATGGTGTAAAAAGTACAACGAAAGACCTTGACTTAAGTGCTGATACCTGCTATTCTATTGGTGGTGAGCAACGTGAAAAGGAGGACGTTGCAAAATGAAAAAGAATTTAAATACTGTTAAAGGTTGTCTGTATCAGAATGGAAGCTATTGGGCTTGTAAATTCCGCGTGTGGGATGAAACCACAAACAAATACAAGCAAATTACAAGAAGCACGGGTATACGCATTGATAACAGTTCACAACGTAAGTCAATTTTAGCGGAAAACAAGGCACGTAAAATTATGGAAGAACTGGTGTCTAAGTACAATGATACAACCTGCTATGGAGATATGCTGCTTTCTGATTTTGTAGGTATATGGTTGAAAGAACGTGCGGAAGATATACAAATCACAACAACGTATCAATATCAAAAAATGTATGAGAGACACATAAAGCCCTATTGGGATAGACAACAGATTACTTTACGTGATTTAGATGTTGACGACCTCAACAACTTCTATCGTGATAAGGAAAAAGAGGGGTTATCTCCAAATACGGTCACAAAATTTCATACTATGTTACATTCTGTACTGCGGTATGCTTGCGATCATAGGTATATAAAATACAACGTGGCTACGTGTGCTAAGCTGCCCAAGAAGAAAAAGGTTAAACACAGCTATTACACAGCAGACGAAATGAGACAGTTGTTAGAGGTAGCACAGGGTACAGTACTTGAAGTACCCGTGGTACTTGCTTGTGTTTTAGGCTTACGACGTTCAGAAATTGTAGGTCTGCGTTGGTCTGCGATCGATTTTAAAAGGCGTGAAATACATGTAATAGGTAAAGTTGTTAATTATCACGAAAAGGACAGTGCAGACAGGTATCAATATTCCACAACAATGAAAACAGATGCCAGTGAGTCGGACTTTCCTATGACAGATGTCATGTATAATTACTTACGTGATTTGTACAACAAACAAAAAAATATGGAGCGTATAACAGACAAATACAAAGATTACGTTTGTGTGGATAGTGTAGGTGAATTGATTAAACCAGACTATATTACAAACAAATTTGCACGGCTGCTCGAAGCTAACGATATGCGGCATATACGTTTCCATGACTTACGGCATAGTTGTATATCACTTTTGAATTATGAAAAGTTTACTATGAAGGACTTGCAAAGCTATGCACGTCATGAGGATATGGCAACAACGCAGGAATTTTATGCACATACATATGATGACACGAAATACAAAATGCAGAGTGCTATCTGCAGAAATCTTTTTGGAGAAAAGTAATTGAAAAAAGTTGTTCCAAGCAGTGTTCCAAATCTCCTAATAAAAGGTAAAAACGTCGTTTGCAGAAAGCCTGCAAACGACGTAGATACGTGGTGCGCCTGACAGGAGTCGAACCTGCGACCTTCAGAGTCGGAGTCTGACGCTCTATCCAACTGAGCTACAGACGCAAATCAAATCTGCCGGCTGTCTCCAACCGACAGATTTATTATAACACATTAATTTGAAATATTCAACCTTTTTCCTTTATTAACATTGATAGATGTCTGGGAAAAATAGTTTGCGACCTGTTTTCCCTTGTGTGACTGCTCCAGCTTATCGCGCAGCTCGTCCCGCATTTCTCCGAGACGGCTGTATGCCGCAGCGTCCTTCTCAAGTATCTGCGCCTTAAGCTCGCCGATCCGTTTGATTTTTTCCTGAAGCTCCAGCAGCTCTCCGTTAAGACCGTCTATATCCTCGAATTTCATCACCTTATTCAGCTTATCCTGATGCTCCATAGCCTGCTCGCTGATAAACTGCTTTATATCCAAGGATATGCCGTCCATCACGGTTATTATGCTCTGGCGTTCCTCAAGCAGATCACCCACTCCGTCGATATCCTCATAAAGCATACGGTTTGTGATCTCGCTGTAACGCTCCATTTCCTGAATTTTTCGGTCAACAAGGTTCAAAAGCGGTTTGTTGTTCATTACAGCCTCCTGTCTGCCGTCATACTAAGAATCAATTAAAAACTGTACATAAAATCGAGTATAATCTTGCGTATATGGATTATGAGAAGATTTTTTGTCTACAGTTTTATTGGTTATTAGTATCAGAAGCCCTTTGAAGCCTCTGCAAAGGCGTCTCTCAATTCCTGAAAGAACGGGATAAGCGTTTTAAGGATCTCGGGATCCTTTTTTATATTTGCCTGCAAGAGGTTTTCACGGAAGTACTGATACATTGCCGCAAGATTTTTGGAGATCTCATATTTCTCCTTGAGATGCGCGTCAAGGGTATCCACAATATCTGAAACACGCGTGATAGAATTATGCGCCTTGGGGATACTGTGTTCCTCCTCTATGAAATAAACCGCCTTGTTCAATTCGGTTATTGCTTTGTCATAAAGCGCAACCACCAATTGGCCCGGCGTCATTGTTGTGACTGCCTGCTGCATATATTTCTGATAAGGATTTTGCTGCATTATGACACCATTCCTTTCGGTAAAAATTATTCACTCATGAAATATGAGGACTGCTGCTGCATTTTTGCCATATAGGTCTCAAGGGCGGTAAACTTGCTCCAGTAACGCTCCTGTTCAGCCTCGTACTTCTTGTTGATGTTGTCAATAATTTTCTGGAGTGACTCGATCTGCTTGTAGATCTGGTTATCCTTATCGGTCTTGGTATTCTTCATACCTGCAAGGGACGTGAGATAGCCGTACTTCTTAGTCTTTGTGGATATCGCTCTTTCGGTAACATTTTCAAGCTTTGCTGCAAGTCCGTTGGAGGACGTGAAGAAATCCGCAATTTTGTCGCCGTAAGCGTTAATTGCGCTTTCAAGCTTGCTTTCGTCTATTTCAAGCTTGCCGTTATCCTCCCAGCTGTCTGTGAGATTAACGCCCATATCGGAAAGCTTGAAGCCGTCCACAACCGTTGACATTGCACCTCTCAGCTCGGAAAGGAATCTCTGAACGCTGCTGTCGCGGTAAAGCAGACCGACCTTAGCCTGTTCGTTCCACTTCTTTATCTCGTCCTCGGACATTTCCTCCTCCTGCTCCTCGGTAAGAGGGTCATAGTAGGCGCCGCTCTTCTTGGGACGGGAGGTCTTTACTTCGCCGTAAAGGTCGTCAAGAAGCTTGTTGTAGTCCTCCACAAAGCCCTTTACAACGTCCTTAATGCCGCTTGTGTCTTTTGATGTGGTTACGGTTATGTAATCCTCCTCGGTATCAGCCTTGAAGCTGCCGGTATTGGAAACGTTGATTGTCGTTCCGTCAAAGGAAAATACATTTGTTGCGCTTGTGTAGGTAACGAACTTTTCGCCGTCGCTGCTAAGCACAAGCTTGCTGTTTGAGCCGTGAGCGGTCAGCGTGTCGTTTGCTGTTGCAGGGGAGAGAGTCTCCTTGCCGAAATACTTGTTGAACATCGCTCTTGAAGCGTCATCGGCAGCGGTTATCTCGGAGTTTGCAACGAGAGTACCGTCGCTGCGGAGGGTAAACAGACCCGAATCAACAAGGTCGCCTATTCTGATGCCGCTTGTACCTGTTACATTAAGGGTCTTCTCCTCGCCGTTTACGGTAAACTTCATTTCGTTTACGCCCTCGGCAATAAGGAACCATCTGTCGCCCTTAACGGTTTTGACGTTGTCTGAACCCTCGGTAAGGGTAAGGTCGTTTGCGCCTATCTCGATTTTGTAATCGTCAGACTGGAAGGTAAGGGACTTTTCCGCATAGCTTATCGAAATTTTGTCGTCATAAAGAGTCTCGCCCGTCTTATCGTTATAGGACTTCTTTACGGCGTCGCTGATAGCCTTGGAAATTTCAGCGTCGGTGTAATCATCGTTGCCGTCAGCCTTTTTGGTAAGTGCGCTAAGGTCAACTTCAAGGTCAACGCTTGTTCCGTCGATAGTAAGATTAAGCTTGTATTTGCTTGTATCGCCGGTATCAAAGCCCCGTGTAAGCTTATCGTTGATCACCGAGCTGAGCTTCTCGGTATAGGAATCGTTTATCTGGTATTCAATTACTGCTGAATCGGCAGAGCTTGTGCCAAGCTTATCCGTGCCAATGTTGAAAAGGGAGTTGAGCAGATTGCCGTTTGTCTGGTAAACGCTTATCTCCTGACCTGCACCCGTGTCGTTTGTCTCCAGCTTAAAGGACTGTGAAACGTTGCTGAAGGACATCTTCACGCCTGCGCCCGAGGTATTGATAGCATTGATCATTTCGGATACGGTAGTATCGTTTGTAAACTCAAATGTCTTGCCGTTGATGTTGATATTGTAGCTTCCGTTGTCGGAAGAAAGCTTCTGAGTAAAGCCGATAGAGCCGAGAGTGGAGGAGGTCGTTATCTTGCTTGTTTTGTCTGTCTTGAGACCAACAGCCTCTTCACCTGCGCTTACGCCGAAGGTGTGGTATACGCCGTCGGAATCGCCGTTGAACACAAGCGTAGAGCCGTCCTTGAACTCAAAGCTCTGAGAAGCGCCCTTGATACCGCTGAAAGCGCTGTTTGCCGCATCAAGGAAGTTTGTCTTGGAAGCTTCCGCGCCTGCGCCGCCCTTAAAAACGATAGTCTTTGAAGTACCGTCAAGAGTAACGTTTACGGAGTAGCTTTTTCCTGCCTGAGTTCTGGAAAAGTCAAGCTTGATGCTTCCCTCGGCAGCTTCACCTGTTGTTGAGATAGCAGCAGTAGTTGCCTTGGAAGCCTCGGAAATAGTATATTTTGCGCCTGTCGCACCCGGAGCTGCGGTGGCTGTGATTACCTTGTCATCGGAGGAAACAGCGGTACACTTCTTCATAACAGCGTTAGCCTTGATAGATTTGTCGCTGAGTATGTTGAGGTACTTATCCTTAAAGTCGGATATCTTGCTTATTATCGACTGGTAGCTTTCCTGCTTCCACATGAGAGTCTGAAGCTTCTGCTTCTTGGAGTTGAGACGGGTCTTAGTGTTGGCGGACATCGCCTTTACCATTGCTTCCGTGTCAAGACCCGAAATAAGACCCGCATATCTGTTTCTTGAACTTGCAGAACTTGCGGAGCTTGAAGAATTATTTGAAACTGACGACATACACATTCATCCTTTCATCATTTGTCGGAAAGCTGTCCGTTTTTTATCATGGACAGCAGATCCGCGGCAGGCTTGTGAACGGCAGCCTGTATGTTAAATCTTTCCGTATCAAAAAGCTCATTTCGTATAATTCTCACGCTGGAGGGCGCGTCTATGCCGATTTTAACTCTGTCCTTGGCGGTTTCCACAACCGTCACGCTGATATCGTCGCCTATACGCAGTCCCTCGCCGTTTTTTCGTGTTATAACCAGCATCAGTCTCCCTCCTTTGCAAATATGGGAAACTTTATGGGGTAATTCTCTGCGGCGATAGTCTGTACCGCCAGCATTTTTTCGGTATTTATCATTATCGGGCTTTTCAGGTTTACCGTGGTATCCTTATACTGCTCGGGAACGACTGCCAGCACAAGGTAGCGTATATCGGCATTTTCGGCTTGAATAGCGGATATGCTTTCGGGGTCTGCGGTAACGGAATAGCCCTTTACAAGCTGACCCGGGTCGTACACGATAAAGCAAAGGTTTTCGTTATCCACGCTTTGGAGCCATGAGGGGTAAATATCCTCTCCCAAGGGAGAAAGCATGATAAACCTGCGTTCTTCCTCAAAGGCAAACAGACCGTGGGGGAATGTGATGATCTTATCCTCGGAAATTACCTGCTCGCCGAAATCTCTTGTATTAATAGTCATTGCTTGATCCTTTCGTTACGCCCGAATATCCAGAGGAGGCTCATAGTTGGGGTCTGCACTTCTGGGGAAGTATATCGGGTCGCCGAGATATTCTATATCCAGCTCGGGCATCTGCTTGATGATAAACTCGATGCTGCCCGGGATAAACTCAAATTCGGGCATATCGTCGGTCATCTGAACATCGCTTGCCCCGCTTGTCTGCATCTGATAGTTGATGCTGAGAGTGCCGTCGTAGTAGCTTACAGCGCTGTTTCTGTTCTTGGGAAGGGGGCTGAGAACAGACTCAACTCTGCCCACGGGATTTTGGGAGGTAAACTGCTGCACCTCGTCGGAAAGCTTGGGGCTTCCTGCTGAGCTTCCGTCCGCAAGCTTAGCGATAGCCTCATAAGTAAGGGTGATGCCGTCGCTTCCTCCCGACGGAACATACGCGTCATAATTTCTGCTTTCGGAAAGATCCATTCTGTAAGGCTCTGCTCTAAGGCAAAGACCTCCGTTCTTATTTGATGAGACCTTTACCGAAGGAGCGCTTGGCGCAGTATTTTCCACCTGCTTCAGTTCAGCCCTCTGAACCTTCACCTCGACCTTGATCGGAATATGTTTTATACTTAAAAGCTGCTCCATATCTCTAACCTGCCTTTCACGGGCAATGCGCGCCCTTTGAAATTATTGTCGGTATATTCACCTATACTGTAATCCTTAAATGAAATCGAAAATACTGTGAGGAAGAATGTTCGAGCCCAGCTTGAGGGAAGCGTCATAAGCCGCCTGGATAGCCTCGTACTGAGTGATCTCGTCCTCCATATCTGTGCCCTCAACAACATTCTGGCGTTCTTTGAGGTTGAATTTGTAGTCCTCGTTCTTGTTGAGGTAGAACTCAATGCTGTTCTGCTTTGTGCCGAGAGTGGTTATCTGAGTGAGGATATAGTTATTAGCCTCGTTTGCGCGGTCGATTATTGCATTTGCGATATCCTGACTGCCGTCTCTGAGAGCCGCTGCGGAATCAAGCACAAGCTGAACAAGGTTCTTGCTGAACAAATTGTCAAGCTTGACATTTCCTTTTTCGTCCTTGGCAGCCTCGTAAACGGTATTTCCTTCGGCATCCTTTACCTCCCGATAGGTAGGGTTTCCTTCTGTATCGAGAACGGGGGCGCCTGTTACCGGGTCAAAGACCTGCTCCATTTTCGGAACCTTTTTCACGTCGCTCATGTCAATACCGCTGTTGGTTATCTCCGCGCCGTTCATGGAAACATCGAGAGCGGTCTGGGGGTCGACCTCGTAATTTTCGTTATACTTGATACCGAGACCGATATCAACGTAGATAGGCTTTGAACCGGGGAACGCAAGGGCGTTGTTGTTTTCGGCAATAGCCTTTGCAGTATCAATCTCAAAGGTCTTGTCTTCCCATGTGCCGTCATTGTTAAGGAAGCTGACTGTGTAATCGCCCGACTCAAGCTTTGATATAGTTCCATCGGGAAGAATAACATCGCTTGTCACATCGAAATTGATGGGTATGCCGTTATATATTACCGACTTGGGGATATCCGTCTTGTTCACGCCGTCCTTCAGTGTTCCGTCGGCGTTGTAATATTTGTTGTAATCGGGGGGATAGACCACCTCTCCCGCACCGTTCTTTACCACAGCCTGTTCGATTCTGAATGGAGTGGGGTCGTTGCTTGTACCGCCGAAAAGCTGTCTTTCGGAGAAATCGCCGTTCAGCGTTTCAACCATATGCTCCGCGATATTTTCAAGGTCTACGGCAAAAATGTTAAGCTCCATCTGCTCGTATGTGCCGTTTGTTGCGGCAACAAGCTTTTCCTCAAGCTTTATGTAGGAATCGTGCGCGATAGAGTAAAGGTCAGACTCGGCAGAAGCAAAAACCGCCTTTGAGCTGCTGAGGTTATCCGCGTAAATATCAAGGTCACGAAGCTGGCGGCGGATACTCATTGCCTTGCTGCCGTTTATGGAATCCTCCGAAACGCGGTTAAACCTGCGCTGGGTCATTATCCTGTTGTGGCTCTGGAGCATACTTGTGAGCGCCCGTCTGTTATTTCTGAGAAACTGTCTCGTGGTAATATTATTCGTAACTCGCATTATTATCAGCCCTTTCGGAAAATCAGTTCATTATCAGAGACCCACGCGGCCCGTGCCGTTGATAAGCTTGTCGAGTGCCTCGTCAAGAGTTGTTACCATTCTGGAAATAGCGTTATACCACTTCTGATAGTTCATCATGTTGATGCCCTCTTCGCCCATGCTTACGTCCATTACCTCGCTGCGCGCTGTTTCAACGCTTGTGAGCATGATGTCCGTAGCGTCGTATACGCCCTTTTCAGTCTCAAGGTTTGTGCCCAGCTCCTCACAGATATGACCTACAAACTTTTCAAGGCTGAACTTCTGGGGGTCGGTTACCGCGCCGTTGCCGTAGCTCTGAGCGGTGGTGAATACTCCCAGCATTTTGTTGATATATATATTGTTAAGTTCCTCGTACTCGTTTGAGCCTGTGGGATTTGAGATTATCTCGGGGTTTTTGAGCCAGTCGTCCGCAATTCTGAAATTTGACGCTGCGTCTCTGAAATCAGCAACGCCGTCGTCGTTTTTGTATGTAAACAGCTCATAGCCGAATTCCTCAAAGATGCTGTTGAACTCGTCCGTCATTGTTTTTACGAAGGAGTTGAGCATATCGCGGTAGTATTCGATACCGCAGTATGAGTTGCTATATGCTTTCTGCGCCGTCTGAATGAAGCCGCCCGCGTTGCCGCTTACATCGGCAGCAGCTATTTCCGCAGCGGAATTTGCGTTGACAAAATCGGTAACATTTGAACCTGTGAGGTTTGTTCCCCAATCAGCGCTGTTGTACAGGTCGGAGACCATGACAGCCTTTCCGTCAGCCTTGACAGCAAGCTGAGCGTATTTGTCCGCGTTCAGTATCTCGCTACCGTTTACCTTTGCGGTGTATGTTCCGTCAGCATTAACGGTTATCTCTGCTCCGATATTTTCTTTAAGCTCCTTTGCAAGCTCTGCAAGCTTATCGGCAGCGTCCGCGCCTGCGGTGCCGCTTGCTATCTGCTTGTTGAGAGCAGCCATCTGCTCAAGAGCGTCATTTCCCTTTGTAAGGCATACCCCTGCGCTTCCGAGGCTGTCGAAGAAAATTCCCTGACCGTTGTAAACGTCAAGATAACCTCTCAAAGAGCCTGTGTCGAGGAAATACTCACCCTTATCGTTCTTTCCCGTAATATCAACGCCGTTTGCACGCACATACTCGTCTGACGAGCCGCCTGCTGCAAGCTTGATGTTGTACCATTCGTCCTTATCCATCAAGCCTGTGAAGTCGGGTGCCGTACCCGATTTCGAAACGATGAAGCCCATGTTCAGCGGGTCGGTGGGGTCGTTAGCCAGCGCCATCTGAGCGTAATCCTTGTCGCGGACAACAGCCTGACCTGCAAAGTCAACTGAGAAGGTTCCGTCCGCTTCCTCGGTAACGTAGATATTGCCGTACTGAGAAAGCTCGTCGAGAAGCGAGTGCATCTCATCTTTAAGCTCAAGAGGACCGTAATCGTTCATTACCTGATAGTTGCCCGTTGTGCTGTCATAATATTTCATGGAAACATAGGAGTCCTTGATCTGTCTGTTAAGGCTGCCCATTTCCGAAAAAATCGAATTGATTCTTTTAAGCGTTTTTTCGGTATCGCTCAGCACCTGCTCAGAAATATCGTCCAGCTTCAAATTGTAGTTGTTTATGCACTGAACAACGCTCTGAGCCGTATTCTTGGAAATGGTAGCAAGCTCTCTTCTGTCAGCGTTATCCGCAGAAAAGCTCTGGAGAGCCTCCTTGAACTTGTTGACGATAGCAGCAAAGCTTGCCTCAAGCTCGTCAGCCTCGATGCTGTCGAAAACGTCCTCAACGTCGGAAAGAGTGGAGGTCTTTACGCCAACGTCGCAAAGGTCGCTGCTGTAAACTCTCACCTTTCTGTCAAGGAGCCTGTCGCGTATCTGTGCAACGCCAACAGCCTCGGAGCCCTGTCCTGCAAGAGAGACAGCCGTGTTATATCCAAGATTTCCCTTTGCATTTGCAACGGAGCAAATGTCAACTCTCTGTCTGGTATAACCCGGCGTATTAATATTTGAAATGTTGTTTCCCGTAATATCCAATGCCTTCTGCGATATCAGAAGTGCTTCACGCTGAACGTAAAGACCCATAAAGCTTGATGCCATTTTATATCAATCCTTTCTCAAACGTTTTTGAAGATTGCCGGTTTTGCGGCGTGTTCCCGTTTTACAGTACCCTTGCCGTCGTAAACGTCAAGCTCTGCGGTTTTTCTCTGAATTTTCTTGAGTCTCTCGGAAACTATGATGTTGGCTGTATCGTTCAGCTCCTTGATCTTGTAGATCAAAGCGGAAAGCTCCTCGTGCTGCTCCGACAGCCTTTTTCCGAAATCGGCGGGAGCTTTTTCGGCAAGCTCCGCAAAGGTATCCGCGCCCGTGCCCTCAAGCAGCTTTATGCGTCTGCTTTCAAGGGAGTTAGTCTTCATGATAAGCGCCTGCTCCGATGAAAGGGAATCACTCAGCTGTTCGATACGGTCGTGATTTATCATATCCAATTTAAGGTATTCAAAGTTTAAAAATGCTCTGTAATGAGCGATATACTCATCAAAAAAGGCAATTATTTTCTTATAATCGGGCATATTAAATTTCCTTTCGTATAATTATGCCGAAATATTACTCGCGGTATAATTCAAAACCTATCCCGTCAGCCCTCAAGAATAGACGCCGCAACATTCTCTGCGGAAACATTATAGGAACCGTCAGCTATCATGGACTTGAGCGCAGCAATTCTTTCCGCGGAAGCATAGCTTTCCACGCTTCTTTTAACGGAAGCCTTTGCACCCGAAACAGCACCCTCTTTGGAAGCTGCGGAAAATTCGGCTTTATCCACGTTTTTGCTGACAGAAACGCTTTGTTTTTTCTTAACGGGCTCATAGGTATTCTTAACGTATGCAGACACATAAGAGCTGTATTTGTTGACATTCATAAATAATCCCGTCCTTTCGGGTCTGTATTGGCGTACAGACCTAAATAAAAAATATCCCTCTGTATATTTTATCGGCAAAGGCTTTAGAAACTTTAATGTTTTTTGCACATACATAAAAATATTTTTTGTATATATTTTGTGAACATTTATATTATTGGTATTTTATACTCTTTGTATAACATTTCAAATATTTGCCGTTAAAACGCTATTGACTATAAGTATGATTTATTGTAAAATAATTATGTATGAATTAATTTTGATACTTATAATAAGGTGGTATATAATGAACAAGCTCAACGGCGTACACCTGAGACATAACAAAAAGACCCGTAACTGCGAAACAAAGATATTCCCCCCGCCGAAAAAGGTGACGATACCCATGTCCCAGTCGATGGGCGCACCCTGCATCTGCCTTGTAGGCAAGGGCGACCACGTTGATGTGGGGCAGAAGATAGGCGACACGGACGTGTTTATGTCCGCGCCCGTTCACTCCTCGGTTTCGGGTACGGTCACGGAAATTGCCGATTACCTGCTTCCCAACGGCTCGGTGTGCAAGGCTGCGGTCATTGAAACCGATGGGCAGCAGACTATGTGCCCCGATATATCCGTGCCCCAGATAACCGACAGGAAATCCCTTATCGCGGCAGTGCGTGAAAGCGGAATGACGGGTCTGGGCGGCGCAGGCTTTCCCACTCACGTCAAGCTTGGCTTTGACCCCTCCAAAACTCCCGTGGATACCCTTGTTGTCAACGCTGCCGAGTGCGAGCCTTACATAACAAGTGACTACCGCGAGATGATGGAATGTGCCGATGACGTTATCGGCGGCATACTGCTTATCCAAAAGCACCTGAACATACCCATGTGCAAGCTTTGCATCGAGGACAACAAGCCGGACGCAATAAAGCTTATGACCGAAAAAACTGCGGATATAAAGTCAATCGACATTGCCGTTCTGCCCTCGCAGTATCCCCAAGGCGCGGAAAAGGTCATCGTCTACTCCGCAACGGGGCGTATCATTGCCGAGGGGGAGCTGCCCGTAAATCAGGGCGTTCTTGTAATGAACGTTTCCACAGTATCGGGCGTTTACCGCTACTCAAAGGACGGCATCCCCCTTATAAACCGCAGGATAACCGCTGACGGAACTGCGGTAACGAAAAACGCAGGCAATTACCTTGTGCCTATCGGGACTCCCGTTTCCGAGATACTTGCGTATTGCAGCGCGGAGGACGCGGAAAAAGTCCTTTACGGCGGACCTATGATGGGTCTCTGCCTTTACGATACCGACCAGCCCGTGGTGAAAAACAACAACGCTATCCTTGCTTTCAAGCACGGCAAAGTCCCCGAGACTACGGCGTGCATACGCTGCGGAAGATGCGTGGCTGCCTGTCCGCTGCGGCTCATGCCCCTTATGATAGAAAGCGCCTACAACGCAAAGGACGTCGCCGAACTGAAACGGCTCAAGGTGTCCCTTTGCATGAACTGCGGCTGCTGCTCATACGTTTGCCCCGCACACCGTCCTCTTGCGGAAATAAACCGTCTTGCAAAGGCTATGCTGCCGCGCAAATAACATACGCCGCCATACTATTATAAAAAGGATCTGATAACTTGAAAGGCTTGTATATATCTCCGTCGCCTCACCGCA
Organism: Oscillospiraceae bacterium; assembly: GCA_017847885.1. Taxonomy (GTDB): domain Bacteria; phylum Bacillota; class Clostridia; order Oscillospirales; family Ruminococcaceae; genus RGIG8773. The sequence goes on from JAGAUA010000013.1 coordinate 17,946, forward strand.
CGGACAACATCTCCACGGCAAAGATAATGCTGACGGTGATAATTGCGCTTCTGCCTGCTGCGGCGGCAGGGTGCGTATTCTTCGGTCCGAGAGCTGCCGCAGTTCTTGCGGTATGCGTAATATCCTGCATCGTTTTCGAGGCGCTTTGCAGGATCGTTATGAAAAAGCCCCAGACGATTTCCGACCTGTCCGCCATAGTTACGGGACTTCTTCTCGGCATGAACCTTCCTGCAACCGTGCCGTTCTACATTCCCGTTATCGGCAGCTTTATCGCTATCGTTATCGTTAAGCAGCTTTTCGGCGGCATCGGTCAGAACTTTGCAAATCCTGCAATAACAGCAAGAATTGTGCTTATGCTCTCCTTTACGCCGCAGATGTCCGTATGGGTAAAGCCCTATTGGTACAGCGGTACACTTGACGCGGTAACGGGTGCGACCCCTCTTGCCGAAAAGTGGCTTTATTACACCGAAAACGGCGTGAACTACAAAATGGCGCCCTTTACCCTTTCGGAAATGTTCTGGGGCGAAACGGGCGGCTGTATCGGTGAGACCTGCGCGGCAATGCTCATTCTGGGCGGACTTTTCCTTATCATTACAAAGGTGATATCCGCGGCAACTCCCGTTGCTTTCATAGGCTCATTTGCGCTGCTTACGTTCATCTATACGGGAAGCCTTAACGAAACGGTTTACGGCGTACTTGCAGGCGGTCTGCTCATAGGCGCGTTCTTTATGGCGACCGACTATGCCACAACGCCTGTCACCGCCAAGGGCAAGGTGGTTTTCGGTATCGGCTGCGGCGTGATAACCTTTATTATCCGCACATTTGGCAGCTTCCCCGAGGGAGTTTCCTTCTCGATACTGCTTATGAACCTGCTTACGCCTTATATCGACAGGCTTACCGCAGCCGTTCCTTTCGGCGCAAAGAAATCCTCCAAAAATTAAGAAAGGGTTGACCGTATAAATGTTTAAGGATAAAATCAAGCCCTCGCTTGTGCTTACGCTTATATGCATGATCGCCTGCGGTCTGCTTGTTGCGGCGTATGAGGCGACCTACACCGACAATACGGGCGTTATCACGGAAGAGCTTAAAACGGGCATTGCCGAAGTGTACGGCTCGGCGGAGGGCTTTGAGATGCTCAAAAACGACGACGGCACGGTACTGACCTTTGAGGGTGTGACCTCGGTGCTTTCCGACGGAAGCAACACCGCCTTTGAAATTACCGCGGACGGCTACTCCAAGGGCGGTCTGCACCTGCTTGTGGGAATTGACGGATACGGCTCGGTCTCGGGCATTTCCGTAATATCTATCGGAGAGACTCCGGGTCTCGGCACAAAGGTGCAGGACAAGGGCTTCCTCTCTCAGTTTAACGGCATAACCGCCGGCATGACAGCGGAAAACGGCTCTGCGCTTCCCTCCGACGCAAAGGCGGTATGGGGAATTTCGGGGGAGATAAAATCTCTGCAAATGAACGCCGAGCTTCAAAGCGGCGGCGAGGGCTTTACCCTTGACGCGGTAACGGGCGCGACCTTCTCATCAAAGGGCGTATACTCCGCCGTTAAGACCGCACTTGCGGCATATGGCGAACTGAAAGGAAGTGAGCAGTAATGTCCGAAAAGAAAGGCGAGCTTTATCAGCTCACAAAGGGTATCATAAAGGAAAACCCCACCCTTGTCACTCTGCTGGGAATGTGCCCCACACTTGCCGTAACAACAATGGCTTCAAACGGCATAGGCATGGGACTTGCCACCACCTTTGTGCTTATCTGCTCCAATATCGTTATCTCTCTGTTGAAAAACGTTATCCCAAAGGCGGTGCGGCTGCCCTGCTTTATCGTTGTTATCGCAAGCTTTGTTACGCTTATCGAGTTTCTGATGAAGGGCTTCCTGCCCGAGCTTTATGACAGCCTGAGACTGTTTCTGTCGCTGATAACGGTCAACTGCATTATCCTCGGCAGAGCGGAAGCCTTTGCCTCAAAAAACGGCGTTTTCGCTTCAATTCTCGACGCCGTGGGAATGGGGCTGGGCTTTACCCTTGCGCTGTTTCTCATGGGCAGCATACGTGAAATTATCGGCGCGGGACAATGGATGGGCATCGACCTTCACCTGCCCGTAACTATGACCCTGTTCATCATGCCGGCAGGCGGCTTCTTCACCATCGGCGTGATAATCGCGTTGGTAAACAAGCTTTCAAAGAAAAAGCCGCCCGAGGAAATAGGCTGCGCAGGCTGCCCCAACGCGGCTTCCTGCGGTACTTGCAGTAAAAAGGAGGGCGCGGAGCAATGAAACAGCTTTTGGTAATACTTCTCAGCGCAATGCTTGTCGACAACTTCGTGCTTTCAAAATTTATGGGCATATGCCCGTTTCTCGGCGTATCCAAAAAGCTTGACAGCTCGCTGGGAATGGGCGCGGCGGTTACCTTCGTAATGTTCTGCGCGACCCTTTGCACCTACCCCATATACAAATTCATCCTCGTTCCCATGGAGATAGAATATCTGAAAACCATCGCTTTTATCCTCATTATCGCCCTTTTTGTGCAGCTTGTTGAAATGATAATGAAGAAAAAGCTTCCGCCGCTTTATAAATCTCTGGGCGTGTTCCTGCCGCTTATTACCACAAACTGCGCGGTTTTGGGCGTAACTATCCTCAATATCGACAGCGGCTACACCCTTTTGCAGTCCCTTGTGAACGCCGTGGGAGCAGGTCTGGGCTTCACCCTTGCTCTTGTTATTTTCAGCGGAGTGCGCTCACGGGTAAACAGCGCGGATATTCCCGAGACCTTCAAAGGTGTGCCTGCAACCCTTATCGCCGCCTCTGTGGTATCACTTAGCTTTATGGGCTTTTCGGGGCTTTTCGGCTAACAGGAAAGGAATGATTACCAATGTCAACATATATTCTGCCTATGCTTGTTTTCGGCGCGGCAGGTCTTGCGGCAGGCGTTCTGCTGACGGTCTGCTCGAAAATATTCGAGGTAAAGACCGACGAGCGTATCGAAGCCGTTAACGAAGCCCTGCCCCAGATAAACTGCGGTGCCTGCGGATTTGCAGGCTGCTCGGACTATGCAAAGGCGGTAGTGGTGAACGGCGTGCCCACCAATATGTGCAAGCCCGGCGGCGCGGAATCTTCCAAAAAAATATCCGCGATAATGGGCATAGAAGAAATGAAATCGGAGCCGCAGGTGGCAGTTGTGCTGTGCGGCGGCACCTGCGAAAACGCGGAGGATAAGTTCATCTTTGACGGCGTATCCTCCTGCAAGGCGGCAAATCTTTATTACAACGGCAGCAAGTCCTGCGCCTACGGCTGTCTCGGCTTTGGCGACTGCGCAAAGGTTTGCCCCGAAAACGCAATTCATATCGAAAACGGCGTTGCTCGGGTAAACAAGGCACGGTGCATTGGCTGCGGACTTTGCGCAAAGGTATGCCCCGACAAGCTGATAGTGCTGCGAAGCGTGAGCAATACGGTGGACGTGCGCTGCTCATCAAAAGCGCCGGGAAAGGTCGTCCGCGGCGTGTGCAAAACGGGCTGTATCGGCTGCAAGATTTGCGAGAAAAAGTGCCGGTTTGGAGCAATTCACGTTGAGGATAATCTTGCGCGCATCGACTATGACAAGTGTACCTCCTGCGGCGCTTGTGCAGAGGCTTGTCCTGCAAAGGCAATAAGCGTTTGCAGCCCTCAAAAGTAAATGCGGTGTGGTACGAAATAAATGCCCCGTCCAAAATCGGACGGGTCGAGTCTGTCAAAAACAATATCGGGCGGATAATATCCGCCCCTACAAAATGGCTAAAAACGCTGTCTCATTGTAGGGGACGGGTCTCCCGTCCCATAAGCTTTTTTTGGCATATTAAAAACCCGTCCGAAATCGGACGGGTCTTGTTGTTTCATGCAGCGCCTTTGTCTGCCGTTTTAAGAAATTCAGCCTACAATAAGGGATTTTCCCGTCATTTCCGCAGGCTGGGGAAGTCCGAGAATTTGCAGCATGGTAGGCGCGATATCTGCCAGCACGCCGCCCTCGCGGAGCTTGCAGTCGCCGTATCCCACAACGATAAGGGGAACGGGATTTGTAGTATGCGCAGTAAACGGCGAGCCGTCAGCTTCCATAAGCTTGTCAGCGTTGCCGTGGTCTGCGGTAATGATAGCCGCGCCGCCCTTTGCAAGAATTTCGTTAACCATTCTGCCGACGCACTCGTCAACGGCTTCAACGGCAGCCTTTGCCGCGTCGAAAATACCCGTGTGACCGACCATATCGCAGTTTGCATAGTTGAGAATGATAACGTCGTACTTGTCCGAGTCGATAGCCTTGACCACCGCGTCGGTAACCTCGTACGCGCTCATTTCGGGCTTCATGTCAAAGGTTGCGACCTTGGGTGAGTCGATAAGAATTCTGTCCTCGCCCTCAAAGGTTGTTTCCTCGCCGCCGTTAAAGAAGAATGTAACGTGAGCGTACTTCTGAGTTTCTGCAATACGAAGCTGTGTAAGTCCCTGCTTGCTGATGTACTCGCCGAGAGTCATTACCAAAGCCTCGGGAGGGAACGCAACGGAAACGTTGGGCATTTCAGCGTCGTACTGAGCCATGCAGACAAACTTCACGGGGAAGAAGCCGTTTCTTCTCTCAAAGCCTGTGAACGCCTCGTCAACAAAGGAACGTGTTATCTGTCTTGCACGGTCGGGACGGAAGTTGAAGAAGATAACGCTGTCGTCAGCCTTTATCATGCCGTTTTTGTCAACGATTGTGGGGAGCATAAATTCGTCGGTAACGCCGTTGTCGTAGGAATTCTTGATAGCCTGAACGGGGTCTGTCTCCTGAACGCCCTCGCCGTAAACAAGTGCAGCGTATGCCTTTTCAACACGGTCCCAAGCGTTGTCACGGTCCATAGCGTAGAAACGTCCTGCAATTGTTGCAACGGAGCCTGTGCCGATTTTGCCAATCTCGGCAACGAGTTCTTCCATATACTCGGCAGCGGAGGAGGGGGGAACGTCACGTCCGTCAAGGAACGCGTGAACGTAAACCTTGTCCAGACCGTTCTTCTTAGCCATTTCAAGGAGACCGTAAAGGTGCTCCATATGGCTGTGAACGCCGCCGGGGGAGAGGAGTCCCATCAGGTGGAGAGCGCTGCCCTTAGCCTTGCAGTTTTCCATAGCGGAAACAAGCGCAGGGTTTGTGAAGAAGTCGCCGTCCTTGATTGACTTGGAAATCTTAACAAGCATCTGGTAAACAATTCTGCCTGCTCCGATGTTTGTGTGACCAACCTCGGAGTTGCCCATCTGACCGTCGGGAAGTCCAACGTCCAGACCGGAAGCGCCGATGATAGTGTTGGGACACTCGGCAAAATACTTGTCAAGGTTAGGCTTTTTTGCGGCTGTGATAGCGTTGCCGTAAGCGTCGTTATTGATGCCGTAGCCGTCCATAATAATTAAAGCAAGTGGTTTTTTGCTCATTGGAATTATTCCTTTCAGATATTGAAATTTTTCGGAAGAAGCCAAAACCCCAGATAGTACCGCGTCTCGTCCTCAAAGGGGTCGTAGTCCTTCCACACCTTGTAAAAAAGTCCGTAGTAATCCTCGCTGCCGTTTTCGTATTCGATAACGGGAATACAGAAAACAGGCGGAAGATTGCTTTTCTTTGCACGGATAAAATCGACGGAGAAAAAAATCAGCGCAAGTGAAACTACTGCCGCACAAACGGCGGCAGTTATTTTTCGGGACTTTTCTGAAACGGTTTTTCCGCGCTTTTTTTCTTCACGTCTTACACGCTTTAAACGTGAGACTTTCATGCGTGATTATGCTGCGGCTCAGCCGTTTACAGCAGCCTGTACAATTGTGTTGAAGTCAGCAGCCTTGAGGGAAGCGCCGCCGATGAGTCCGCCGTCAACGTTGGGCTTGGAGAGAAGCTCAGCAGCGTTGCCTGCGTTCATTGAGCCGCCATACTGAATTGTAACTGCGTCAGCTGTTGCAGCGTCGTAAATCTTTGCAAGAGTTGCACGGATAAATGCACAAACTTCCTCAGCCTGGTCTGCGGTAGCGGTCTTGCCCGTGCCGATAGCCCATACAGGCTCGTAAGCGATAACGCACTTCTTAACGTCCTCAGCAGAAATATCGAAAAGGTCAAGCTTTATCTGACGAGCGATAACTTCCTCTGTGATGTTGCACTCGCGCTCCCAGAGAAGCTCGCCAACGCAAACGATAGGCTTGAGACCAGCTGCAAGAGCAGCCTTAGTTCTCTTGTTTACGGTCTCATCGGTTTCGCCGAAATACTGACGTCTCTCGGAGTGACCGAGAACAACGTACTCAACGCCTACTTCAACAAGCATATCTGCGGAAATTTCGCCTGTGAAAGCGCCGCTCTTTTCAAAGTGGCAGTTCTCTGCGCCGACCTTAACGTTAGAACCTGCTGTTGCAGCAACAGCGGTTTCAAGGTTTGTGAAAGGCACGCAAGCGATAACCTCTACCTTGCCCTCTGCGTTTGCAACGAGGGGCTTGATAGCTTCAAGAAGCTCCTTAGCCTCGGGACGGGTCTTGTTCATTTTCCAGTTGCCTGCAATGATTGCTTTTCTGAGATTTTTGTTCATATTGAAAAACTCCTTTTTATTAGAATAATTTATACACGTTAATTATACTATATTCCAACCGCTTTGTCAATTATTTGACAAATGTAAATGCAAGATATTTGATTAGCAGGCTATGTTTTATGTGATAAACAATAGTTTAGCGCAACATTTTGTAGGGGACGGATTTCCCGTCCCGATGTTGTAGGGGCGGATTCCATATCCGCCTGTGGTTTAGCGGTAAATAACGGGCGGAAATAGATTCCGCCTCTACGCTTTGTGGTAATTCCCCACAAAGCAAAAAATCGGCAAAAGAAAAGAGGTGAAAGGGAAAGGGGATGCACGAAAACCAAACGCAAGCGTTTGGTTCAGGAAACCGATAGGGGAAAAGGAAATGCCGACTTTAAAACCATTCTTCGATTGGTCGTCGGATTTTGTTTTTCCTTGTCCCATATAGGTTTCCCCCTCGCTTTTTACCCGACACAGTTTGGTTTTCAGAAATGTATGGGGAGCGTGGTATGTTTTTGTAGGGGCGGCTATCAGCCGCCCGAATAAATATGCCTATAACACGGGCGGATAATATCCGCCCCTACAAATTTAGCTTCGTTCAAAAC
>JAGAUA010000014.1 GCA_017847885.1 Oscillospiraceae bacterium
CACCGGACTGTTTTGAAGAAAAATTATTCTTGATGCCAAACAAGGGGAGGCGGTCGTGTTCGCCTCCCCTCAAAATGCTGTCGCATTTTTCACCCCTTGCTCCGTTTTTTTCGGGCGCCTGCGGGCGCAAGTTGGGGAGTTTCGCCGCGTGCGCGCGGCGACCAAAGGCTCTGCCTTTGGAAACCGCTTATGCTCCCGATGTTTCCCGAAGGGAAACTCGGAAACGAGCGCTTGCGTTCGTTTTTGATAGGCTGGCGAACTTTTTGCTCTCGCTTCGCGATTTTCCGACTTTGCTTTATGCTATAAATTATTGTTTATCTAATACTAACGTTACCGAGCAACAAATGAAAAGCTTTACGCAAAAGTAGTTGCGAAGTGGGTGCAGGCTCAACCTGCAAATTCTTGTTTATCTCATAACGAAAATCCCCCTGCAAACTTGACGTATTTCCTTTAATATGGTATAATTTGAGAAACATATTTATTAATCGGAGTATCGCTATGAACGAAATTTTTTCTCACCTCGAAACGGTTTTCGGGGACGTTCCCTCAAAAATTGTCATCAGCAAGCCCCCCCAAAGACTCTGAATACCGCCGTATCTGCGCGGTCAAAAAAAGCGGCGGCTATCAGCTTGAAAAGTATACCGAAAAACAGGTCTTTCACGAAAATCTTCCCCCAGAAAAGGCTATGGAGCGGTGCGCGGAGTATATTTCGTCGGGGTACTCCCAACTGAACGCCTGGGGCGAAAATTACGAATACAGCCTTGCCGTATCCAAAAAGGGAAAGGTGCTTTTCGGGAAAAAGAAGCTTGCCGCGCAGGCGGAAGCGGAGGTATCCCACGACCGCAGGAAAAACTACATCATTGCCGAGGACAAGCCTTTTCCTGCCCTTGTCGACATGGGGGTATTTACCAAGGAGGGCAAGGTCGCAAAGCCGATGTACGACAAATTCCGCCAGATAAACCGCTTTGCCGAGATTATCGACGACGCGGTGCGTGAAAAGGCTCTTACGGGCAAGCGGCTTAAAATCGTGGATTTCGGCTGCGGAAAGTCCTATCTGACCTTTGTGCTGTATCATTATTTTACGGAAATTCTCGGCGTTGAGGTGGATATGCTGGGGCTTGACCTGAAAGCTGACGTTATCGAAAAGTGCAATGCCGCCGCGGAAAGGTACGGTTACAAAAATCTGCGGTTTGAAATGGGCGACATAAGCGGTGCGTCGGTGCAGGGCAAGGTGGATATGGTGGTGACCCTTCACGCCTGCGACACGGCTACCGATTACGCGCTGCACAACGCTGTAATGCGGAATGCGGACATGATCTTTTCCGTGCCCTGCTGCCAGCATGAGCTGAACGGGCAGATGAAGTCCGAGGGGCTGTCGCTGCTGACGAGGTACGGCATAATAAAGGAGCGGACGGCGGCGCTATGCACCGACGCGATACGGGCAAATCTGCTTGAATACTGCGGCTACAAGACACAGCTTTTAGAGTTTGTGGACTTTGAGCATACCCCGAAAAATATTCTTATACGTGCGGTAAAGCGCGGCGGAAATCCGCGTGGGCGGGAAAAATACCTTGACGAGGTTAAGGCACTTATGAAGGAATTTTCCTTTGAGCCGACCCTTTACAGACTGCTTGAGGAAAGCGGTAAACTGCAAAAGTGAAGATTGCACAAAAGCATGAGCTAATTCACAATGATTTTCTATTTAAAAATTCATATAATATGTCTTGACTAAACGGTGCTAAAGTGATATGCTTATTAGAAATATTTAAAAAGAAATGGGAGGAATTATTATGCTGGAAACGAATTACTCAAACAAATTCGTCAAGGAGGGTCTGACCTTTGACGATGTGCTTCTCATCCCTGCCGAGTCGAACTATACCCCTGATATGGTAAATCTGGGAACAAGACTTGCAGGAGACATCATGCTCAAAACACCTATCATCACTTCCGCTATGGACACTGTTACCGAGGCAAACATGGCTATCGCCATCGCGCGCGAGGGCGGTATCGGCGTTATTCACAAGAATATGTCCATCGAAAAGCAGGCTGAAGAGGTCGACAAGGTAAAGCGCTCCGAAAACGGCGTAATCGTAAATCCCTTCTCGCTTACTCCCGACAGACTTGTTTCCGAGGCTGACGAGCTTATGGGCAAGTACAGAATTTCGGGTGTTCCCGTTGTTGACAAGTCGGGCAAGCTTGTGGGTATCCTCACAAACCGCGATCTCCGTTTCCTTACCGATTTCAATATTCCCATCGGCGACGTTATGACAAAGGAAAATCTTGTTACCGCTCCCGTTGGCACAGACCTCAAGGGCGCGCAGGAAATACTTATGCAGCATAAGATAGAAAAGCTTCCCATCGTTGACGAAAACGGCACATTAAAGGGTCTTATCACTATCAAGGATATCGAAAAGGCTGTTCAGTACCCCAACTCCGCACGCGACAAGAGCGGCAGACTTCTCTGCGCGGCTGCTATCGGTGTTGCATCCAACATGATGGAGCGCGCAAAGGCTCTTATCGACGCACAGGTTGACGTTCTCGTTCTGGACTCCGCTCACGGTCACAACATCAACATTGTAAACGCTGTACGCGAGGTAAAGAAGGCATTCCCCGGCACACCCGTTATTGCAGGAAATATTGCTACCGCAGAGGCTGCCGAGGCACTTATCGCGGCAGGTGCTGACTGCTTGAAGGTTGGTATCGGTCCCGGCTCTATCTGTACGACCCGTGTTGTTGCAGGTATCGGCGTACCCCAGATAACAGCGGTTTATGACGTTGCCTGCGTTGCGGCAAAGCATAATATCCCCGTTATCGCAGACGGCGGCATCAAGTATTCGGGCGATATCGTCAAGGCTCTTGCGGCAGGTGCAAGCGTTGTAATGCTGGGCTCTCTCCTTGCAGGCTGCGATGAAGCACCGGGCGAGTCGGAGATATATCAGGGCAGACGCTTCAAGGTATACCGCGGCATGGGTTCACTTGGCGCAATGGCTTGCGGCTCGAAGGACAGATACTTCCAGACAGACAGCAAGAAGCTTGTTCCCGAGGGAGTTGAAGGACGTGTTCCTTATAAGGGAAGCGTTTCCGACACTATTTTCCAGCTTATCGGCGGTATCCGTTCGGGCATGGGCTACTGCGGCTGCGGTACGATAGAGCAGCTTCACGAAAAGGCTAAGTTTGTAAAGATAACGGGCGCAGGACTTAAAGAGTCTCACCCTCACGATATTTACATCACCAAGGAAGCACCCAACTATTCTGTTCAGATTTAACAGAAAAACATACCCCTTGTCTTTCGGGCGAGGGGTATGTTTTTTTGTAACGAATAGTGAATATTTTTGTAGGGGACGGGTCTCCCGTCCCGATGCTGTAGGGGCGGATTCCATATCCGCCCGTGGCATAGCGGTAAATAACGGGCGGAAATAGATTCCGCCCCTACGCTTTGTGGTAATTCCCCACAAAGCAAAAAATCGGCAATAGAAAAGAGGTGAAAGGGAAAGGGGATGCATGAAAACCAAACGCAATCGTTTGGTTCAGGAAACCGATAGGGGAAAAGGAAATGCCGACTTTAAAACCAATCTTTGATTGGTCGTTGGATTTTGTTTTTCCTTGTCCCATATAGGTTTCCCCCTCGCTTTTTGCCCGACACAGTTTGGTTTTCGGAAATGTATGGGGAGCGTGGTATGTTTTTGTAGGGGCGGCTATCAGCCGCCCGAATAAATATGCCTATAACACGGGCGGATAATATC
>JAGAUA010000015.1 GCA_017847885.1 Oscillospiraceae bacterium
TGATGATATATCAGAGTCTTTTGATTATCATAAGTAAAACAGGCGTATGCTTTCCGCATACGCCTGTCGTTCGTTTCATTAGCCACCGTTTAGTCAATAACCATTAGTATTTCGAAAACTTCTATATGGTCATCACCCTAATGTGTGTACTCCGTTCTCGGTATCAATATGGAAGGTCAGAAAGAAATTCTTGGCACCTGGATATCCGAAAATGAGTCCGCAAGTTTCTATGCAAGCATATGCTCAGACCTCAAAAACCGCGGTGTTACCGACATTTTCATTGCTTGTCATGATAATTTGACGGGGCTTTGTGATGCAATAGATGCGATATTTCCAAAGACAAAAAACCAGCTCTGCATTGTTCATCAGATAAGAAACAGCTGTAAATTTGTGCCCTACAAGGACAGGAAAGCAGTGTGTGCAGACCTTAAAAAAATCTATGGTGCTGTCAATCTTGATGACGCTGAATACGCAAAGGAAGAGTTTCGCGAAAAATGGGATAAAAAGTATCCTAACATTTTGAAATCTTGGGATAAAAACTGGTCTGAACTGACAACATTCTTTGAATATCCGGAAGAGATAAGGAAGATAATATATACTACAAATGCAGTTGAGAGCTATCATAGAATGGTCAGAAAATTCACCAAATCCAAGGCAGTATTTCCTACAGATAATTCTATCAGAAAAGTTATTTTTATGAGCGTAAAGGAGATCTCAAAGAAGTGGACTATGCCTGTTCGGAACTGGGGACTTGCATACCCTCAGTTTGCGATTTTCTTTGAGGACAGAATGGCAGCCTGACGGCTTACGAAGGCTCCGCCCTCGTGCTCCCGAGGTTTATCCGCTTGAAAGATACCGGTGAATAGAAAGGCAGCGACAATGCGCTGCTCTTCACCGTATATCTTGCAGTCGGCGTCAGGTCGCTCCTCAGCGTTGCCTCATTTGGCTGCAATTTTAGTATGGTCAAAATTTTTGTGGGAAATGCATTTACACAGTTTATTTTTCATACCCTTGGAATCTATATCAAACCATAATAAAACCGCTAAATTTTCAGCAGTTTCTGTTAGAAAAGCATCACAATCTCGACCCATTATTTGCCCATTGTTTCAATAAAATCCTTATAAAAACATAAGATAAGTTGGAACAAGTAAAATGCTTATAACCTCGTAGGCAAGCCGTTTTATGCTATCTTGCGAAATGGCTTGCTATATTGAAACCTCAATTCAATTCCCGTACGGGTCACCAGATTTCTAATCAGCAAACCACGCAGATACGAGGTTTGCTGATTCCTTTTTATGCACAAATGTAGGTTTATCCTTTATTCCGTATTGCTGTCCTTTGCCATAACTTTCGCATCCTGCTTATTTTTTGAGGAAAAGTCAAGGACGGAAGCGATTGCCTCCCCTGCTCTTGCTGTGCCTGCTGAAATGCGTGACAGTAAATGGAGGTCATGTTAGCAATTCTCTGATGAATATAGCCGGATAATAAAGGGTATGCTTGGGTAAATCAGTAATTTTGAATAATAATCTAAAAAGAGCAGTATCGCTTAATTGCAGTACTGCTCTTTTGCGTATATGTAGATATCATAAAAATCTCATACCTTAACATTTCTCAAACATTTCAAAAACATCTCGCAAATATTGCCGCTGTATAATAAAGCCACAATAAAAACAAAACTTTCAGGAGGTTTTATTATGAACAGAAATGACACAGAATTTATGGTGCAGAAAATCCGCACACAGTATATGGAGAAAAATAGCACTCAGAAGGAACTTGACCTTCTCCGTGAGCTTGACGCAGAGGTTAAACGTCCTGCAAACGTGTTCGGGTATATTTTCGGCGGTATCGGCGCAGTTATTATGGGCGCAGGAATGAGCCTTGTAATGACTGATATCGGCACACAGCTTGGAATCGGCAATTCTTTGCCTGTTGGAATTGCTGTCGGCATAGTCGGTATGCTTATGGCAATCATCAACTATCCGATACATAAAACTATTCTTTCATCTCGCAAAGAAAAATATGCAGAACGCATTTTAGCTTTGAGCGAAAAAATAATGAATAATACTAATTCCTAATCTCCTTATAGACAAAGTCTATAAGGAGAGCCGCCTGAAAGACGGCAAGTCAAAACCTTTGGTTTTGACGGAAATAGTATAAGTAATGGAGGCGATCACAATGAGCAACAAGGTAACAGATTTTTTCAAGGGTGCTTTCGAGGATATGAAAGAAAGTGCCAAAGCACAGCACGAGGTAGACAAGGCAAATTTTGCGGCTGTTAAAGCTGAATCCAAAGCACAGTGGGAAGAAGCTAAGGCTATGGGCAGTCCCGAAAGGCACAAGGAAAAGATGCAGGCTGAACGTAATGAGCAGATCGCTGCTGCAAATAAAAGAATTGCAGAGGCGCAGGAACGCATCGACGCAGCAAAGAAATAAAAAGCAGGCAGTTTTTCGGAACTGCCTAATGTTTTTACGAATTTTCCCGCCAATGCTGCAACAAGAAAAAACCGTGCTGATTTTAGTTTCAGCACGGTTTCTTCATTTCATAAGCTCATCGGTAAGTCTGATTATTTCGGGAGCAATTTTTGCGCGTTCTCTTTTTATAATCAAATTGTAGATCGGATAAGCCGCGCAGGCAAGCGCAATTCCGACTATACCCACGACAATTCCCACAGCGAACAGCGTATCCGTTCACACCATACAGCAGCTCATTCCGAAGCCCATTATAAGCGTGCCGATAATGCCTGCGATAAGCGAAATTACCGTGCCTTTCTGTGTCACACTCTGGTCAAGGCGGCGAAGCCTCGCCATTTTATCAGCCTCCTTCGGCAGATATTTCTCACGGATCTTCTTTATCTCCTCCTGCTGTTTTGCGGAGTAGGTGTAGCTGAAATTTTCTTTATTCTCCATAGTTATTCTCCATTATTTTCTTAATTTCAATCGAATTTTTCACAATGCTGTAAACCGACATCGTTACAATGATCACGCTCACTCCTGCGCCCGTCAGCATGATCATGATCCGCTGATTTTCGGGGGACATATCCTTTCCGAACTCAGAAAACATTGCCGTTTCAAGGGACAGCATTGAAACAAGCGCCGCCGCCATATTTATTATCTTTGCCATTGACATAACGGGATTGCCGAGTCTTCTGTATTTCACAAGATTTATAATTGCGATAACCGTAATATAAAAGGTGTAGGCTGCCATAATATAAATAAGTATGCCGTTATATTGGTATCCCTTGTTGTGGTATATGATCATCAGCACTGCGCCCGATAAAAACAGGTCCACCGTAAGCAGGATATATCCGCAGAGCCTTGAACGGCGAAGTTCCTTGAAACGGTTTTTTCCTATGCCTGTGCGGTTTACAAACCTCACCAGCAGAAACCGCATTACCGCCAAAATCGTGTAGTATAAGGCGAGGGAAAAAAACCACGCCGACTGATACAGAATTCCCGAAGTGACATTTGATACTAATAACCAATAAAACTGTAGACAAAAAATCTTCGCATAATCCATATACGCAAGATTTTGCTCGATTTTTTGTACAGTTTTTAATTGGTTCTTAGTATGACGCCACATACAGCAGATTTACCGCAAGCGAGCCGTAAAGTGAAATGTGGGTGCGAAACGGAATATCCGTCATAAGGCGGTTTCCGAGAGGGTGGGAATAAACCTTGTCTTTTGCAGCTTTGTAATGGTGGGGCAGGATTTTTATGCACCGCATTACCGCAGCGGTCAGCGTATAAAACGAAAGAATGTATGTCACATAGGCAAGAGGGTGTTCCTCATAGCCGAACAGAAAAACAAAAATCAGCGCCGCCGTGCATATTGGGATAAGTATTGCAATCACCCACATGGGGGATAGAGCAGCTTATAACATTATATCACGCAAATGTTAAAGTTTTGTTTGCGTTTTCAGGTACAAAAAATTTTATCAAAAAAGCGGAGTGATGTCAACGCAGACACTCTCCGCTTTTGATTATGCAAGTCTTGTTCCAAGCCGTAAGTCGCGATTTGATCAGTGCTTCCTTAAAGTGAGAACCGTACTGCCTGTTTCTTCTCTTTTATCGTCGTTATTTCCTCAACTATTCCAATAAGCCTTTTTACGTCCTCAGGAGGCTCTTTTGCGTACAGTATACCATACGGGATAGTATAGTCCCACTCAACGGGGATAGTCACAAGCAAGGGGTGAACGTCCTGCCAGCACTCGATTGTCAGCAGCACGTCGTCCGACTGGGCACAGCGGTTGAAGACGCTCATATCATAAAAGTGGGGCGTATCAACTAAATGTATCTGCGGATGATTTTTTGTCAGCTCAGCCCTTATCCTGTCATTAGCCGCAGAATCGCCTGCCTTTACCATCATCAGATTTTCTCCGTACAAATCGGAAAGTCTGATGATTTTTTTCTTTGCAAGGCGGTGATTTGCATTTACGGCAATGCATTTTTTATATTCACCCAGCTTTAAAAATCCGCACCTGTCAAGCCATGTTGCAGAATCGCATACACCTGTCAGAAAATCGAATTTTTCACCGAGAGAGGATATTTCCGCAACAATATTGGTATGCTCGTCCTCAAAGGGAACAATGTTCAGACGATACCCGGGAAACCGGGGACTTAGCTTGTACCACAGGTCCATAAAGGGCTTGCAGGGGTTTAAGATCGACGTTCCCACACAGAAGGTCTTTTCATATTCCTCGGTGTAACGTTTTGCCTTTTCAACAGATTTTTCCGAATAATCAAAAATGAAAAGTGCGTCCTTGTAGATCGACTGTCCTGCGGGTGTGAGCTTTACCCCCTGATTTGTACGGCTTATCAGCTTTAGCCCCAGATGATTTTCAAGGGCGTTTATCTGCTTCATCACCGCAGTAGGAGATATAAACAGCTTTTCTGCCGCCTTTGTAAAGCTTCCGCAATCGGCTGCGGTCACAAAGGCTTTCAGCTGAGGGTTATACATAGCACCACTTCCCGTATAAACTTTTAGTTGATATTATCATAACATATTGGATATTCCCTGTCAAGAAAAAATGCTGTATAATATCATCAAAGGAGCTGATGATATGTCTGCATTGATCGTATATTTTTCACGCACGGGTGAGAATTACGTAAGCGGAGCAATAAAAAATCTTGCTGTCGGAAATACGGAAGCGGCGGCAAATATCCTGCATGAGCTTACGGGTGCGGATATGTTCAAAATTGAGCCTGTATTGCCCTATTCGGATAATTACAATGACTGCATCGAGCAGGCTAAGCAGGAGAAGGAGAAAAACGCACGTCCCAAGATAAAGGCATACCCCGACAGCCTTGACGGATATGATACTATCTATCTCGGCTATCCGAATTTTTGGGGCACAATGCCGATGTGCGTGTTTACTTTTCTGGAGCATTTCGATTTTTCGTGCAAGACTATCAAGCCCTTCTGCACTCACGAGGGCAGCGGAATGGGCAGCAGTGAAGGCGACATAAAAAGGCTTTGTCCCGATGCAAATATTGAAAAAGGTCTTGCAATTCACGGGTCAAGGCTGAATGGCGCAAGGGCGCAGTTTGAAAAATGGATATAATGAGGAGGAGCTTTATGAATTACATATTTAACGTACCCACAAAGGTTTTATTCGGCACAGGCAGACTGAACGGCCTGCACAAAGAAAAAATGCCGGGAAAAAAAGCGCTGCTTGTTATCTCATGCGGTAAGTCAACACGGGCAAACGGCTATCTCGAACGAACGGAAAATGAGCTGAAAGCAGCAGGCGCAGACTATGTTATTTTCGACAAGATACAGCCAAATCCCTTAAAGGAAACCGTTGAGGAGGGCGCAGTATTTGCCCGTGAAAACGGCTGTGATTTTATTGTTGCATTGGGCGGCGGCTCGGTCATGGACGCTTCAAAGGCGATAGCTCTCAACGCCGCAAACGAGGGCGATCTGTGGGATTATGTCAAGTCGGGAAGCGGCAAGGGCAAGCCTTTTTCAAATGCTCCGCTCCCCATAATTGCAATCACTACAACAGCAGGAACAGGCTCCGAGGTGGACTTCGGCGGTGTTATTACAAAAAGCGATACTCACGAAAAAATCGGTATCTGTTTTCCGCAGCTTACTCCCGTTCTTGCTATCGTTGACCCCGAGCTTATGACTACTGTTCCCCCGAAATACACGGCTTTCCAAGGCTTTGACGCGCTTTTCCACAGCCTTGAAGGGTATATATCCATACACCGAAATCTTATGAGCGAAATGGTGCAGGAGGCGGCAATATCAAATATCGCAAAGTATCTCCCCAGAGCAGTTGCAGACGGTAACGACCTTGAAGCGAGAGAACACGTTGCCTTTGCAAATACAATGTCGGGCTATTCCATGATGACAGGTTCATGCACAAGCGAACATTCCATGGAGCACGCCATGAGCGCATATCATCAGGAGCTGCCCCACGGCGCAGGACTTATTATGATATCCGTGGAGTATTTCAGATATTTCATAAACAGAAATGTCTGCGGCGAGCGTTTTGTTAAAATGGCAAAGCTGCTTGGCATGGAGAACGCTTCCAAACCCGAGGATTTTATCACCGCTCTTAAAAATCTCCAGAAAGCCTGCGGAGTTGATGACTTGAAAATGTCCGATTACGGCATTACCGAGGACGAGTTTGATACTCTTGCGAGAAACGCCCGTGAAACTATGGGCGGACTTTTCACCTGCGACCCTGCGGAAATGTCCCACGAGGACTGCGTGGAAATTTACAGAAGATCGTTCAGATAAAAGGAAGCGCTGATTAAATTTGAGTGCGCAATATGCGTACCGGATCTAATCAGCGCTTTCTTAATATCTATTATCCATATTATCATTTCCTATGTTCGGTAAGAAAAACTTGAAAATTACTGAAAACTATGATAAAATAATAAAAATTGTTTCCCGGAGATGATTTATTGAAAAAGCTTTCTCATGTCCTGATCATAAGAATAACAGCGATGATATTAATGCTTGCCGCACTTATGGCAGCCTGCTTCGGCAGCAGCCAGTCGGTTCAGGCTTTTTTGCTTCCGATAGAATTTCAAGGCGAGTTCAGCCTTGACGGCGGCGAAACGTGGGATATTCTTTCCGACGGCACGGATATTTCCGCAAAAAATAAAAGCGTGATACTGAAAGGCGGCTTCGGTATCGGACTTGAGAAAGGGACGTATTTCAACTTTTATCTCGATCATATCACAATGGATATCTATATAAACGGCGAGCAGGTTTATTGGGACTGTGCAAATCAAATCGGACTGACCGACACCACCTGCGGCAGAAAATGGATACATTGGCAAAGCCCCGAAATATCCGAAGACGACATTATTGAGCTGCGGCTTGCAAATTTTCATAGCTTCGGGAATAAAAATGCCTATAATGAGTTCCTTAGAAGCATTTACGGCGGCTCGGAGGATGTATTCGACAGATTTATGCTGAAAACAGGTCAGCTTGACAGAATAATCGGCATGACAATGATAGTTGCGGCGATAATGCTTCTGGCAGGTGCGCTGTTCTTCGGGCTTTTGCATATTGACGGCGGTGCAACGGTGGGAAATCTCGGCGCTCTTGCATTGTTCATCGGCGGATATTTTATTCTCGATACCGTTGATCTGCCCTTATGGAGCTGGCTCTTTGCATTCAATACATACGCCTTGCAGATATGTATCATGCTTGCGGCGACCTGTGCGGCGGCGTGCATTGCGGAAGGCATAAACTCAAAAGCAAGGAAAACGGCTCGGGCGGCAGTTTTTGCTTCGGGTGCGGTCAATGCTGTACTTAGTCTGCTGTCGCTTTTTAAGGTAATGGTCATATATGATACGCTGCCTTTCTGGCTTGCGGCTCATGCTGTTATTTATGCGGTGCTTTTCGGGTGCTGCATTTACGAATGTGTGCGAGGAAAAATAAGCAGTCCTGTGAATATCGTTTCCGATTTTGCGCTTATTGCCGCGGCTTTTGCGGATATGATATGCTTTATTGCAGGCTCGGATAATGCGGGGATATGCTCGAAAATAGTTTTTCTGATATTGTTCCTTATACATCTTGTAAGGATGATCAAGGTCATTCCGATGAATTACAGGGCTGCAAGAGAAGCCGAACAGCTCAAGTCGGAGCTTGCCGAAAGCCGCATTTCAATTATGCTCAGTCAGATACAGCCTCATTTTCTGTATAATTCACTCAACACCATATACGGGCTTTGCGAAAAGAACCCCACTGCCGCAAAAAAAGCCGTCAACGATTTTGCGGATTATCTCAAGGGAAATATGGATTCTCTGACAAGGAAAAGCCCCGTACCCTTTGAAACGGAGCTGAAGCTTCTGAAAGCGTACCTGTCACTTGAACAGACGAGATTTACGAAAAAGCTCAGAGTCGAATGGGATATACAGACCGACAGCTTTATGATACCCTCACTGACCGTTCAGCCCTTGGCGGAAAACGCTGTAAAGCACGGCATATGCAAAAGCGACAAGGGCGGTACGGTGAAGATATCATCGAGAGAGCTTGATGACTGCTTTGAGGTGGAGGTTTCCGATGACGGGGCAGGCTTTGATGTCAATGAGACGAAAAACGACGGAAAAAGTCACCTTGGAATTGAAAACGTCCGAAGCAGGCTATGGAAAATGTGCGGCGCGGAGCTGGAAATATCAAGCGAAATAGGCAAGGGAACTTCTGCGGTGATACGTCTGCCGAAGAAAACGAAAAACACAGAGGGGAAAGCATTATGAGAATTATCGCTGTTGACGATGAAGAAATAGCGCTGGAAAACCTTGAAAGTGCAATACGGGAAGCCGAACCCTTTGCGGAGGTGGCGGTCTTTGATACAGGCGCAGCCGCCCTTGAATATGTTTCGGAAAATAAATGCGAGGCGGCTTTTCTCGATATAGAAATGGGCAGTATGAACGGAATTGCTCTTGCAAAGGCGCTGAAACTGAAAAGTCCCGAAATAAACATCATATTTTCTACGGGGTACATCGAATACGCACTTGAAGCAATTGAAATGCACGCAAGCGGCTACATAACAAAGCCTATAACCGTCGAAAAGGTCCGTAATGAGCTTGACAATCTCCGCTTCCGTATCCCCGAAGCTCCACGGGGAAGGCTTTTCATACAATGCTTCGGCAATTTTGAGGTGTTCGCTGATGGGAAGCCTGTTTCGTTCAAGTACAGCAAGGCAAAGGAGCTTCTGGCGTATATTGTGGACAGGCACGGAGCCATGTGTACAAACGGGGAGGCAATATCCGTGCTGTGGGAAAACAATGACAACCTTGACGGAAAAGCGGTCTATTTCAAAAGCGTGCGTCGTGACCTTATTTCCACGCTAAAGAAGTTCGGCTGCGGCGATGTTATAATACGGCAGAGAGGGTCTATTGCAATAGATGCCAAAAAGGTGCAGTGCGATTATTTCGACTGGCTTGACGGAAATGCAGAGGGGATAAACGCATACAAAGGTGAATATATGCAGCAGTATTCCTGGGGTGAACTCAGGCATGGACTGCTGGAATAATGAAAAATTTCGGATTTTTTGTTATTTTTTTAAATTTTCTTCTTTTTGGGGCACTTTTTGGCGCTCTTTTGGCGCCTTTGGTGTGATATACTGAAAATTGTAAAAATATCGGGAATTTTCCCGAAATGACAAAAGGAGGAAATTTTTATGAAAATATCAAGATTAAGGAGGACGCTGGCGGTCTTTCTGTCGGCAATGCTGGTATTGCTTTGTATGCCGATGATGGCTATAACAGCAAGTGCGGCAGACTATTCATACGATGCTTCAGAAAATTATGTAACTTATAACTCTGACGGTCTTACAGTAAGGTTTACAATGACCGATTGTGGTCTAAACATGCACTATTGGACGGTTTTTTTGTTTGACCCTGCTGTATTTTCAAGCGTTACATATGATTCAAATCATAAATTGACCAACTCGGGTTCCATGGGGTTAGAATCTGCTGCATATGCTTTTGAAACAGACAATACTTCAAACGAAACCAATGTATTGCAGACAGCGATAGCAAAAACGTCTTCTCTGGATTTAAAAAGCAGCGGCAAATGTTTATCGGATATATGGAGTACAAAGAATTGGGTAGTTGTACTCGGACCATATCATAATTGGAATGGTACAAATTATTACAATTGTGACTACTATATAGGCAACGCAAATAACATACCTGCTTCTGCACCCAGTCCCAAATACACCATAACCTTTGACCCCAACGGTGGCGAACTGCCAAGCGATGTGGCAAGTACAGCTCAAACAACAGACGGCAAGCTTACAAGTGCCCAGCTGGCTGTTACGCCTACTTATGAAGGCTTCACCTTCAAGGGCTGGTTTACTGCTGCAACAGACGGCACACCGGTAACAACAGATACCACATTCAGCGGAAATGATACTATCTATGCTCAGTGGGAGGCTGTTTCCACCGGCGGAGATGTTGCCGCATATTCAACAGCATACGCATATGATTGCAGCCGTACCCCTTCCTTCCCCACAAAGGGCAGTGATGTAACCTTAAGAGGTTTTTCTGCCCCTCTTATAGATACTAATAGAAATAAAAAAGGTACAACAAGCGGAGATTGGAAGCTAATTAAAAAGGGCGCATATAATGCTTCTTATGAAGAGGGACACAGCAGTACTTTAATAAGTCTTCTTGAAACCACAGCAAGTAATTTTGGAACGGAATATACCAATATAGATGTTTATGAATTGCGTGACGGTGATACACACATCTGTTATGGTGTATTGAGTGCTTTTATGAGTAAAGGATATTTCTTTATAGGAACTACCTGGGGCAATGGCGGCGCAGGTTACTTTTTAAGTGATGAAGTATGTTCGGGTCCAATGACAGAAACAGTTACCGGTGACCCCACATCTCCTCCCGAGCCTGAGCCAGAGCCTGAGCCAGAGCCCGACCCAAGCGAGTATGACATAACTACTGACGAGATAAAAGATGCAGGATATATGGATCTTAAGCCCGGAACAAGGATCTATGTAAATACTGATACTTTTAAAACCGGCAGGAAAACGTTATATGTCGATACATATGAAGCAGCAGTTAATTATGGATATATTAATGATTCGGGTATTAGCGAAGAAGAAATTGCAAAATATGGATATTATTATGAAGAAGAACTTGCTTACGGAAGCATTATTACTCTGAAATCAAAATACCAAGCTAATGCTGATGGCGACGGAGATATTCTCTGCGGCGGCACATGGAGATGTACTGTTGACGGAGAGAATGACGGCGTTTTGGAGATATACTCCACAACTCCTACAGAGGATTGCCCCGACCCCGATAAGCCCCACACTCACAAATTCGGCGAGTGGACTATTGTAAAGGAAGCAACCACAACAGAAGAGGGACTCCTTGAAAGAGTCTGCGAGTGCGGCGAAAAGGAAACAAAGGTAATCGACAAGCTTGTTGATACAGACAAGGATAACGACAACGGAAACGTTGTTGACATTACTCCCGACGACAACGCAGGCGGCGCTGCTCTCGACGATATCGAGGACGTTGCCGAGAATATCCCCCTCGAACCCGAGGAGTATATCGCAATTCAGGAAGGCGAAGACCTTAAGATCTACCTTGAAGTTGTTGACGTAACAGACGCGTCGGAGACTATGCCCGAAGCGGACAAGGCTCTTATCGAGGAAAAAATCAACAGCGTGAATAACATGAAGCAGGGTATGCTTATCGATGTTTCACTGTTCAAGAAAGTCGGCGGCAGTGAGCCTACGAAGGTCACAAACACAAAGGCTCCTATTCGGATAGTATTTGAAATGCCCGAAAGCCTTATCAACAAAAACAGCAATGTTGTAAGAAAATATTACATTATCCGTGTCCATGAGGGAGTTGCTGACACTCTTGACGGCAGTTTTGATGTCGCATCAAAGAAGTTCACCTTTGAGACAGACAGATTCTCCAGCTATGCTATCGCTTACACGGACTATGCAATAGGCAGCCCGTCAATTCCGTCCGCACCCGGTTCATCTGAATCTTCTTCGAACAAGCACACCCACAACTATGTTTGGAAAAACGACAGCACCTCTCACTGGCAGAGATGTAACTGCGGCGGTGTTAACGACAAGGGCGCGCACACATTCGGCGATTGGGAAATCGTTAAGGAACCCACCGAGACAGAGGACGGCATTAAAAAGCACACCTGCACAGTCTGCGGATATTCCGAGACCAATACTATTGAGGACGTATCCTCGGGCGCAGGTGATGTCGTAGCAAACGACATCCTTGAAGTAACAGAAAAGGACATCACGCTTGCTATCACCTTTATAATTTCCGCAGCAGTTATCGGAATGACAATTGCTAAGCGCAGAAGAGTAAGCAAGTAAGACGTAAATTTCAATAACCACAAAACAGCCGAGCTGCTATTGCAGTTCGGCTGTTTGTTATCTCTTCATCGTAACGGGCTTTATCAGCTCCTGTCATTTATATCAGCTACCGATTCACGCTCTACAAGGCTTGTATGAAGCTGTACCGAGCTGATCTGTATTCCGTTTTTGATCTGCATCATTGTATAAAATGCCGCTTTGCCGATGTGGATCCTGTTTTGATTTACCGTTGTGAGAGAGGGTGAGCAATATTCCGCAGCGGGAAGATTGTCATAGCCTGTGACGCTGATATCCTGCGGAACGCGGTAGCCTGCCTTTACAAGCTCCTTTACAGCCGCCGTGGCGATAACGTCGCTTATACACACGATAGCTGTGACGCCCTCCTTGGCAATATCGAGAGTTAGCTTTTTCATTCCTCTTCCGGAGAAATGACCGCACTTCACAACGCTGTCGGGAGCAGTCAGCCCCAGCTCTGTCATATTGCTCAGAAAAGCGTTCTTTCGCTCCACGGTAACGATGCTGTCCGCTTCTCCTCCGAGAAATCCGATTTTACGGTGCCCTTTGCGGTAAAGATATTTTACTATCTGGGATATACCGTCGGCGCTGTCACAGCCTACTCTCGAAACAAGGGGATTTTCAATATAGTTATCCAGCACGACCATGGGGAGATTATGTCCCTTGTTGCGCTCAATGAAATCAATATGCGGTCTGAAGCCAAGGAAGAATATTCCCTCATATCCGTTGTCAATGACAAGGTGGTCGTAATTTCCCGTATTGACCTGGTCCTCGGTGACAGAAATTATATTCAGACCGATATTGTTCTCAACGGCAGCAGCTTGGATGCCTGCTATTATCTCATAGCCGAACTGGCTGCTTGTGCCGTAATGGATAGCATACACGAGAACAGCCACGTTCTTCTTTCTCAGCATACGTTCGGGGCTGATATAATACCCCATTTCGGCGGCGCATCTCATTATGCTTTCACGGGTCTCCTCGCTGATGTCCGTTGCGCCCGAGATTGCCTTGGAAACGGTGCTTTTGGACAGCTTCATTTTATCGGCAATATCCTGTATCGTAACTCTCTTGCCCAATTCTTATCACTCCCTTACCAATTATATCACATTAGCCGAAAAAAGACAATATACATCAGCCCTTTACAGCGCCGCCTGTAACACCCTCAACATAGTATTTCTGCATTGAAATAAACAGTGCCGCGATAGGAATGGATACAAGCACCGCACCTGCTGCAAACTGGGTATAATACGTTCCGATGAATTCTCTTTCCAGCATTTTAAACATTCCCAGCGCAACGGTATAGCTTTCATAATTTGAGCCGCAGATAATGCTGGGGAAGATGTAGTCTATCCACGGTGCCATAAAGGTGGTGAGGATAGTATAAACAATAATGGGCTTTGAAAGGGGAAGTGTTATTTTGAAAAATACCTGAGACCTTGTTGCACCGTCAAGATATGCAGCTTCGTCAAGAGTTTTGGGGATAGTATCGAAAAATCCCTTTGCAATGTAGTATTGAAGTCCTGCGCCTGCAATGTAAACAAGTGTAAGGCAGACAAGGGGATTGCTCAGAAGGTTCATTCCCTTGAGGATATAGTATACTGCTATCATTGACATAAAGCCTGGGAACATTCCGAGGATAAGAGCAACATTCATCAGCGGCTTTCTCATTTTAAAGCGCAGACGGCTGAGCGTAAAGGATACCGCAAGCACGATAAGGGTTGAGCCGACGCAGGAGATTACCGACACAAGCAGAGTGTTGAAAAACCATTTTGTAAAGTGGAACTGCTGGTCCTTGGTTATAAGGTTTACGTAATTATTTACGGTAAAGCCCTTGGGCCAGAAGTAGCTGGTGTATGAGCCCGGCTCTGCGCGGAAGGATGTGAGTATTACCCAGCACAAAGGCAGTATCCAGATTATGCCCAACACGGTAAGCAGCACTTGGATAAAGCCGTTTACAAATTTCTGCTGAGCCTTGTATGATTTGTTAGGATATAACATTACTGGAACGCCTCCTCATTATTATAAGACTGAGAATTGCGGAAGGTTATTAGCGAGATGACCGAGCAGATAATAAACACGAGGATACCGATCGTGGACGCATAGCAATAGTCTCTGGAATTAACCGTGAGCTTATAGAGCCATGTAACGAGCAGGTCGGTCTTTCCTGCCTGATAGTAGTCGAGGGTTGCGGGAGTACCGCCTGTAAGGAAGTAGATAACGTTAAAGTTGTTGATGTTTCCGATGAACTGTGTGATGAGGTAGGGTGTTGTTACGAAAAGGACATAGGGCATTGTTATCTTTGTGAACATTACAAAGGGAGAAGCGCCGTCTATCCTTGCTGCCTCATAGAGGTCTTCGGGGATATTCATAAGGATACCCGAGGTTATCAGCATGGTGTAGGGGATACCTATCCAGAGGTTTACGAGAATGACCGTTACTCTTGCCCATGTGGGGTCTGTGAAGAAGGGGAGGGGGCTGTCGATCAAGTTAAGCTCCATAAGCAGGACGTTTACGGGGCCTGCCTCCGCAAGCATATTCTTCATTACAAGCAGGGAAACAAACTGGGGAACTGCTATTGCAAGAACGAACAGCGTTCTGTAAAACGCTTTGAATTTTATGCCCTTTTTGTTTATGAGCATTGCAAGGACAATTCCCAGAACGTAGTTAAGGAAGGTTGCAAATACCGCCCATATAAGCGTCCAGCCGAGAACAGGCCAGAAGGTCTGGGAAAGCACGGAATTTGCTCCGAGCATGGTTTTGAAGTTGTCAAGTCCCACCCATGTAAAAAGGTTTGCGGGGACTTGGTGGTCCTTGTCGTAGTTGGTGAAGGCAAGGAGTATCATGTAGATAAGAGGAATGATCGTGAATACCAGAATGCCTGCTATCGGGAATGTAAGGAGCGTTTTGTGGAACTTGCCGTCAAGCAGCGCTGCAAGGTCGTCCTTGAATTTGGGAAGCTTTGCGCCTGCCTTTGAAAGCTTTTCCGCTTCCGCAGCAGAGGAGATATTGTTCAGATAAAGCACAATAAATACGGCGGTAATAAATAATGCAAGTATTCCGTAAAGCAGTATGAGCATTGAGTTGTCGCCGTTTTCGCGCATAACGTCGATGCCAAGCTCTTCATCGAAATACCAGCCGCGCTGTACCGTTCCAAGCGTTCTCAGACCTGCGATGCAGGCTGCTCCGCTTTTTACCATATACCATATGTACGCTGCTTCCGACGCAAGGAAAAGCAGACCTCTTATAATCTGTCCTCTGAAAAGATTTCCTGCGCCCATTATAAAGTAGGACAGCTTTGTGCGCAGGCCGCCTTGGGCAAAGGTCCTTCCGAAATTCTTAAATCCGCTGCCCAATTTTCTGAAAAATGCCGAAACATTTTTCGGTAGATTTTTAAAGAAATTCACTATTCCCAATATAAATGATTTTATTCCATTTACGACCGTTTTAAATATCTTTGCATACCACGGTAAAAGGAAATATTCCGACTGAGTCATACCGATCCCTCCATATTAATTTATTTCGATTGATAAAGCCCCGATACAGCTTTAAACAAATATCCCGAAGCCGCAGGATACTTGTTTAAAGCTGTTATCCGCAGTGCTGTCTGCGGATAACAGACTTTGATTAAGGAGAAAACACCAAGTTATTGTTTTTATCAGCTTGCAAGAGCAGAAAGAACGGATTCTACATATTTATCAAGCTTTTCCTGGAGGTTATCCTTTGTGATATTGCCTGCGATGATGTCCTGACCGAATGCCTCTGCGGGAGTCCAGTAGTTGCCTGCCTGAGGAATGGAGGTCTGAACTGTTGCGTACTGAGCCTGCTGTGCAAGAGCGGCTACTGCAATATTGGAGTTGAGCTTTTCAGTATCCGCAGTAAGCTTTACATTTGTAGGAGCCAGCGAACGTTCTTCAAAGTTTATGACCTGATTATCATAGCTTGCGATCCATTCAGCAAGAGCCATTGCGTCAAGAGGATTCTTTGTCTCGGAATTTACGCCCATGATCTTAAAGTTTGCCATACCGCCAAGCTGAACGCTTTCGCCGTTGGAAAGAGTAATGCTGGGAAGTTTTGTTGCTGCATAGTTATCGCCGAGGGATTTCTGTATCTCTGTAGCATTCCATGTACCTGTTACAGCCGCTGCGATCGAACCATCGGCAAAACCCGCTTTAATAAGGCTGTCATCGAAGTTTGCTCCATATTTAGGATTCTTAACAAGGTCGATAAGGTACTCGCCTACGAGGAAGCCTCTGTCGTTGTTGAAGTCGCACTTTGTGGGGTCTGTGCCGTCATCGCCGAAAAGCTTGCAGCCTGCGCCGAAGAAGAATGCCGACTGATACCAGCCGTTATCGGTATCGAACGCAAAGTTTGTTGATATTCCCTCAATATCCTTTGCAAGCATTGTATCAAGTGAAAGAACCTCTTCTTCGGTAAATTTGGACTTGTCATAATACATGAAGTATGTATCGGAAACATAAGGATAGCCGTAAAGCTCTCCGTCAACGGTTGCAGCCTTGATTGAAGGCTCGGTGTTTTCTGCCACTACCTGATCCTTGTTCTTAGTAATTCTGTAAAGAGCGCCGGCGGAAACAAGTTCTCCTGTCTGATCGGATGCAAAGCCAAAAACATCAGCTGCGGCAGAAATGTCCTTGAGGACCTCCTTCTTTGCGTCAGCCTCGCTGACTACGCCATAGTTGAAAACGTAATTCTTGTCGGGATTTGCTGCCGCAAAGGATTCACACATTCTTTCGAGATAAGGCTGTCCCTCCTGAGAGCCCCAGACAGTAAGTGTTACCGTATCGCTTCCGCCTGACGCTGCATTTGCTGCATTGCCGCCCGCACCTGCATTACCTGCGTCGCCTGTATTTGAGCAGCCTGCAAAGAGTGTTCCTGTGAGAGCAAGGGTTGCGATCATACTGATGATTTTTGATGTTTTCATAGAAATTACCTCCATATAATAAAATTTTATTCACGTTATCAATTTGTTTCGATACTTTTATTTTGTTTCGAAACTCTACTTGTAGTATATCATCGCCCTTTAGGTTTGTCAAGCGATTTTACTAATTTTTTTTCGAAAAAATAATCTTTTTTGTAGATTTGTAACTATCAACAAATACCCAAACCTGCAATTATTTAAAATGACTATATTTTCTTGATTTTCCATATTTCTTCGGCATATTCGGCAATTGTTCTGTCGGAGCTGAACTTGCCTGCGCTGCACATATTGAGCCAGCATTTCTTTGCAAAAGTCAGACTATCCTTGTAGTCGGAATTTACCTTAAGCTTTGCGTCAACATAGCTTTTGAGGTCGCCGATAACGTAGTAATTATCGGGCTTGTGCCAGCTTGCGCCGTCCATAAGGGAGAAGTAAAGCTCTCTGAACATACCTGTGCCGCCGTCGTCGAGGGTGCCGTCGATAAGAGCGTTCAGCACACGCTTGAGCTTGGGGTCGTTTTCCGCCGCAGCACGAGCGTCATATTCGGGAAGCAGCTTTTCAAGCTCCTCTACCGTTGCACCGAAAATATAGTTGTTTTCCGCGCCTGCTTCCTCGGCTATCTCAACGTTTGCACCGTCAAGCGTGCCCAGCGTTACTGCGCCGTTGAGCATAAGCTTCATGTTGCCCGTGCCGGAAGCCTCCGTGCCTGCCATGGATATCTGCTCCGAAACATCTGCGGCGGCAACCAGCTTTTCTGCATAGGTAACGCAGTAATTGCTTACGAATACCACCTTGATAAGGTCCTTGGTATCGGGGTCGGAATTGACAAGCTTTCCTACCTCTCCGATAAGCTTGATTATGCCCTTTGCGCGGTAATATCCGGGAGCAGCCTTTGCGCCGAATATATACGCTGTAGGCACGATATCCTTAACCCTGCCCTCTTTTATCTCAAAGTAAAGATACAGTATGGAAAGAGCGTTCATAAGCTGACGCTTGTATTCGTGCAGACGCTTTATCTGAATGTCGAATATCATATCGGGGTCAAGCTCGATATGCTCGTTTTCGAAAATATACTTTGCAAGGCGGCGCTTGTTTGCGGATTTTATCTCGATAAATCTGTTCAGCACCTTTTCGTCGTCGGCATACTTTTTCAGCTCGGCAAGGCGGTCAAGGTTGGTTATCCAGCTATCCGTGCCAAGCAGCTCGGTGATAAGCGCCGAAAGCTCGGGATTGCAAAGCGCAAGCCATCTTCTCTGGGTAATGCCGTTGGTCTTGTTGCAGAAGCGCTCGAGGTAAAGCTCATACCAGTCCTTTAACACGGTGGATTTCAGCAGCTCGGTATGTATCCTTGCAACGCCGTTTACATAGGACGAAGCATACACTGCCATATTTGCCATATGTACGGTATCGCCGTTGATGATACGCATATTGTCTCTGCTTTCTGCGGAGATGTTTTTGCGTATGGTCTCGGAGTGGAAGCGCTCGTTTATCATGATGATAATGCTGTATATATCGGGGAGTATCTCCTTGATAAGGCGGATATTCCACTTTTCGAGAGCCTCTGCCATTATGGTGTGGTTTGTGTAGCAGAACACCTTTTCTGCGGTCTCAAAGGCTTTTTCGAAGGAGTATCCTTCCTCGTTCATAAGCTTGCGGATAAGCTCGGGAACTGCAATAACAGGGTGAGTATCGTTAAGCTGGATAACGTTATATTCGGCAAAGCTTTCCATGCTTCCGAACAGTCTGCGGTGCTTTCTCATAAGGTCTGCAACTGCTGCTGCGCTGAAAAAGTATTCCTGCCGCAGACGAAGCTTCTTGCCCTCGTCGGTCTCATCGTTGGGGTAAAGCACCCTTGAGATGTCCTCTGCACGGCGTTTCAGCTCACTTGCTTCGGAGAATTTACCGTTATTGAACAGCTGAAAATCAAATTCATTGTCGGTCTCAGCCTGCCACAAGCGCAGCGTACCGATGTTATCGCAGTTATATCCGATGACGGGGTAATCATAGGGTACAGCCTTCACATCGAAATCAGCAAAATGAACGGTAACGGCTTCGCTGTCACGTCTTACGCTCCAAGGGTCGCCGAAACGGGACCAGTCATCGGCGGTCTCGCACTGAAATCCGTTTTCGATGCTCTGCTTGAAAAGTCCGTATTTGTAGCGGATACCGTATCCGTCAAGGGGAAGGGAAAGCGATGCGGCGCTGTCAAGAAAGCAGGCAGCGAGACGTCCGAGACCGCCGTTGCCGAGAGCCGCGTCCTCGATTTCCTCCATATCGTTGATATCTGCGCCCATAGCCTTAAGCGCAGCCGAAACGTCCTCGGTGATACCGAGACAAAGCATATTGTTGTAGACCGCTCTGCCCACCAGAAATTCCATGGACAGATAGCTTGCTTTTCTTGCACCGTCATGTGCCGCCCTGCTTTTCTCCCACACGGGGCGAAGCTCGTTCATCACAGCCGAGGAAACGCCGTTGTGAAGCTGTTCGGGGGTAAAGCCTTCGGTGCTGCCGCAGTTTTTTTCAAGCTCGGCTCTGATTTTTTCCTGAAGGTTTTCAATTTTCATAGCTTACTTTTCCTTTCTGTTGCATATTTCGGTAAGACGTTTTAGCATAGCTGCATTTTCGGCTGAAAAGTCCGATTTTACAGCACGCCATCTCCAGTTGTTACCGATAGTCGAGGGGACGTTGATACGCGCTTCGCTGCCATAGCCGCACATTTCCTGAATAGTCGTCATGGCAATATCGGCTGTACTCTGCCACGCAAGACGTATCATTGCGTGAGGAATGTCGGAATTTCGTCTGACGCCCAGATATTCACGGCAGAACCTGCCCCTTTTATTGTGGCTTACCCAGCCTGCGACGGTATCGCTGTCGTGGGTCGATGTGTAGACCACGCAATTACTGCTGCTGTAATTCTGCGGCATATATTCGCTTTTTCCGCTTGGGTCAAAGGCAAACTGCAGCACCTTCATTCCCGGATAACCTGTCTTTTTCAGAAGCCTGCGCACCGCAGGAGTAACGATACCCAAGTCCTCCGCAATAATATTGCCCTTGCCTGTGCGGCTGATTATCTCGCTGAAAAGCTCATAGGAAGGTCCCTGCCTCCATTCGCCGTTTCTCGCCGTAGTGTCGCCGTAGGGTATTGCATAGTATCGTTCAAAGCCGATAAAGTGGTCAATCCTTACTATATCGTAAAGCTTTTTTGCATAGGCGATACGCTCTGCCCACCAGTCGAAGCTTTCTTCCTTCATGCGCTGCCAGTTATAAATGGGATTGCCCCAAAGCTGACCGTCCGCGGAAAAGCAGTCGGGGGGAAAGCCTGCAACAACAACGGGGACTCTGTTTTCGTCAAGCTCAAAAAGTTCCGGCTTGCACCAAACATCGCAGCTGTCATAAGCGCAGTAAATTGGGATATCGCCGATTATTTTTATGCCCTTTTCGTTGGCGTATGCTTTCAGCCGTTCCCATTGTTCGGAGAACTTAAACTGCATAAAGCACTGAAAGTCTATCTCCTCGGCATACTGCTCGCGCGCCTTTTTCAGGGCAGCTTCATCACGCATACGCAAAGGCTCTTCCCATTCGTTCCAAGGTCTGCCGCCGTTTACGCTTTTCAGCGCCATAAACAGCGCGTAGTCCTCCACCCACGGCTCATTCTCCGCAAACTGCTCAAGGGACTTTTTCATAGCATCATTTTTTATAAACCGCAGATAGGCTTTTTTCAGAACGATGTAAATATTATCGTAAATCGTGCCGTAGTCGATATACCGCTCGCTTTCGCGCCATTTTATATCGGCATACTCTTCCTTTTTCAGCAAGCCTTCCTCCGCCAGCGTGTCGAGGCTGATAAAATACGGATTGCCTGCAAAAATCGAAAAGCTCTGATAGGGCGAGTCTCCGAAGCTTGTGGGGGACAAGGGGAGTAGCTGCCAGATAGACTGACCACATTCCTCAAGGTAATCCGCAAAGTCGTATGCTTCTTTGCCCATAGTTCCTATGCCGTAATCGTTGGGCAGGCTTGCAATGTGAAATAAAATACCGCTTTTTCTCATAAGACCCTTCTTTCCTTTATGGTTTCGCCGCCGACGAAATCCGCGTCCAGCAGGATATGCGCCGCGTCGGCATTATGCTCTGTCATATCAATAAGCATTTTTACAGCTATCTCGGCAAGCTTATCGGCAGGCTGATGAAAGGTCGTTATCCGAGGGGTATAAAAAGCCGCAAGCTCCAGCCCGTCAAAGCCTATCACGGAAATGTCATCGGGGATTTTCATGCCCATATCGCCGAATGCCCGTGCAGCGCCTATGGCGAGTATATCCGACATGGCAATGACCGCGGTCATATCGCTGTGCTTTGCAATAAGCTTCCGTGCATTTTCATATGCCGACTTAAAGGAAAACTCGCATATCTCCGTGAAGTCTTCGGCGTCTGAAATTACGTATCCGCAAAGAGATGTGCATATCCCCCTGAACCGTTCCTCAAAGGGTCCCGATGATTTGTAGTCGCCGCTTAAAATGCCCACCTTGCGGTGACCCAGCGCATATAGCTTGTCGGCTGCCGCTTTGCCGCAGGAAAAGTCGTCTATGCAGACCGAGGAAAGATTTGAAAATCCCAACTCGCCGGCATAAGCCGAGCAAAGAACGCAGGGAATGTGAATAAGCTCAAATCCGCTGCGGAAGTTCCGCACATCTCCGCCGAGAAAAATTATGCCTACGGGCTTTTGCTCGTCGCAGATACGCACAGCCTCCAGAACCTCATCGTCGTTTTCCTTGATATAGCTGACGGTGACAGACAATCTTTTTTTCGCTGCAAAAAGCTGTATCTGCTCAAGTATCGGAGTGAAAAACAGATTTGCGCTGCCCTTGACCACGATAAGCATACTCTTTCCCGAGGACTGCTTTAAAAGCTTTGCGTTGCGGTTGGGGCTGTAATTATTCTCTTTTGCTATCCTGCATATGCGCTCCTTGGTTTCAGCATTGATATCGGGGTGATCGTTCAGCGCTCTTGAAACTGTGCTTACGGCACAGCCCGATATTCTGGCGATGTCCTTTATTGTCAAAAAATCTCCACCACCTTCTGATACTAAACACCAATAAAACTGTAGACAAAAAATCTTCGCATAATCCATATACGCAAGATTATGCTCGATTTTTTGTACATTTTTTAATTTGTGTTTAGTATGAAACTGTATCGGTTGTTTCGGAAACGTTATCGGTAACGTTTCCGACGGTTAGAGTTTAGCATAAATGCCGAAAAAAAGCAATCCTTTCGGCAAAAGATTTATGTTTCGCACTAAACGCGATTGACTTTTAAGGCAATACCGCACAAACCATTGAAAAATGGCAAGAAAAATGGTATAATATAGGTATGAATAAACAACTAACATTCTCGCTTATAAGCGATGAACTGGCGCAAGCCAAAACAAGCAAAAAAGAATTTCTTGAAAA
>JAGAUA010000003.1 GCA_017847885.1 Oscillospiraceae bacterium
CCATACCGCAGGATATTTGACGATTTACGACGAAAACCATGCAACAATATCAACAATTAACGATTGGATTGCCCATCTTGCCGAAAACCCTGTTACTGTCGTATATCAGCTGAACAAACCGCAGGAAATCGAACTGACAGCCGCTGAAATGACAGCGTTAAATGTGTTGCGGACGTTTGAAGGTGTGACGAATATTTCTAATGACAGCGGCGCTGATATGGACGTTAAATACTGCACGAACAAAATGCTGTCGGAATACGTTGTACCCATTACGGTGGGTATGCAGAAACAAATCGACGAATTAAAATCCGCCGTGCTTAGCCTTGGCGGCAATGTATAAGGAGGAATTTATTATGTTTAATCTTGGAAATTTTATCAAAAACGGGTTTATTGCGGCTATCAGCAAAATGGCTGATTATCAGATTATCTTGAATGCGGCAGGATGGTTTGAAAAAGGCGTGCTGACAGAGGTGGATTTGGCTGAAATCCAGGCTAAAATTGACGAAAAGAACGCACGGCTGGAGGCTGAACGGCTCGCCGCCGAGGAAGCTGCAAAGGCGGAACAGGCTGAGACGGTTGAAGATTCTGCCGATACCGAGGTAACGGAGGAATGATTTTATGCTGAAAGCGGATTTTGTGTCCTGCATGAACGGGGTGAAGGTGTGCAGGTACCTATTGGCAGACCATAACCCGAACGGTATTACGCTGCCTCCCATGCGGAAAAAGCCGCTGATTGCGGTGACCATTCACAACACGGAAGATTTGCCGCGTGTGGAGGACGATGGGGAGCAGTACACCCGTGCGACGGTGAACGGCAATATGCGGACGGTGCGGACACATTTCTATGTGGATGATTTATGCGCGTGGCAGAATTTGGAGTTGGAGCGGTGCAATTGGACGTGTGCGGACGGGTCGGGTCCGGGCAATATGCAGACGATAGCAATTGAATGCATTATGTCGGGTAAGGACGGCGAGGAGAACGTTAAGGCGCGTGACAATGCGGCACGGCTGGCGGCGTATATCCTGCACAAATACGGGCTGACGGCGAATGATTTACGCACCCACACCTATTGGCTGCACACCAAGGACGGAAAGACGGGCGATGCGGACAAGCTGTGTACCATGCCCCACACGTACAAAACCTGCCCGTATTACATAATTCCCGATTGGCAGAGGTTTAAGGCGCAAGTGAATGCGTATATTGTGGAACTTGGTGGAAAGGCGGTTGAGGTCGTAGAAAAGCCTGCGGACGGGTTTAAGGTGCGCGTTTTGGACGTGGCGCTGAATATTCGTTCTGCACCTGGAACGCAGTCCAAGGTCGTGGGGGTAATAACCGACGGCGGCATTTATACTATCGTCAATACTGCTATGGTTGGGAAAATCGAATGGGGACGGCTGAAATCGGGTGCGGGGTGGATTTCTTTGGGCAACAAGTATGTTGTGAAATTGTGAGGAGGGTTGGTTATGCAGGAAAACATCATTAAAACAATAACGGGGGGGCTTATCGGCGTGGCTGGATTTTTAATTGGCGAGTTTGATGGAATTTTCAAGGCGCTGTTGGTGCTGATTGTTGCTGATTACATAACGGGCGTTATTGTGGCGACGGTGCAGAAGCGGTTATCGTCCGAGGTCGGCGCGAAGGGCATTGCGAAAAAGGTGCTGATGCTGATAGTGGTTGCTGTGGCACACATTCTTGACGCGCAGATCATCGGCGGCGGCGCGGCGCTGCGGAATGTTACGATTATTTTCTATGCGGCAAATGAGGTCATATCGTTGTTGGAAAATACCAGCGCGTTGGGTG
This sequence comes from Oscillospiraceae bacterium, assembly GCA_017847885.1. Classification (GTDB taxonomy): domain Bacteria; phylum Bacillota; class Clostridia; order Oscillospirales; family Ruminococcaceae; genus RGIG8773. The sequence continues at coordinate 1,802 of JAGAUA010000003.1, forward strand.
TGCCGTACCCGGACAAACTGATTGAGGTGCTGGAGCAGTTGAAAAATAAGGACAAGTAAAAAATCCCCCTCCTGCGGTTCTTCTGTGGGAGGGGGATTTGCGTTTATCGTGTATGTTAAATATGCACAAATACGACACTTGATATTGTTAAATGTCACAAAGTTATAAAAATACGACATTTGGCATTGACAAGTGTCGTATTGTGTGGTATTATAATACCAGAGGGAGGGACAAAGACCTCCACAAAAAGAAAGCCCCGAAACGCTGAAAGTTTGGCGACCGAAGCGTTCCGGGATAACAACCGACAAGCGGCTGCTACGAACATCATAGCATAGATTACACCGCTTGTCAAGATTTGAAAGGCGGTTTTTTTATGAAAAAGTACATCGTAACAATTTCGGGCGCAAGCATTCAGGACGTCGTTTTTGATAGCGACAGCAGAGATAGCAAAAGACATCTGGACAGCTACATTGCAGATGAATGCATCGTAAGAAGCAAGAGCGGCAAGGTTGTTTCCGCAGCACGCATAAATGAGGAAAAAGGAAAAGCAGAAAACATTTATTATGAAGATTAATAATTAGCCGTCGGGGCGGCGTTAAAAAGTTTCTTAAGCCCCGAGCGTTGCGCCCACTTCGGGCGCAGGTGGAGTTTTTGAAAGGAAGTGAAAATATGGGTAAAATCGAATTGGGATTTCGCAGAGTACACAGTCAATCGTTGTATGAAGCGGCGGAAAGAGAAAAAGGCAAGGAATGGGTCAAGGCACTGAAAGAGCGCGAGAGTAAGTATTGTGACTGCACTTTCGAGTTGGAAGTCCCGGACATTACGGGAAAAAGTGAAAAGCAGATACAGTATGCAGAACGGCTTCGTTTCAACGAACTGAACAAGAGGGTTGAAATGTTTTTCAAGAGAATAGACGGCAAGATTGATGTTCTCAAAGAAAACGACCCGTTTGCGGCTAAAATTGATGAATGTCTTGAACATTATTGTCTTACAAGGGTTTCGGACATGGCAAAGGCTGTTGTTCTGGAAGAGGGCGCAACGCTGTTAAAGATGACCGACGCTGCCAAAATCATTGATTATTGCACCGATTACGGCGGAATTTGTATGGAAATAATCGAAAATAGAAGCAAAAAGGAGAATTAATATGGGAAAAAATTATTTTTCAAGCGTGAAAGCCTTAGACGATTACATCGAATGGACCAAAATACCCAACAAAGAAATTTTTGACCAAGAGAAAAGAACAGTAGAACAAATAATGGCGGACATAAAATTAGACGGATATACATTAATAAATTTAATAGGTAAAATTCACAAAGAATGGATAGAAAAGGTGGATAACGTTATAATCACCGAAAAAATAAAGGAGTTTAATATTGATGGTGAGGTAATAACTGTAAAAACCGTTGAGGACGTTAGAAAATCCGAGTCTGAGTATGAGTTGAAACCGCACCCAGAGTCAAGAATTCTTAGACAAATCAATTCTTAATTCATGTAAGAAAGGGGTAATATTATGAACAACGATTACAAATTAATTGCGATGTGCATAGGCATATTCAGTCAGTACACCCGTTCACAGGATTATCTTACGAATTATCGCGGATTTTTTATGCAGACATTTGCTCAAATGCAACTTCGTGCAGTAAGAAATGGTTTCTTCCAAAATAAATTGGATTTTCTATTCGTTCAAAATGCCGCAAATCATATCGACAGCACTAAATCTTTGGAACACGTCACTATGCTGGATGATGAAGAAAACTGCATGGTCATGATGTATATGCAGAAATTCAGCAGGCATATTTCGATTAAATTCATCATGGAATTGCTGTGTAAGAAATATACCCAGCAGGAAATTGCTGACCTTATGGGGGTATCCTTGCGCAGCGCCCAGCGGTGGGCAACGGGAATAGATCCGAAGGATCCTGAAATCACAGGTAAGCTGATTGATCTATACCTCGACTCGGAGGTGCCGCCCAAGGAGGATGGTGCAAATGAAACGTAAGCCCGACAAACTACCTATTCCAATGATTCTTCTTAAGGATTTTGAGCAAAGCTATCCCGGGTGTTGGCGGTGGGTGGAGCACGTCCGAGACGGCAAAGGCAAAAATCTCCCCGATTGGGACGATTTAGTTTACATTCCGCTGACGGGAACTAATGAAATACTTCGTTCAAAATATAATTCAATGGATACAAACGTCAGCTGCTTATATGCCGCCCTTGCCTCGTGGCGACAATACAAGGAGATTTATTCTTTTTCGCCCGAATTGGTGGAAACACTATTCGCGCAGGCGGACGAGGATATCGTCATTCCAAATGATATCCTGCGCTGTATGCCCTATCAGTGCATTTTTATTACGACAGAACCGGGCAGCGGATTTTTCGTGTTTTGGGAGCAGGACATGAAAACCATGGAATTTGAATTGCGGTTTTGTGTGATTGACGACCAAAACAAGGGCAACGGCGAGCCGCATTTTGATATTTTGAATTTTTGGCTGCACCTGTTCCCGGGGGCGACCATCGGGGACGGAATAAGGCGAGGGGCGGAAATCATCAAAGGAAATGTGAAGTTAAAGCATATGGAATATGCTGTCCCATTGAATTCTGACGAGGTGTATGATTTTTTAACGCCAATCGTCAGCAAGCTCATTCAGCTTGTTCTCTACATCTGCGCTGATAACGCGGAAGTAGAGGAAAGTCCCAAAACCAAGCCGTACACACGCAAGCCTGCACCCGGAACACCACCGAAAGACGTCTTTCGAGAAATCAGAACGTGGGACGTGGGCGTTAAATTCGCATCGAAAGTGAAAAAAGCGCGTGAAGCTTCTCACGATGCGGCTACACCTGCCGAATATTCCGCAGGAACGGGAAGCCCCAAGCGTCCGCATACCCGTCGCGGCCATTGGCACCATTATTGGACAGGAAGTGACAGAGACAACACAAAGAAACTCATTTTAAAATGGACCGCACCCATCTTCGTAGGCGGAGACCATGAGGACACAATTATTACAACGATAAATGAATTATGATTTTACCAAGGCAAGGAAGGTATTCTTTGCCTTGGATTTTTTGTGAATATATTAAGTTGTAATTTATTATATCTTTAAACAGTCTGCACCGCCGAGCTGTGTGATAATTATCTTTGCCAAAGCAGGGTTTGTATTCTTTATTCGTACCGGATACTGGAGTTTTTTCTCATAGATCCACATACTCAGTTATCCTCCTTTTCCCATGGCCACGGACCCTTGACCCACTCAAAAATGTTGTCACAATCGGACTGCACCGCCGTAATGGGACCGTAATACATATTGTAAGATTTTACCGCGTCATCATGCAGCCTTTTGTATTTTCTGAATGCCTGCAGTCCTCTTTGGCAGGTCGGGTGCGAGTCCAGATAGAGGTTAAGCTCATACAAATAAAACTCGTACATCTGGATTTTTGACATAAGCTGTTTTCTACTGTTTTCCATACTTCATCCTGCCCTCCTTTCCGCAGAACGGATAATCAAGCGACGGGAATATTGTGCCGATATCCATTGCCGTATCTTCGGGATAGGTATCCTCCCATTCCTGCCAAGGTATATATGCCATTGCCAGAGGCGTCTCCGACGGAAATTTGCCCTCGGGAACTACCAGACCTTGTGCGCTGCACTTAGGTGTGTTGTAGTACTCTCTCATGTAACTTCTCCTTTCGTATGCAAGGCTTATGCTTGCATATTATAATATGCAGGCGGAATTATGATGTGCGGAAGGCGGTTTGCAACCGTCATTTTGAAAATATGAAAGTTGCAATTTATTTAAAAACTATGCCTTGATTGGCGGTTGATTTTTACATATAAATATGGTATAATGTACAAATATATAAATAAGCTGAAAAAAACAATACATCGAATGTTTTGATTATCGTAAGTAGTTTGAATGGAGTATATTACAATGGAAATAAAAAAAGCTGAAATCAAAGATTTATCTCTTGTAGTAAATATGAAAATGGATATGTTTAAAGAAGTAGGTTCAATAGCTCTATTACAAGATAATGCTGAGGAAAAGATATTTGAAAAATATAAGGAATTATATCAAGAAGAAAAATGTTGTCATTATTTGGTATATGAAAACGAAAAAGTAATTGCAATTGGTGGTGCAGTAATTAAGGAAGATGTTCCGTTCTGTTTCTTTAAAACTCCAATGTATGGATATATTATTGATGTATATTGTATTCCGGAAAAAAGAAGAAATGGTTATTCTTCAAAAATAATGAAAGAACTAATAAATTGGTTGCGTGATAAAGGTGTTCATAATATAAAATTAAAGCCATCAAAAGCAGGACGGCATTTGTATGAAAAATTAGATTTTCGTGATTCGGGAGAAATGGAATTATGGATATGATATAATTTATACATTATGATAGCACAATTGACTGTATGGGAGAGATTTTATTATGGAGCTTTCACTGCTTTTCAAAAGCGTTCTTGACTCTGATTATGCGCCGATAGTTTTATGCAGCCTTGACCATGAAATAGTTTATATGAATCCCTCTGCTGTCGAAAGGTACAAAAAGCGCGGAGGCAGCGCTCTTATAGGCAGTTCGCTGCTTGACTGCCACAATGAGGAGTCCAACGAAAAAATCAGACAGGTTGTGGAGTGGTTCAGAGCAAGCGCCGAAAATAACAGGGTGTACACCTTTTATAATGAAAAGGAAAACAAAGATGTTTACATGGTCGCACTCAGAGATGATGACGGCGTGCTTATCGGTTACTATGAAAAGCACGAGTACCGAGACCGCGACAACGGTGAATTTTATCAGATGAAATAAGGAGAATTGTATGTATACTTTACTGAAACAAGAGGGCAAGGCTCGCAGGGGGCAGTTTGAGACCGTTCACGGAACATTTCAGACGCCCTGCTTTATGAATGTGGGCACGGCGGCGGCGATAAAGGGCGGAGTATCCTCTCTTGACCTTAAAGAGCTGAAATGTCAGGTTGAGCTTTGCAACACATATCATCTGCACGTCCGCCCCTCCGACAGAGTTATTAAGGAAATGGGCGGTCTGCACAAATTTATGAACTGGGACAAGCCTATCCTTACCGACAGCGGCGGATTTCAGGTGTTTTCACTTGCAAAGCTGCGCAAAATCAAGGAGGAAGGCGTTTATTTCAACTCCCATGTCGACGGACGGAAAATTTTTATGGGACCCGAGGAAAGTATGCAGATACAGTCAAACCTTGCCTCGACTATTGCAATGGCTTTTGACGAGTGTGTGGAAAACCCTGCCACACACGAATACTCCAAGCGTTCCTGCGAAAGAACGACCCGCTGGCTTTACCGCTGCAAGGATGAGATGGAAAGGCTCAACGCTTTACACGATACCATAAACAAAAAGCAGCTGCTTTTCGGCATAAACCAGGGCTGCACCTTTGAGGACCTGCGTATAAATCATATGGAGGAAATCGCAAAGCTTGACCTTGACGGCTATGCAATCGGCGGTCTTGCGGTTGGCGAACCGACAGAGGAAATGTACCGCATAATTGACGCTGTCGAGCCTGTTATGCCGAAGAATAAAATCCGTTATCTTATGGGTGTTGGCACGCCGTCCAACATCATTGAAGCGGTTGCAAGGGGCATTGACCTTTTCGACTGCGTAATGCCAAGCCGAAACGCACGTCACGCAACGGTTTTCACCTGGAGCGGAATTATGCACGCGACCAATCAATGCTATGAGACCGACCCTCTGCCACTTGACCCGGAGTGCGACTGCCCGACCTGCCGCAATTTCTCACGCGCATATATAAGGCATCTTTTCAAGGCTAACGAGCAGCTTGCAGGCAGGCTTGCAGTCATGCACAATCTGTATTTTTACAACACGCTTACCGAAAGGATACGCGAGGCTCTCGACAACGGCACTTTTGCGGAATTTCGTGCGAAGTACTCGACGCTGCTTTCAACTCGCTTATAATTATTTGGCAACGAGATATTCTTTTTGGTTATAGTTATTGAAATTTAAATACAAATATGTTATAATTTTATTTGCGTTTAGTACCACACGGAGGTTTTTATGAAGTTGGTTATTTTTGACCTTGACGGAACATTAATTAACTCGCTTGACGACCTTGCGGACGCGGCAAATTATGCTCTGAAAAAATTCGGATACCCGATACACCCCGTTGAAAGCTTTAAATATTTTGTGGGAAACGGCGTTCCTAAGCTTATCGAACGTGTCCTGCCCGAAAATGAACGCACGCCCGAACGAATCAAAGAGGTCAAATCGGTTTTCGATGCATACTATAACAGTCATTCTGCCGACAAGACCCGTCCCTATGACGGTATCAAGGAGCTTATTACTGCATTGAAGAAAAACGGCTGCAAAATTGCCGTTGCTTCAAACAAGTCCGACTCGTTCACGCAGTCTCTTGTGAAACAGTTCTTTGGTGACAGCTTTGATTATGTGCAGGGTGCTTTGCCCGATATCCCCAAAAAGCCTGAGCCTGATATTGTGTACAGCATAATGTCAAAGCTCGGCGCAGAAAAAAAGGATACATACTTTGCAGGCGATTCAAACGTTGATATGTTTACCGCTAAAAATGCGGAAGTAACGGCGGTCGGCTGCCTTTGGGGATTCAGAACCAAGGAGGAATTGCTGTCGGGCGGTGCGGATCATATTGCAGAAAAGCCGTCGGACATTTATGATATTATTGAAAGGGAGTATGAAGTATGAATTACAGCATTAAAGAAGTAGCGGAAAGATTAAAGGGTCTGCGTGACATTCTTGGTATAACGACCGAGGAAATGTGCGAAAAAACAGGCTGCTCGGCGGAGGATTACGCTCTTATCGAAAAGGGCGAAAAGGATTTTTCCGTAACATTTGTTTATAAGTGCGCCGAGATTTTCGGTGTTGACATTATTGAGCTTCTCACAGGCGAAAACCCCAAGCTCAAACGCTACTGCGTGGTAAGAAAAGGTACGGGTCTTCCCGTTAAACGCCGCGAAGGCTTTGAGTATCAGCATCTTGCATATCTCTTCAAGGACAAGAAAATCGAGCCGTTCCTTGTTACGGCACCCTATTCCGAAGATGAGCAGGATAAGCCTATCTCGCTTTCCGTCCACGAGGGTCAGGAGTATGACTACATTCTTTCAGGCTCCTTGAAAATCGTTATCGACGGCAAGATCAAGGTACTCACCAAAGGCGACTCCATTATTTACGATTCAAGCGCACCTCACGGAATGATCGCAACAGACGGCGAAAAATGTGAGTTCCTTGCTATTCTCATGAAGTAAAATTTTCGGAAGAAGGTAATATATAAATGGAAATGAAAGATTTGTACAAAAAGTATGTATCGGACGAATTTGACAGCAACGGCGTGCTGACCAAGCTGGAAATCCACGTTCCCGAAAACTTTAATTTCGGATACGATGTAATTGACGAAATTGGCAAGAACGAGCCAGACCGCCGCGCTATGGTATGGCTTAACGAAGAGGGTGAGGAACACATTTTCACATATTCCGACCTTATGAAAAAGTCAAATCAGGTCGCAAATATGCTGCTTGCCCACGGCGTAAAAAAGGGTGACAAGGTTCTTGCGGTTTTAAAGCGTCACTATCAGTTCTGGTTTTTGACAATCGCTCTTTGTAAAATCGGCGCTGTTCTTATCCCTGCAACAAACCAGCTTATGAAGAAGGACTATACCTACCGTTTCAAGGCTGCCGATGTTAAGTATGTTATTGCAACAGCTGACGGTGAGGTTGCGGAGCATATCGAGGAATCCCTTACCGAATACGACGGAATTACAGAAAAATACATCGTTCGCGGAGACAGAGACGGCTGGGTTTCCTTTGATAAGGAGTATGTAAAGTATCCCGAGACCTTGGAGCGTATCCAGAACAACGTAAACGACGATATGCTGCTTTATTTTACCAGCGGCACCACGGGTTACCCCAAGATGGTGCTTCACAGCCACTATTATTCTGTTGCACATTTGCAGACAGCAAAGCATTGGCACAACATTCAGGAGGATACCCTTCACTTCACTATCTCCGAGTCTGGCTGGGGCAAGTGTATGTGGGGTAAAATGTACGGTCAGTTTATGTGCGCTGCGTCCGTTTTTGTATATGACTTCAACCGTTTCCATTCCGCAGATATTCTCCAGAAAATTCAGGATTACAAGGTAACTTCCTTCTGCGCACCTCCGACAATGTACCGTATGTTCATAAAGGAAGGCATCGAAAATTACGACCTTTCCAACCTTAAATATTCCACTATCGCAGGCGAAGCACTCAATCCCGAGGTATACCACAGATGGTATGAATACACAGGCTTAAAGCTTATGGAAGGCTTCGGTCAGACCGAGACCGTGCTTGTTGTGGCAAACTTCCCCGGAATGGAGCCTAAGCCCGGTTCAATGGGCAAGCCCAGTCCGCTGTTTAACGTTGATATCGTTGACGAGGACGGCAACACGCTTCCCGCAGGTGAAACGGGAGAAATCGTTATCCGTACAAACGGCAGACATCAGATCGGTATGTTTAAGGAATACTATAAAAATCCCGAAGCAACAGATGCTGCATGGAGCAACAATATTTACCACACAGGCGATACCGCATGGCGTGACGAGGACGGCTATTTCTGGTATGTAGGACGTACCGACGACGTTATCAAGGCATCGGGTTACCGTATCGGACCATTTGAGATTGAAAGCGTTCTTATGGAACACCCTGCCGTTCTTGAGGTTGCCGTAACAGGTGCAAAGGACCCCATCAGAGGTCAGGTCGTAAAGGCAACTATCGTTCTTACCAAGGAATACAAGGGCAAGGGCGATGAGGCTCTTATCAAGGAGCTTCAAGAGCACGTTAAGAAGAACACCGCACCTTATAAGTATCCAAGAATTGTTGAATTCGTTGATGAGCTTCCCAAAACAATCAGTGGTAAGATCAGACGAGTTGAAATCAGAAACAACGATAACAAGTAAAAATAAGAAATCCAACGGAATTAAGTCTTCCGTTGGATTTTTTTATACATATTATAATTGAGTAAAGCTCCTGCTGAATTAACAACAGGAGCTTTTGATGATTAAAGATTGATGATAACCTTGCCCTCGGAAGTAGGATTTACTGCAACAGCGTCTTTACCAAATACCTTTACGCTGAACGGAGAAGTTGTATTTGTGTATGCAACCTCGATTTTGCCGCCGTGATTTGTTGCTGTAAGGGTAAATACCTTTTCAGCTTCGGTGTTGTAAATATTGCACTCGGCAGTCTTGCCTTCCTCAAGCTCGTAAATAACAAACTCGGTGTTGGTAAGATAATCATACTCGAAGTTCTTCTCAAAGTTACCGTAAGCAATAATGCTGTTAGGCTTTGCAAGGCAGGGGAGAGAGAAGTAGTCAAACTTTTCGTTGTAGTACTTTCCGCCCTCGTACTGCTTGCCCGAAATGATGTCAGTCCACTTTCCTGCAGGAACGTAGAATTCGGCAGTACCCTCTTCATTGAAGATAGGAGCAACGAGAATGTTGTCACCGAACATATACTGACGGTCAAGGTTGAGGCAAACAGGGTCGTCCGCATAATCAATAACCATAGCTCTCATCATAGGCACGCCGACAGTTGAGGTTTTGATAGCCTGTGCCCAGATATAAGGCATCAGCTTACCTTTAAGCTTTGTGAAGAAGCGGAGAACATCAACAGATTCCTCGTCAAAGAGCCAAGGCACTCTGTAAGAACTGTTGCCGTGGAGACGAGAGTGAGAGGAGAACAGACCGAATGCAGCCCATCTCTTGTAAATATCGGGAGTAGCAGTAGCTTCAAAGCCGCTCATATCGTGGCTGAAATAACCGAAGCCGGAGAGACAGAGGGAAAGTCCGCCGCGGAGAGTTTCTGCCATAGATGTGTACTCTGCCGAGCAGTCACCGCCCCAATGAACGGGGAACTGCTGTCCGCCTGCTGTTGCGGAACGTGCAAACAGGCAAGCCTTGTTTTCGCCGTAATATTCCTTGAGAACGTTGAATACGGTTTTATTGTAAAGATATGTGTAGTAGTTGTGCATTGCGATAGGGTCTGAACCGTCGAAATACTTTACCTTGGTAGGAATTCTCTCGCCGAAGTCAGTCTTGAAGCAGTCAACTCCCATCTCGCAAAGCTTGCGAAGCTTGGAAGCGTACCACTCGCAGGCAGCAGGATTTGTAAAGTCAACGATAGCCATGCCGGGCTGCCACATATCGCACTGGAACACGCTGCCGTCAAGATTTTTGATAAAGTAGCCGTTAGCCTTGCCCTCGTCGAAAAGCTTTGAACGCTGTGCAATGTAAGGGTTTATCCATACGCATATCTCAAGTCCCTTAGCTTTGAGTCTGCTAAGCATAGCAGCAGGGTCGGGGAACTGTCTCTTATCCCACTCAAAGTTGCACCATTCATACTCCTTCATCCAGAAGCAGTCGAAGTGGAACACCTGAAGAGGAATGTCACGTTCAGCCATGCCGTCAATAAAGGAAGTAACGGTCTCTTCGTCGTACTTTGTAGTAAACGATGTTGTAAGCCAGAGACCGAAGGTATATGCAGGAGGAAGCGCAGGCTTGCCCGTAAGAGTTGTATAGTTGGAAAGAACCTCTGTAAGGTTTTCGCCGCCTATCATGAAGTATTCGAGGTGCTCGCCGGGAACGGTGAAGGAAACCTTTGAAACGGTATCGGAAGCAACTTCATAGGAAACCTTGTCGGAGCTGTTTACAAATACGCCGTAGCCTCTTGAAGAAACATAGAACGGAATGCACTTATAGGACTGGTCGGAGCAGGTTCCGCCGTCGGAGTTCCAAGTTTCAACGCTCTGACCGTTCTTAACGAAGGTTGTGAACTTCTCGCCGAAGCCGTAGATATTTTCGCCTACGGAAAGAGTAAGCTGCTCACGCATATAAGTGCTGCGCTCGTCCTGAGGATAGCTCCAGAAGGTCTCATCCTGAGTATGTGCAAGACGAGTGGAAACGCTGAACTGATTTTCATTTATAACAGTAGTAGCTCTCCAAGCGCCGCCTGTCAGCTTCTTATCCTTGTAGAAGTACTGGATATTCCAGCTGAACTTGCCGATCCTAACCTTTGTGCCGCCGGAAACAAGCTCCCAATATTCATCATACTCCTTGATCTCGGGAGTATAGTCCTGATCCTCGTGAAGCTCGAATTTGGGCATATTGTTGAGAGTGCCCTTGTAATGGTCGATAGTAACCTTGATAACGTCCTTCTGCGTGGAAGAGAAAGTAATATCAAGAACAGGACCGCCGAGGGTCATACCTCTGTTCTGGATATATGTAGATGTGGCAAGAACGTTGATAAAGTTTTTGCCTGTCTGGATCTCATAGGCCTGAGAAGCATAATTTACCTCATAGCCTCTTTTGTTAAGCCAAAAGCCGTCTGCAAACTTCATAAACAAAACTCCTTTGCTATGTAATTGATTACATTGTACAACATATACATAAAAATTGCAAGGGGTTTGCAAATTTTAATTTTTTATTCATATTTTAACAGCATTTTGGGGAATACAAGCTGTACCTTGCGAATATAATGTCTTAGCAGTTATGAGAAACATATACCAAGGAGGATCACACATGGAATTTAAAGTAAACAGAGAAGAAATCACTGCTTTAGAAGTCATATTTGACGATATGCAGGAGCAGGCGGTCGAATTGGATTACGTGCTGCCTGACTATTACCCCGAAATATTTAAGATAATCAAATGTATGTCAAATCCGTCCATTTTGTCATACAGCGTAAACGGAAGCCGCCTGACATACGAAATGTCGGTCTGCATACGTATTCTGTATTGCAGCGAAAACAGCAGCACCGTTCATGCCGTTGACCAGAAGCTTACATATACAAAAACTGCGGAGCTGAGCAGGACAGGTATTAACCCGCGGATATGTATAGTTCCGAAGCTTGACTATCTGAACTGCCGTGCGGTAAACCAGCGCAGGCTTGATATACGCGGCGCGGTATCGGTTAAGCTCAAGGTCACAGATCTTGATAAAAAAGATGTTGTCAGCGACGCATTTGGCTGCAATATCCAGCTTAAAAAGATCCCCGTTACATTCCCGGCAGGCAGGCTTTATACATCAAAAAGGTTTACGGTTTCCGAGGAATTTGACTTGGGAATGTCCAAACCGCCTATCGTAAATATTCTAAGAAGCAGCGCGGCGGTTGCCTCAAATGACAAAAAGGTTATCGCAAACAAGCTTATCGCTAAAGGCGAGGTGTACATCAATATGCTGTACAGCTGTCAGAAGGACGGCGCTGACGGAATTGAAGCAATGCAGTTTACACTTCCTTTTTCGCAGATAATCGACCTTGAGGGCATAGACGAAAACCATATTTGCAATGTCGATACGGAGGTGATTTCCTGCGATATCGAGCCGCGCTCGGACGGCGACGGAAATGCAAAGGTTGCCGAATGTACGCTTGTACTGCTTGTTAACTGTTCAGCATACCGCATTGCTACCGCCGATTTGGCTGTTGACGAATACTCCACATCATACAAGACCGTCAGCGAAAAGTCTGACATAAAAGTTGAGCTTCCGCCCGTTCAGGTAAATTCCTCCTGCGTGGCAAAAGCGGCTCTTGATTATAATGACGGCAGCATTGACTGCATACACGACGTATGGTGCGATATCAAGGATTTTACGGTCAGAAACGATACCGAAAACTCTCAGCTTTCTATAAACGGAAACGCACTTTACAGCGTTATGGCAAGAAACAGCGAGGGTATGCCCGTTATGCTTGAAAAGGAAGAACCCTTTACAGCGGTTATTCCGTCAGAAAATCTTTCCGAAGCTTCCTATGCGGACATTAAGATAGTACCGCTTTCCTGCTCATACAACCTTGCTTCCGACAACAACGTTGAGGCAAAGGCAGAAATGAAAATAACAGGGGAGCTTTCAAACGCCGTAAGCATAAACGGCATAACGGAAATTGCCGTGGACGAAAGCGAGCCGCTCAACAGGAACAGCAATTATGCCCTGAAGCTTTATTTTACCGACGAAAACGAGGACTTGTGGGAAATCGCAAAGAAGTACGGCACCTCCGTTTCGGCAATTATGGAGGAAAACGAAATTGAGGACGACATGATTTCGGGCAGCGGAATGATACTTATTCCGATTGTTTAAATAAATCAATGGAGGTATACTATAATGACAAACAACGATATTTATTGTGATATAGCCAAACGTACCGACGGGGACATTTACATAGGCGTTGTGGGACCCGTCCGCACGGGAAAGTCAACCTTTATCAAAAAGTTCATGGAGCAGCTTGTTATACCCAACATAACCAGCGAATACCGCCGTGAACGCGCCGTTGACGAGCTGCCCCAGTCAGCGGCAGGAAAAACAATAATGACGACCGAGCCGAAGTTTATTCCCGAGGAAGCAGTAGAGGTAACGATAGGGGACAAGGCGCGGTTCAACGTAAGAATGATAGACTGCGTGGGATATATCGTTCCCAGCGCGATAGGCTATATCGAAAATGAAGCGCCGAGAATGGTTGTTACACCGTGGTTTGAGGAAGAGATACCCTTTGCAATGGCAGCCGAGGTCGGTACTCAAAAGGTGATTCAGGACCATTCCACTATCGGGCTTGTGATAACCACCGACGGCAGCATTTCCGATATTCCCCGTGAGGAATACGAAGAGGCGGAGCAGCGTGTTATTGACGAGTTGAACGCCATAAACAAGCCGTTTGTGGTGCTTCTCAACTGCGTTTATCCCAATTCGGCGGAAGCAAAAAAGCTTGCTTCCGAGCTTTCGGCAAAATACAAGACCCCCGTTATTCCCGTAAACTGCGTTGATTTGGACGAGGACAACATAAACGATATCCTCAAACAGGTTCTGTACGCTTTTCCCGTCAAGGAGATCAATATCTGTATGCCCAAGTGGATCACGGGTCTTGCAAAGGGGCATTGGCTTAAAAACAATGTTTTTGACAGTATCCGAAGCGCCGCGGAAAACGTCAGGTATGTACGCGATATAAACGGCGTTGCCGACATCATTTCGGAATGTGAGAACATAAGCCGCGCCTCAATTTCGGGAATAGACCTTGGCAAGGGCAGCGCAGAGATATGCGTCGACCTGCAAAACAACCTTTTCTATAAGATACTCGGCGAGGAAACGGGCATCGAGATAAACGGCGAAAGCGACCTTATGCCGCTGCTTAAAGATTTGACCGCGGTAAAGAAAAAGTACGAAAAAATCGAAAACGCGCTTTCCGAGGTGGAAGCAACTGGCTACGGAATTGTAATGCCCACTATCGATGAGCTTTCTCTCGAAGAGCCTGAAATCGTTAAACAGGGCGGCAAATACGGTGTGCGCCTGAAAGCTTCCGCGCCGTCTATTCACATGATGAAAGCGGATATCGTAACCGAGGTAAGCCCGATAGTCGGCTCGGAAAAGCAGTCCGAGGAGCTTGTCATGTACCTGCTGAAAGAGTTTGAAGAGAGTCCGCAGAAAATCTGGGAGTCAAACATTTTCGGCAAATCCCTGCATGAGCTTGTAAACGAGGGGCTGCACAACAAGCTTTACCGTATGCCCGTTGATGCGCGCCTGAAATTGCAGGAAACCCTTGAGCGTATCATAAACGAGGGCTGCGGCGGACTTATTTGCTTTATACTATAATATAAAAAACCCGGGAAGAATGTTCTTTCCGGGTTTTGGACTATATCCACCATTCGGGTGTAAGCTGCTCTAACTTGATTATTCTTTCATTTTCATAGTCAAGCATTATTTCTATGTCCTTGTATTTTTGAGGCATAAGCTGGACCATAAACTCACGGCACGCTCCGCAGGGTGCGCCCGTTTTACCGTTTGGCATAATGGCAAGTACCTTTTCTATTTCATTTTCACCGTTTGTGATCATGTTGAATATTGCGTTGCGCTCGGCGCATATTCCGAGAGTGGAACACGTATCAATGCAAACGCCTGTGTAAATTTTACCCGATGAGGACAGTACAGCGGCAGCCACTCCGCCTGCTTCAATATAATCGGATATTTTTCTTTCGTTCTGCACCGATTTTGCTGCAGAATATAGTTTTTCCCATATATTATCCATTAAAATGACCTCCTTATAAAAGTAAATGAGAGAAAGTAAATGAGAGTTCCGAACAAAATAGCTTAGAACTCTCATTTTTACGGAATATTCTCCGACTTTAGATATTATTTGAAGTAAGCAACGCCGCTTTCAAAGATCTTCTGATCCTTGTTGCCGGGAACATTCTTGCATATCTCCGAGCCGATTCTCTCACTATGACCCATCTTACCGAGGATACGTCCGTCGGGTGAGGTGATACCCTCGATCGCTTCAAAGGATGTGTTGGGATTGAAACGGATGTCCATTGTAGGAGCGCCGTTAAGGTCAACATACTGTGTTGCGATCTGACCGTTGTCGGCAAGCTGCTTGATAAGTTCGGGAGAAGCAACAAAGCGTCCCTCACCGTGGGAAATTGCAATTCTGTGAATGTCGCCCACCTCGCAGCCTGCAAGCCAAGGAGACTTGTTTGACGCAATTCTTGTGTTGACCATCATTGACTGGTGTCTGCCAATGGTGTTGAATGTAAGCGTAGGCGAATCGTCGGTCATATCAACGATTTTTCCGTAGGGAACAAGACCCAGCTTGATAAGCGCCTGGAAGCCGTTGCAGATACCGAGCATAAGTCCGTCGCGGTTGTCCATAAGGTCGTGAACAGCGTCCTTGATACGGGGATTGCGGAAGAATGCGGTGATGAACTTGCCCGAGCCGTCAGGCTCGTCACCGCCCGAGAAGCCGCCGGGTATCATGATTATCTGTGACTGCTTTACAGCCTTTTCAAAGTATGCAACGCTGTCTTCAAGTGCGGAAGCGGAAAGGTTCTTGATAACAACGACCTCGGGAACCGCACCTGCGCGCTCGAATACTCTTGCGGTATCGTACTCGCAGTTTGTGCCGGGGAATACGGGGATAAGCACGCGCGGCTTAGCGAATGCGGAAGCGTGCTGAACGGTTTCCTTAGCGGTGTATGTGAATATCTTTGCAGGCTTGTCCTCGGTCTTGATGTTGCAGGGGAATACGGGCTCAAGTCTGTCCTCCCACTTCTTCTGAATATCAGCCATATCAACGGTGTAATCCTTGCAGTCTATCTTGTACTCTGCAATGGTTTCACCGATAACATTTTCAACGGTGAAGGGGTCTCCGTCAAGCTCAACAACGAATGCGCCGTATCTGGAGTAGAACAGCAGGTCGTCGGAAAGCTTCTTTTCAAACTTGAAGCCTATTCTGTTGCCGAGGGACATTTTTGCAACTGCCTCAGCAACGCCTCCGAAGCCGACTGCCCATGCAGCAACGGCAGTACCGTCTGCAATAAGCTTTTCAACGCGCTCGTAGCAGGACTTTACGCTGTCAAATACGGGCAGACCGTTTTCGTCAAGGTCGGGAACGATAAGAACGACCTTGTCGCCAGCCTTTTTAAATTCGGGGGAAATTATCTTCTTTGCCGAAGCTGTGGAAACTGCAAAGGAAACGAGAGTTGCAGGAACGTCGATGTTTTCGAATGTACCCGACATGGAATCCTTGCCGCCGATAGCGCCGCAGCCAAGCTCAAGCTGTGCCTTGAAAGCGCCGAGAAGTGCGGAGAAGGGCTTGCCCCAGCGTGTAGGATTGTTCTGTGTTCTCTCAAAATATTCCTGGAAGGTCAGCCAGCAGTGCTTGTAGCTTCCGCCTGCCGCAACGACCTTTGCAATAGATTCAATTACAGCAAACATTGCGCCGTGGTAAGGGCTCTTGTCGGTAACATACGGGTTAAAGCCCCAGCCCATGATAGAACAGGTGTCGGTCTCGCCTTTGAGTACGGGTATTTTCGCCGCCATTGCCTGTGCAGGGGTAAGCTGGTATGCACCGCCGTAAGGCATAAGAACAGTACCTGCGCCGATAGTCGAGTCAAAACGCTCAACAAGACCCTTCTGGGAGCAAACGTTAAGGTTTGTCATAAGCTGTTCCCAGCCGTCGGGAGAGTCGGTATATGTCTTTATCTGAGCCGTTACAGGAATAGGAACAGCAACGGTAGTGTGCTTTTCAGCGCCGTTTGAGTTGAGGAATTCTCTTGAAAGGTCAACGATGACTTTGCCGTTCCAAGTCATCTTGAGACGAGGCTCTTCGGTAACGACAGCAACAAGGGTAGCTTCAAGGTTTTCCTTTGCAGCCTCGGCAATGAATTTGTCAGCATCGGTCTTGCGTACAACAACAGCCATACGCTCCTGGCTTTCGGAAATAGCAAGCTCCGTACCGTCAAGACCGTCGTACTTCTTGGGCACCTTGTTAAGGTCGATGATAAGTCCGTCGGTCAGCTCACCGATAGCAACGGAAACACCGCCTGCGCCGAAGTCGTTGCAGCGCTTTATCATCTTTGTTACCTCGGGATTTCTGAACAATCTCTGAAGCTTGCGCTCCTCTGGAGGATTACCCTTCTGTACCTCTGCGCCGCAGTGTTCGAGGGAAGCCTCTGTGTGGGACTTGGAAGAGCCTGTTGCACCGCCGCAGCCGTCGCGTCCTGTACGTCCGCCGAGAAGGATAACAACATCATCGGGGTCGGGAACTTCGCGTATTACATTGGACTTGGGAGCAGCACCCACAACAGCGCCTATTTCAAGACGCTTTGCAACATAGCCGGGGTGATAAATTTCGGAAACATGACCCGTAGCAAGACCGATCTGGTTGCCGTAGGAGCTGTAACCGTTAGCCGCGCCGACAGTAATTTTTCTCTGGGGAAGCTTGCCGTGAACGGTATCCTCAACGGGGACAAGGGGGTTAGACGCACCCGTTACACGCATAGCCTGATAAACGTAGGAACGTCCCGAAAGTGGGTCACGGATAGCACCGCCGAGACAGGTTGCCGCGCCGCCGAAAGGTTCGATCTCGGTTGGGTGGTTGTGAGTCTCGTTCTTGAACATGAGAAGCCAATCCTGCATTTCGCCGTCAACATCGACCTTTATCTCAACGGAGCAGGCATTTATCTCCTCGGATTCGTCCAGATCCTTGAGAACGCCGTCTTTTTTTAGCTTTTTAGCGGCGATAGTGGCAATGTCCATGAGAGTGATCGGCTTATTGCCTCTGACAAGTTCATTTCTGACATTGATGTATTCATCGTAGGTTTTCTTGATGTAATCGGCATTAATGTTTGCCTCGTCAATAATTGTGGAGAACGTTGTGTGACGGCAGTGATCCGACCAATAAGTATCGATCATTCTTATCTCGGTAATTGTGGGGTCGCGCTTTTCGGTATCCTTGAAATATGACTGACAGAATTTGATATCGTCAAGATCCATTGCAAGACCATACTTATTAATAAAGTTTACAAGCTCGACTTCCTCAAGGTATATAAAGTTCTCAAGTGTTTCAACTTCGGTAGGAATGTCATATTCCGTAACAAGAGTGTTGACCTCTTCAAGGGAAGCCTCGCGGCTTTCAACGGGGTTGATGATGTACGCTTTAAGCTTGGAAAGCTCGGCAGCGGAAAGCTTGCCCTCAACAATGTAAACACGTGCGTTCTTTACCTTGCAGCGCTCGCCCTGAGTAAGTATCTGGATACATTGCTCGCAGGAATCGGCGCGCTGGTCAAACTGACCGGGAAGATACTCAACGGCAAAAACCGTTTCGTTCTCTTTAAGCTCGGGCATAGTGCGTGAACAAGTGTCAACAGCAGGCTCGGAAAAAACATTGCCGATTGCCAAAGCAAAATCAGCGTCGCTAAGTCCCTCCGCGTCATATCTGTTCAAGATACGAATGCTTCTGAGACCGTCAAGACGAAGAGCGGTCTTGACGTCCGCGCACAAATTCTTTGCTTCAACAGCAAACTCCGGTTTCTTTTCAACATAAATACGAAATACTGACATAATTATACGCTCCTTAATATTTATGATACAATTTCGCCAATACAGCAATCTTTTTCTATCCTTATTATTTTAACATAAAAAAGCTGATTACGCAAACTTTTATTTGAATTTTTTGTTAAAATTTTTACCAAGGTGTAATTTGGGGTATATCCCCGTGGAATTTTGTCGGATTTTTCACGTTCAAACAGTACGGGAACTGTGAGTCCCACCTGTGATTCCATAAATTTACTGTGGCATTTTTCCATAGCTTCACCCATTTGGGCAGCGCGCCTGTGCTTGACATCCTCGGGGACCTGCTCCGCCATTTCCGCCGCAGGAGTACCTTTTCTGGGGGAATAGGGGAAAATGTGCGCTTTTGCAAAGGATATTTTCTCGGCAAATCTGAGGGAAGCTTCAAAATCCTCCTCGGTCTCTCCCGGAAATCCAACCATAATGTCGGTGGTTATAGAGCAGTTCTCGAAATTCTCCCTCAAAGCATTTACCAAAGCCTCATAATCGGCAGTAATATACCGTCTGTTCATTGCTTTTAAGGTTTTGTCGCAGCCGCTTTGCAGAGACAAATGGAACTGGGGACAAAGCTTCTTCAGCGCCGCAAGCCGTTTTATGTCCTCAAGGGTAATCATCTCGGGTTCAAGGGAACCCAGCCGCACCCGTTCTATCCCGTCAATTTGACAAACCGCTTCAACCGCGTCGATAAGCCGTTTTCCAATGTCAACGCCGTAAAACGAAAGGTTTATCCCCACAAGAACAACTTCCTTAAAGCCCTTTTGCGCAAGCTCCGTAATTTCGCTTATAACGTCATCAAGGGGCTTTGAACGGAAATTCCCCCGTGAATAGGGAATTATGCAGTAGGTGCAGAACATTCCGCAGCCGTCTTGTATCTTAACAAAAGCACGGGTATTGTTTTCGTACCCCTTGTTACGCATATGCTCAAACTGCTCTTTTCGGCTGTATTCGCATACGCTCACAACGCGGCTTCTGCTGTCTGTAAACTCCGATAAAAGCTTCGGAAGCTCAGCGCGGTTTTTAGTTCCCGTAACTATGTCGACTTCGGGGATATTGCTTGCTTCCTCTGCAAAAGCTTGCGGAAAACAGCCGCTCAGAACGATTATTGATGTGGGGTAACATCTTCTTAGCCGTCTGATTTCTTTTTTCAGCTTTTTATCACCCGTACCCGTGACCGTGCATGAATTTATAATGAATATGTCGGCGCCTGCCTCATCGGATGCTATGCCGTAGCCCTCGCCCGAAAAAATCTGCTTCATATTTTCGGTCTCATACAAATTCACTTTACAGCCAAAGGTTAAAAAGTAAATATTCATAAACACACCCTATGTTATTTGTGAAAAATAACGAAAACAGAAATTACTTCCAAAAATTATTTTTGCTATTATACAATAATTAAAAAAGTTTTTGAAAATTCTCTTGACTTAAAGAACAAAAGCTGTTATGCTATATACATACCAAAAGGTAAATATATCATTTTTTGGAGGGACAAATTATGAACAAAACTACTGTAATGTTGGGTACAATTAACGATGTCAAGAACTTTGTTTCCGTTGTATCTATGTGTGACTACGATGTTGACCTTATCTCCGGCAGATATGCGGTTGACGCAAAATCTATCATGGGTATCTTCAGCCTGGATCTCTCTAAGCCTATTAAGCTTGAAGCACACACAGACGACGCTTCTGAATTTTTCGCTAAGATCAAGGAATTTATTGTTGACTAATTAATTATACATCAAACAAATCGATAACTCCATTTTCCTCGGAAAGTGGAGTTATCTTTTTATTTTTGTTATCAGTGTTTTTTAAGGATACGCTCGTCGCAGTAGTCGCACTCGATGGTATCGCCAATGCCGCGGAAGCTCTTGGGAAGATAAGTCTCCTTGTGAGTAATGCACTTGGGGTTTGTGCAGACGATATCATTTGCAGCCTTGCCTTTGAGCAGGGTCACGGGGTATGCGGTCTTATCTTTAAGTATGGTCATTATCAGCGCCATTCTTACGTACATACCATATTTTGCCTGCTTAAAATACAGCGCACGGGGGTCGTCGTCAACTTCAACGGCAATTTCATCAACACGGGGCAGCGGGTGGAGAACGCACATATCGCTTTTTGCTTTCAGCATTTTAGCGTGGTCAAGGCGGTAAACGTCCTTCTGGCTTTCGTATTCCTCCTCGGAAGAGAAACGTTCACGCTGAATTCTTGTCATATACAGCACATCAAGCTTTCCGATAGCCTCCTCAAGAGAAGCAACCTCTTCAAAAGCCGTGCCCGACGCGGTTAAAATATCCTTTACATATGAGGGAAGCTTAAGCTCGGGAGTGGAAATAAGTACAAATTTGTTGTTCGGGTAGCAGGAAAGCGCCTTGCAGAGAGAATGTACCGTTCTGCCGTTTTTCAGGTCGCCGCATAATCCCACAGTAAGGTTGTTCAGGCGTCCCTTTTCCTTTGAAAGGGTCAGCAGGTCGGTGAGGGTCTGAGTTGGGTGGAGGTGTCCGCCATCGCCTGCGTTGATTATCGGGCAGTCAGCGGTAAGCGCCGCAGCCTTTGCCGCGCCTTCAAGAGGGTGTCTCATAGCGATAATATCGGCGTAATTTGATACGATTTTGGTTGTATCCTTAATGGTCTCGCCCTTTGAAACAGACGAATTTTCGGGATTGTCAAAGCCTATTACCGTTCCTCCGAGTCTGAGCATTGCGGTGCGGAAGGACATCTGCGTACGTGTTGACGGCTCATAAAAAAGGGTTGCAAGAATTTTTCCGTCGCAGGCGTGTGCATATTCCTCGGGGTTATCTGAAATTTTTGCACCCAGCTCAACCACTTCATTCCACATTTTAACAGGCATATCGCTTAAATCAATAAGGTTAGTAAATTTTGCGCTCATAACTAAACTACCTCTCATTAAAAAATCATTCCATATCATTTTATCAGATTTCTCGCCATTATTCAAGATAAATCGCAAAAAAAATTTCGTATCGGCAACAATTATGCGGCACTTTCTTAATCCCATGTATAACGGGTAAGCTGTCCTTCGGAGGCAAGCTCGGGGAAATCCCACTGTCTAAGCACTTCGTATACCGCAATTGCAACCGAATTTGATAAATTTAAGCTCCTTAATGTCGGGCGCATGGGTATTCTCATGCAGTTTTGGGGATTTTTTACAAGAAGTTCTTCGGGCAGCCCTGCATCCTCACGTCCGAAGAAAAGATAGCTGTTGTCGGGGTAAGATACATTGCTGTAAACATTTTTTCCTTTTGTGGTAAAAAAGAAGAAATTGCCGCTGTTTTTCGAGAAAAAATCGTCGAGATTGTCATAATATGTAATATCCAGCTTGTCCCAATAATCAAGACCTGCGCGTTTCAGATTTTTGTCAGTAATTTCAAATCCTAAAGGACGGATAAGATGGAGCCTTGCCCCCGTAACCGCGCAGGTACGGGAAATATTCCCCGTATTCTGAGGTATCTGCGGCTCAACAAGGACGATATTCAAATTGTACATATCAGCCACCTCTTACATTTGCTCATAATCGCACAGCGTAGGATTTGAAATAAGGAAATCGAGACAGTTTTCAAGCATAATACCCTCGCGTGTGTCCGTGGAGTAGCTGTACGTGGTCTTTATCGCCAGCTCAAGGAAAGCCGTTGCCCTGTTCATGGCAATTGGCAGACTGTCTCCGCGCAGAATAGAGCCCGTCAAAACCGACGCAAAAACATCTCCCGTACCGGGATAGTTTGCGTTTATCAAGCTGTAAGGCACGCGCCAGAATTTGCTGTGTTCACGGTCATACCCCACATTATATGATTTACCATCGGAAAAAACGCTTGTGATAACGACGATTTTGGGACCAAGCTCCGAAAGCCTAACAAGAAAGCTTTTTATCCGCTGCATTGTAATATCGGGCTGGAGCGGATTTTCACCAAGCAGCATAGCCGCTTCCGTTATGTTGGGCGTGATAATGTCAGCTATTGCCACAAGCTCGCTCATTCTTGAACGCAGTTCGGGAGTGCAGGTCTTATAGGGCTTGCCGTGGTCAGCCATAACAGGGTCAACGATTTTCAGCGCGTCCTTGTAATATTCAAAAAATTCAAGGCAATGGTCGATTTGGCTTGTCGAAGCAAGAAAACCGCTGTAAATGCAGTTGAATTTATAGTTGAGCTGTTTGTAATGTGCAAGGGCAGGGGAAATGTAGTCGGTCAAATCTCTCAGAACAACATCGCCAAAGCCGCCCGTATGCGCGGAAAGAATTGCGGTAGGAACAGGGCAGACTTGTATTCCCTGGGCGGAAAGCGTCGGAAGAATAACCGAAAGCGAGCAGCGTCCTATACCCGAAAGGTCATG
Source organism: Oscillospiraceae bacterium (assembly GCA_017847885.1). Lineage (GTDB taxonomy): Bacteria > Bacillota > Clostridia > Oscillospirales > Ruminococcaceae > RGIG8773. The sequence goes on from JAGAUA010000003.1 coordinate 25,014, forward strand.
GATAGCCGCAACTTTTGCAACCTGATGATACATTATTGTAACATCCTTTCATACTAAAAGATAACAAAATCATTCAAATTATATACTAACACAATATATATTCAATGTCAATTATCCTAAAAAAACTCTATATTTTTTTCTCTTTTTTTACATAATTACATCAAAAACAGATATTTGCCAAAGCGCACATATATCATCTCTATGTTAAGGTAGTAAAGCACTGTAACGTATATGGAGTAGAGAAAAGCCGCCTGCAAAAAAGCAAGCGGCTGTTTTGTTAAATAATGCCATCATTTTCCGTAATACGCAAGCATATAAAGCTTTTTCAGCTCGTCTATTCTCGGCAGACGGGGATTTGCAGTCGTACACTGGTCGTTGAAAGCCTTGTACGCAAGGTCCTCAAGGGAGCTTTCATATACCTTGGGGTCGATATAGGAGCGTGCGTCTTTTTCGCCTGCTTCCTTTATCGAGAGGGGGATATCAACCTCGGTCATAAGTCTCCTTACTGCATCGGCAAGAGCCTTTACACCCTCTGCGTCGGAGGCTTCCTGCGGAACAAAGCCCATCATTTTTGCGATTTGAGCATATCTTTCGGGTGCAGCATAGTGGTCGTATTTCGGCCATGCGTTGAACTTTGTGGGGGTAGGCTCACCGTTATACTCAATCACATGGGGCAGGAGATAAGCGTTTGCAAGACCGTGAGGGATATGAAATTCACCGCCAAGCTTGTGGGCAAGAGAGTGGTTTACGCCGAGAAAAGCGTTTGTGAAAGCCATGCCAGCCATACATGAGGCGTTGTGCATTTTTTCACGGGAAAGCTTGTCTGCGTTTTTGTATGACGAGGGCAGATAGCTGAATACCAGCTTTATTGCATGAAGCGCAAGCGCGTCGGTATAATCGTTGGCAAGAATTGAAACATACGCTTCAATGGAGTGGGTAAGAACGTCCAGACCCGTAAACGCCGTGGAGGACTTGGGAACGGTGTAAACAAATTCGGGGTCGATGATAGCAACGTCGGGGGTAAGCTCGTAGTCCGCAAGAGGATACTTCATGTTCCTGCTCTTGTCGGAAATTACCGCAAAGCTTGTAACCTCCGAGCCTGTGCCCGAGGTTGTGGGTATAGCGACCATTCTTGCAAGCTTGCCCATTTTCGGGAACTTGTAAACGCGCTTTCTGATGTCCATGAACTTTTGCGCCATGCCGATAAAATCAGCGTCGGGATTTTCGTAGAAAAGCCACATAGCCTTTGCCGCGTCCATTGCCGAGCCGCCGCCCAGCGCAACGATAACATCGGGACGGAAGCTGTTCATCACCTCAACGCCCTTGCGCACCGTGGTAAGGTCGGGGTCAGGCTCAACCTCGCTGAAAATCTCAACAGAGGGCTTGTTTGCGTTCTTTGCAAGCTGATAGGTTACCCTTTCAACATATCCGAACTGTATCATTCCGGGGTCGGCAACAATCATTACCCTGTGAATGTCGGGCATCTTGGAGAGATACTGCACGGAGCCGGGTTCAAAATAAATTTTTTCGGGAATTTTAAACCACTGCATATTAATTCTCCTTTTAGCCACTTTTTTGCGGTTGATAAGGTTTCTTGCGGTTACGTTTTCTGAAACGGAGTTCTTGCCGTAAGAGCCGCAGCCGAGAGTAAGTGAGGGCGCCATTACGTTGTACACATCGCCGATAGCGCCGAAGGAAGCAGGGGAATTGACCACGATACGGCTTGCCTTCATGACCTCGCCGTACTTTTCTATAAGGTCGTTATCCGAGGAATGAATGACCGCCGTGTGACCTGCGCCGTGTTTGAGCATTTCCTCGCACATTTCAAATGCCTGACCCCTTGTTTCCGCCTTTACCACCGCAAGAACGGGGGAAAGTTTTTCAAGGGCAAGGGGATACTCGTCCGCGTTCGTTCCGCCCAACTCAACGCACAAGACCTTGGTTTCCTTGGGCACGGAGATACCTGCCTTTTCCGCGATCTGCCACGGATACTGACCTACTACCCACGGCTGAACGGACATTTTTGCGACGTCGATAACAACGTCTTGAATTTTGCTTACCTCATCGGGCTTTGCAAAATAACAGCCTTGGGACTTCATAATTTTAACGACCTCATCATAAATGTCCTCGTCGATGACCGCCGCCTGTTCGGAAGCGCATATCATACCGTTGTCAAACGCCTTGGAAAGAATAAGGTCATTCACCGCCTGTCTGAGATTTGCGGATTTTTCAATGTAGCAGGGGGTGTTTCCGGGACCTACACCCAAAGCTGGCTTTCCTGCCGAGTATGCAGCCCTTACCATTCCCGGACCGCCCGTTGCAAGAATTGTGGCAACATCGGGGTGATTCATAAGCAGTCCCGTAGCTTCGACCGACGGCACTTCTATCCATTGTATGCAATGCTTGGGCGCGCCTGCCGCAATTGCAGCGTCACGCACTATCTCGGCGGCTCTTACCGAGCATTTCTGCGCGTTGGGGTGAAAGCCGAAAATGATAGGGTTTCTTGTTTTTGCACAAATGATAGACTTGAACATCGCCGTTGATGTGGGGTTTGTAACGGGGGTAACGCCTGCCACAATTCCCACAGGTTCGGCAATTTCCATGTACCCCTCGTCAATATTATCCTCGATAACGCCGACGGTTTTCTCGTATTTTACGGAATGCCAGATATACTCCGTGGAAAAAATATTTTTTGTGACCTTGTCTTCGAAAATGCCTCTGCCTGTTTCCTCCACAGCCATTTTTGCAAGCTCCGTCTGGGCGGAAAGACCTGCCAACGCCATTGCCTTTGTGATTTTGTCGACCTGCTCTTGATCAAGCTTCATGTACTCCTCAAGAGCGATTTTGGCGTTTGCCACAAGGCGGTTGACCATATCCGCAGTATCGCAGCGCTCCTCGTTTTTGATGATATCATTGCTTTTCTTTGCCATAAATGACCATCCTTCCTTAAAATATTATTTCGCGTCTTAGCTTTATCATTCGTCCTTTCGGTAAATATTATACTATATATCCGTGCCGTTTTTTGATATATTGAGGCGAATTTATTTTTGAGAATATGATTTTTCCGCATAAAATGTCATGCGAAAATATATTCGGTTTGCAGTTGCTAACTGTGATACATTATACCATACATAAACAATTTTGTCAAGCATAACCAAAAAGGGTATCGAAGTAAAAATACCTCGATACCCATAATATTACAGTACAACAGGCTCAAATTCAAGACGTACCTTGGGAAGCTTTTTAACGGTGTAGTAGTAATTATCTGCCCAATCATCGCCCTGAGAGGGGTCGTTTTCACCGCTTGCGGGAGGTGCAAACAGCTTCAGCGTCATATCACATTCGCCATCGAGAGGCTTTTCGTAGAACGCGCTCATAAGGTCGATGACCTTAGCCTTCGGAGACTTGTAGAACCATCTTCCGTTAATTTCTATCATGTAGTTGCTGTCATCGTCCTTATCGAAATACAGTTCGCAGAAGTGGGGATTTCCGTCAAAGTGCAGGGGGATAGCCAAACCGTCAGCGTCCTCTGCGCCGCCCCAGCGAAGCGTTACGGGAAGCTCAATATCGCTGCCGAGTTCCATTTTGGGCAGGAAGCTTTCGCTGTGGATTATCTCCTTGTAGGTTTCCATTACAGGCTGGGGAATACCCACATCGGCATTGTTGGGGTCCTCAATTTCAAGACCGAGACGGCCTCTGTCGCGGAACTGATAGAAAGTGAAGCCGCTGAACCAATCGGCGCCGTCTTTTTCCATAATATCGCAGAATTCTTTGACCATCATTGCCTGGTCGTATGCGCCTGTAACGTCTCCGTCCGCATTGAATTCGGACATTACCATAGGCTTTGCTGTTCCGCCGTTAAGCTCCTTGTATCTTTCAAAGCTGAGCTTTGTGAGGTTGTATACGTCCTGTACCTTGCTTCTGGAATGGCTTGTGCCGCCCTTTAACGCAACATCGAAAGGCCAGCCCCAGTGAAGCGCCATGTACTTGTCCACCGACCAGATGTCCGCCTCGGGGATACACTGAGCAAATTCCTTTTCCATTTCCATTTCGCCCTTTTCGGGATGTTCAACACCGCCGATACAGATAATTGTCTTGACGTTGGGAGCATACTCATGAATTATCTTGCTGAAACGAACGAAGAAATCCGCAACGCCCTGATAGGTAGTGCGCTTTGTAAAGGAGAACCAGTCGCCTGTTGCCTCATGGTTTATACGGAGCATAAGTCTGCCGAAGGGACGCAGGTCTTTTGCGATAGCGATAAGATGCTCGTCTGAAACATTGGGGTCAACAGTAAGCGTGAGAGTAACGTCCTGACCGTGACGGCGAACGTCTCTCATGCAGGTAAAAGGCTCGTCGTCGGTTGTACCGCCGAGACCGCCCTTGTATGTAAAATAGTCATCGTAGGGGTAATCCCACTGGAAGGATACGTTTGCGTCCTTCATTACCTCGGAAATTCTTCCGGGCCATTCCTTGTCGAGAGGGTAGTAGCAGTACATAAGGCTGATGCTGCGGTGAGGTCTGCCCAGGGAGTGAAGGATATAGTCCTGATTTACATATTCGCCTCTTTCGGAGCCGTCGCCCAAATCAACTGCAAATCTTGCCTTGCCCATGTGAACACCGTAAATTTTTTCGCTCATTGGATACATTCCTTTCTGAAAATAAAATATTCACAAAAATATTGTTAGAGTAATCGTTTCCATACGTATAATTTACCACATATTATTAACCTTGTCAACGACTTTTTTATGAACATAACGGCAAGTATCGTCAATAATTTGGAAATAAAGCCTGATATTACATTAAATAATTGCGTTAGTGCTTGACAAATATATGCGAATTGTGCTAAAATTATTTGGTTAAGGGAAAATATTCTTTTCCCGTTTCTGCGACATATTGTATTGATTGTCAATGTCCCTCGGGATATTAGGAAAGGATGTATTTATAAATGAAATGGACAGGACTTAACGACCTGCGTGAAAGCTACCTCAAATTCTTTGAAAGCAAGGGTCATCTTCGTATGAACTCGTTCCCTCTTGTTCCTCAGGGGGACAATTCTATTCTGCTTATCAATGCGGGCATGACTCCGCTTAAAAAATACTTTCAGGGTATTGAAGAGCCTCCCTGCCATAGGGTAACCACTTGTCAGAAGTGTATCCGTACTCCGGATATTGAAAATGTGGGCAAGACTGCTCGTCACGGTACTTATTTTGAAATGCTGGGCAACTTCTCCTTTGGCGATTACTTCAAGCATGAGGCTATCGCTTGGGCTTGGGAGTACCTTACAAAGGTGCTGGAAATTCCTGCGGACAGACTCTGGGTAACCATTTATGAGCAGGACGACGAGGCAGGCGACATCTGGGCAAACGAGGTAGGCGTTCCCCGTGACAGAATTATCAAGCTTGGCAAGGCTGACAACTTCTGGGAGCATGGCAGCGGTCCCTGCGGTCCTTGCTCGGAGATACACTTCGACAGAGGAGAGAAGTACGGTCCCTTTGAAAGCTTTGAACAGGCTTCCGACTGCGACAGAATCATCGAGATTTGGAACAACGTTTTCACGCAGTTCGATAACGACGGTCACGGCAACTATACTCAGCTTGCCACCAAGAATATCGACACGGGTATGGGTCTTGAAAGACTTGCCTGCGTTATGCAGGACGTAGACAACCTGTTTGAGGTCGATACCGTTCAGAACATAATGAAGAAGATTTCCGAGCTTACTAGTAAGAAGTACAAGGAAAACGAAAAAGAGGATATCTCTATCCGTGTTATTACCGACCATATCAGAAGCACTACATTTATGGTAGGCGACGGTGTTATGCCGTCAAACGAGGGCAGAGGCTATGTTCTCCGCCGTCTGCTCAGAAGAGCGGCAAGACACGGCAGAATTCTCGGCACAAACAGACCTTTCCTTTTCGAGGTAGTTGACACAGTTATCGACGAAAATCTTTCCGCTTATCCCGAGCTTGACTCAAAGAGAGAGTACATCAAGACTGTTATCAAAAAGGAAGAGGAAGCTTTTGCAAAGACTGTTGACAAGGGCTCGCAGATACTTGACCAGTATATTTCCGAAATTGAGGCAAAGGGCGGCGAGCAGGTTCTCGGCGGCGAAGAGGCGTTCAAGCTTCACGATACCTACGGCTTCCCACTTGACCTTACCAAAGAGATATGCGCCGAAAAGGGCATTTCCGTTGACGAGGAAAAGTTCCATGAGTGCATGAAGATTCAGAAGCAGACTGCACGTGAAAACAGAAAGCTCGGCGGCGGCTGGGACGACGCTACCGCAAGCGTTCTTACACAGTTTACAACAAAATTTGTGGGATATACTCAGCTTGAGGCTGAAACTAAGATTCTTGCTATGGTTAAGGACGGCGAGGCTGCTGATATGTGCGAGGAGGGCGACAGCGTTACCGTGCTTCTCGAAACGACTCCTTTCTATGCAGAAAGCGGCGGACAGGCAGGCGACAGAGGTACTATTGAGAGCAACGGAAACGTTATGGAAGTTCTCGACACCCAGAAGCTTACAGGCGGTCAGTTTGTATGCCACTGTGAGGTAACAAGCGGCGGATTTACAACAGGCGCGGCTGTTACTGCAAAGGTCGATACCGAAACAAGAGCTGCTGCGGCAAGAAACCACACTGCTGCGCATCTGCTTCAGGCGGCGCTCAGAAAAGTCCTCGGCGACCACGTTCACCAGGCAGGTCAGCTTGTAAACAGCGAGAGACTGCGTTTCGACTTCTCTCATTTTGAGGCTGTTACTGCGGACGAACTGAAGGAAATCGAAGCTATCATCAACAAGAATATTCTTGACGCGATAACCGTTACAATGACCGAAATGCCTATTGAGGAAGCAAACAAGCTTGGCGCTATGGCGCTTTTCGGCGAGAAGTACGGCGACGTTGTACGCGTTGTAAACGTTGAGGGCACTTCCATCGAATTCTGCGGTGGTACTCACGTTGACAACACCTCTAAAATCGGTCTGTTCAAGATTCTTTCCGAAAATTCCGTTGCGGCAGGCGTAAGACGTATCGAAGCTGTAACAGGCTCGGGCGTACTTGCTCTCATTGACGAATACAAGGACACCATTACAAGCGCTGCACAGGCTGTAAAGGCTCCCAACGCTTCCGAATTGGTTGCAAAGTGCAATGCTGTTGCCGGCGAGGTAAAGGCTCTTGAAAAGGAAATTTCCGAATTGAAGGGCAAGATTGCCGCTTCACAGCTGGATTCGCTCTTTAACAATGCGGTTGCTGTCGGCTCTGTCAAGGTAATTACTGCTGTGCTTGAAAACACCAAGCCCGACGTACTTAGAACCATGGGCGACAAGATAAAGGATAAGGCTCCCGATGCTGTTGCGGTAATTGCCGCAACAAACGAAAACGGCGGCTCTATCATTTGCGTATGCGGAAAGGACGCTGCAGCAGCAGGCGCTCACGCAGGCAAAATCGTTCAGAAGGTTTCCGCACTCACCGGAGGCAAGGGCGGCGGACGTCCCGACAGCGCTATGGCAGGTATGGGCGACGCTTCAAAGGCTGCCGAGGCAATTGCGGCAGTAAGCGGTATCGTTGCAGAATTTATAAAATAAGAAACGGAGAGATTAAAATGTCTGATTGCCTTTTCTGTAAAATAATTGCAGGGGAAATCCCCAGCACAAAAATATACGAGGACGAATTTGTTTATGCGTTCAAGGACATTAACCCCCTTGCGCCCGTGCATATTCTCGTTGTACCCAAAAATCATATTTCAAGCGCTGCCGAGATAAACAGCGAGAATTCCTCTGCTGTTGCTCATATTTTTGAGGCTGCCGCTAAAATTGCTAAGGAGCAGGGCATTGCCGAGGACGGCTACCGTATCGTAACAAATATCGGCGAAAACGGCTGTCAGAGCGTTAAGCATCTTCACTTCCACATTATGGGCGGAAGAAAGCTTGAAGTAACAATGGGTTAAGCGACCGAAAGGAATGACGGTAATGGTGCGAAAAATGGCTTATATAGGTTCATCCTATTTGATCGGGCTGTTTTTCGCATCATTTTTTAGCTGCGGAATAAATATTTTTGCCGCAATAGGTGCGGTATTCGTTTCTGCCGCGGCGCTTCTGCTGTACGGAAACAGGTTTGTGAAGCCTGCGGTCTGCGTTATTAGCGTGGCGGCAGGTATGCTGATATACGGCTTGTACGATTTTCTGGTGTACGAAAATATAGTAAAGTACGACGGCTGCGACGTTGAGGTAAAGGGCAAAATTACCGAGTATTGGGATTACAGCGGCGATAAGTCGTCATACATTGTAAAAGGCGTGATAAACGGCGACGTCACGGCGGAGGTGACCCTATTTACCGACAGCACCTCTGCGGATATAGGCGACAGCGTAACCTTAGTCGGAAAAGCAAGCGTCCTCAAGGACTCCTACACCTTTCCCACAAAATCATACTACAAGGCAAAGGGCATATACCTGCAAATCAACGGCGTATCTCGATTTGAGTATACTCCCGATAACGGCTTTTCTCTGAAAAGAGCGGTTTACGGTTACAGAAGCCATATTCAGGACGTTATGGGAAGCATAATGGACAGTGAAAGCAAGGCGGCTATGACGGCAATGCTTTTCGGGGACAAATCGGAGCTTGAAAGCAGCGCAAAAACTCTTATGTACCGCTCGGGGATAGGTCACATCATGGCTGTGTCGGGCGTGCATCTTTCGGTTTTATGCTCATTGGTATGGCTGATTTTGTCAAAGCTTCCCATTAACAGGTATCTGCGGTTTGGCTTGCTTCTTCTGCCTATCGCTTGTTTTATCCTGCTTGCGGGAATGTCAAATTCCGTGCTTCGTTCCGCCGTAATGATAACCATTGTTTACGGCGCAGAGCTTTTCAAACGGCGTGCCGACACGTTCAATTCTCTCGGAATTGCGGTTATAATACTTACGGCGGCTTCTCCCTTTGCGGTAAGGGACGCGTCGTTCCTGCTTTCCGTTGCAGGCGTTTTCGGCATAGGCGTTGCCGCCCCCGAGGTAATACGCTTCATCGAAGAAAAGCATAGCCTTGGCGTTATTGCACAAAGCTTTGTTGCATCGTGCTGCGTTTCGGCGGTGGTATTTCCCGTAACGATGCTGTTTTTCGACGAAGTATCGGTAATGTCGCCTGTGTCAAACCTGCTGCTCATACCTGTTTGCGAGCTTATATTGATTGGCGGAATAATCGTGACCTTGACGGGCGGAGTATCGTTTGTTGCCGTACCCGTTCTGACGGTCTGCGGATTTTTGTGCAAAATCGTGCTGACCGTCTCAAGATTTATTGGCGGACTTCGCTTTTCGTATATTCCGCTGGGCGGCGAATTTGCGGAAATAACGGTAATTGCAGCCGTGGCTGTGGTTGCGGCAGTATTTGCGGCAACGAAAAGCAAGCGCGCGGGAATATCGTCTGCGGCTGTTATTTTGGGGCTTGCAATGCTGTTTATAAATATATACAGGCTTATTCCCGATAAAAATGTTACCGTTGCTGTGCTGAAAGAGCAAAGCGCAGTTACCGCGGTGATACACGACAAAAGGACTGCAAGCATAATTGACCTAAGCAAGGGCGGCAGAGCAAGCGATTCGGCGGTGAAATACCTTAATCAGAACGGAATATACAGGGTCGACATGGTTGTGCTGAACGACAGCGCCAACTCTGCGTTTCCGATTTACAGAGATGCTCTGGAGCTTTTCGACGTGGGTACGTTTCTTTTCCCGACAGGCGAGGAGCTTGCGGCAAGCGGAGTCAATACTGACAACTTTATGACCTATGACAAAAACGGTAGTATGCTGGAAATGCCGAGGTATACGCTGAGCTTTTGGGGTAACGGTGCGGTTTTGGCAAATGTGAATAACTCGGAGATATTGCTGTACACCTCGGAAACTGTCTCCGACAAAGATAAATTGTATCCTGCGGCAGTGCGGTACAAAGGAACAAAACACGAAAACGACGTGAATACGAAAATACTTGCGGTAATGAGCGGAAGCGCAGAGATCGAACTCGGGAAAACAGTATACATAGGCGAAAACGTAAAGCTTACCGCAGGCGCGGACGGAAGCGTAAGATCGGATATAATAAAGTGAGGAAGGTGCGGAGAAAATGGCTGTTGTAACGGAAAACGACTTGAAGCTTGCGATAAAAAACAGGCAGTATCAAAGGGCGTATTATTTTTACGGCAAGGACATTGCCGCGGCTGAAAACTTTACAAAGGCGCTTGTATCGCGGATAGTGAACAAGGGCGATGAGACTTACAACCTCCACAGCTTTGACGGGAAGGACATTGATTTGGATATGCTTTCCGATGCCTGCGAGGCGCTGCCGATGTTTGCGGATTATGTCTGCTGCACAGTCTGCGACCTGAACGCAGAAAGCCTTTCCGCAGACCGACTCGAAAGGCTTATCGGTATCGTAAGCGGTCTGCCCGACACGACGGTGCTGTTTTTTTACTACACCTCGGTAGACGTCACCGACGGCAAGAAATATCCCACGGCGAAAAACAAAAAGCTCATGGACGCTGTGGGCAAGGTTGGCGGAGTGTGCAATTTTGCGTTGAAAACCCCTGCGGTGCTTGCAAAGGAGATAATGGCAAAGGTATCAAAGGCAGGCTGCGGAATTTCAAAGGACGCAGCGGCTTTCCTCGCGGAGCAATGCTCCTGCAACACACTTATGATAGAAAACGAGATAGACAAGCTTACCTCTTATGCGCAGGGCGGAGAGATAACCATGGAGACTGTGAAAATGCTCTCTCCGAGACAGATCGAAACCACGGTTTACGACTTGACCCGTGCCATAACGAGAATGGATACCCGTACTGCAATGCGGCTTTTTAACGACCTTACCGAGCAGAAAACCGAGCCGATAGTGATCTTGTACGCAATATCGGGCAATATGCTTGACCTGTACAGAGCAGCTGCGGCAATGGCAAACAGAAAGTCACCTTCCGATGTAAAGGCGGATTTCGGCTATGCCAAAAACGTTGAATTCCGTGTGGACAACGCTTTTCGCGACATTCAGCGCATATCCATGCCCCACATGAGGCGGTGTATGCAAATTCTCGCGGAGACCGACGCCGCCATGAAATCTATGAAAACCGACCCTGTTACGCTTCTTGAAGAGGCACTGATAAAAATGCTTGCTTACAGAAAATAGCATTAACCCCGAAAGGAGAGCTGCATAAGGCTATGGATATGCTGCATATAGATCAGGCGGTCATTGTTGAGGGAAAATACGACAAGATCAAGCTAAGCTCGATAATTGACGCCGTAATTATCCCCACAAATGGCTTCAAGGTTTTCAAGGACAAGGAAACCCTTAAAGTTATACGGTATTTTGCCGAAAAAACGGGTATAATAATTCTTACCGATTCAGATGCGGCAGGATTTAAAATACGCTCGTTCCTCAAGGGTGCTGTAAAAAACGGAAAGATAACAAATGTATACATTCCCGACATTTTCGGCAAGGAAAAGCGCAAGGCTGCTCCCTCAAAGGAAGGCAAGCTTGGCGTTGAGGGTATCGAAAAGGATATCATCCTCGAAGCTTTCCGAAAAGCGGGGATACAGGCTGAGGATAAGTCGGGGGACAGAGACCCGATAACACGGATTGACCTCTATGAGCTGGGCTTCAGCGGAGGAAGCAACTCGTCTGCACTTCGGAAAAAGCTTCTTGCAGAGCTTGACTTGCCGGAGCTTCTTACCACAACGGGAATGCTCGACATACTGAATACACTTATGGACAGGAGCGAGTTTTATGCTCTTGCGGAAAAAATACATGGCGGAGAGGGGAAAACGGAATAAAATATGGTATTTTCAAGTCTGACATTTTTATACTATTTTCTACCTGCGGTACTGATAGTGTATATCATGCTGCCGAACAGGATAACCGTAAACGGGATAAAAATAAAAGGCAGCCCCCTTGTAATTCCTGCAAGAAACCTGCTTATCCTGATTTCAGGTCTGTTTTTCTACGCATGGGGCGAGCCGAAATATGTGTGGATAATGATTATTTCTACGCTTATCGACTATACCGCAGGGCGGCTCATAGACCGCTTTGACGACAGCCCGAAAAAGCGTACGGCTTTCCTGCTTGTTTCCGTTATAATGAACTTGGGACTGCTTGCGGTGTTCAAGTACAGCTCGTTTATCATAACAAATATCAACGGCATTTTCGGTCTTGGCATACCCGACCCGAAGCTGTCTCTTCCCATTGGAATTTCGTTTTATACTTTCCAGAGTATGTCCTACACCATCGACCTGTATATGCGTAAGATAAAGGTGCAGAAGAGCCTAATAGGCTTCACCTCGTATGTAACGCTGTTTCCCCAAATCGTGGCAGGACCAATCGTGCGTTACGAGGACGTTGCCGCCGAAATTGAGGAGCGCACAGTAAACATCGGCAAGATAAGCGAGGGCATAGGAAAGTTTGTTAAGGGTCTTGCCAAAAAGGTGCTGCTCGCCAACAATATCGGTATAATCTGGACGCAGGTAAAGGCTATGGATTACGGCGAGATAAGCGCGGCAACCGCGTGGCTCGGCATACTTGCGTTCACGTTCCAGATATACTTCGACTTTTCGGGATATTCCGACATGGCTGTTGGCCTGGGAAAAATGCTTGGCTTCAACTTCCCGAAAAACTTTGACCACCCATATATGTCCAAAAGCGTAAGCGAATTCTGGCGGCGCTGGCATATCACCCTCGGAACATGGTTCCGCGAGTATGTCTATATTCCGCTGGGCGGCAACCGAAAGGGTATCGGCAAGACCGTCCGCAACCTTCTTATCGTGTGGGGACTTACGGGTCTTTGGCACGGCGCAAGCTGGAATTTCCTGCTTTGGGGCGTATATTTCGGTATACTGATAGTTATTGAGCGTTTCGGCTGGGGCAAGGTTCTGGAAAAGCTTCCTGCGCCGATAAGTATGCTTTATACGTTTCTCATCGCGGTTTTCGGCTGGGTGCTTTTCGATACGGCAACGCTTACCGATGCATGGAACTATATCCGCGCAATGTTCGGTGCAGGGGGAGCCTTTGCCGACAGCACCTCGTCCTATATTTTCACGTCCAATGCAATTGTTTATGCACTTTGTATTTTTGCTTCAACCGATATTTTTGGCAAGCTTGTTAAGCTTTTGCGGAAAAAGCGGAGAAAGCTTGCGGAGTACGCCGCTCCCGTCGCAATGGTGTGCGTGCTCCTGCTTTGCACGGCGTATCTTGTGGACGCGACATATAACCCGTTCTTATATTTCAGATTTTAGCGGAAGGAGGCAATATACCCGTGAAAAAAAAGCTTAACATTCCAAACGTGATAACCTGCATAGCGTTTTTCGCGATATTGCTTGCATTTCCGATAATAACGGCGTTTCTGCCTAAGGAAAGCTTTTCCCAGACCGAAAACCGCACGCTGCAATCCATGCCGAAAATATCCTCGAAATCTGTCATGGACAGAAGCTTCATGAATAAGCTTGAAACGTTCGTATCCGACCATTTTGCAGGAAGAACAGGCTGGATTAAAGCCAAAAATTCCATGGAGATAGCTCTCGGAAAGTATGAGCAGAACGGTGTGTACGTCCTTGACAGACGTATCGTGGAAAAAATCGACGAGCCCGACTATGACTCTGTGGACAAGAGTATTGCGGCGGTGAATAAGTTTGCCGAGGAAAACAATATGCCCGTGTTTTTCATGCTTGTTCCTACCTCTGCGGAGATATATGCCGATGAAATTCCCGAAAACGCACCGTCGCTTAACCAAAAAGAGTTTATACGGTACGTTTACGACGGTCTGGGCAAGTCCGTCACTCCGATGGACGCATACTCCGTAATGATATCAAACCGCGAAAAGTATATTTACTACCGTACCGACCACCATTGGACGACGCAGGGAGCATACCTTGTCTACTCGGCGGCAGGAAAGAAAATGGGGTATACGCCCTACGGCAGCAATATGTACGACATCGAACACGCAAGCAACAGCTTCCGGGGGACCTTCTACTCCAAGGCGCTTTACGACAAGACGCCCCCCGATACCATTGATATATACCACTGCAATGCTGACAGGGGAGACGTTGAAGTCCTGATAACGTCCGAGTTCGGCAAAGAGCCTGAAAGCTATGACAGTATGTACTTCCGCGAGTATCTTGATGTTAAGGACAAATACTCGACATTTCTCGGCACAAACCAGCCGATAGTTACCATAAAATCGAACAACGACGGGGGAAAGCTGCTGATAATCAAGGATTCCTATGCCCATTGCTATGCACCGTTCCTTACGTCCCATTATTCCGAGATAACTCTTGTGGACCTGCGCTATATACAGATATCCTACAAGCAGCTTATTGACCCAAAGGATTACGACCAGGTGCTGTTCCTTTACAATGTGTCCTCATTTGCAAGCGATATCAATCTGCGCAAGCTTGCGTATGATTAACCAATTTACAAAATCCGCATAAACTGAATTAACGGGTAATATAGGTTTGTGCGGCAGAAGTGGCATACGCTGTGTGCCCGTAGGGGAGCTTCGGCAGAAAGTACAGCCAGAGTATGCCCGTATAGTATAGATTTAGGTCAAATGTCATGTTTTTGGCATTTGACCTTGATTTTTTTGAAAAAATATTGTATAATAATACAGAATATAATGCATTAGTATTGCTATCTTGCTATCGGAGGGACTTGCTGTGGAAAACATTGCTTCGGCGTCAATTTTAAGCGCGGATTTCTGTAATTTGGGAAGAGACATAAAAAAAGCGGAGGAGGCAGGCTGCCATTATATCCATTTTGATGTTATGGACGGCGTTTTCGTTCCCAATATAAGCTACGGTATACCCGTGCTGAAATCTGTGTCAAAAGTTGCTTCGGAAACGCTGGACGTCCATCTGATGATAACCGACCCTATCAAATTTGTTAAGGCTTTTGCCGAAAACGGTGCGGACATTATCACGTTCCATATAGAGTCCGAGTCGGATACTGACGAAACCGTAAACGCTATCCACTCTTTTGGGAAAAAGGCAGGGATAGCCGTGAAGCCGAATACTCCCGTATCGGAGCTTGAGCCGTACTTCGGCATGGCTGATATGTTTTTGGTAATGACCGTGGAGCCGGGCTTCGGCGGACAGGGCTTTATATACGAAACTCTCGATAAAATTGCGGAGCTTAAAGCTATGCTGAAAAGCAGGGGACTTGATACTCCCATTCAAGTCGATGGCGGAATAAACGCCGAAACGGCGGCGCTTGTAAAAAAAGCAGGCGCGGAAATACTTGTTGCAGGTTCTTACCTTTTCGGTGCGGAGGATATGTTCGCCGCTGTAAAAACGCTTATAGGCTAAAAATTTCGGGAGGAGGAGCTGTGAAAGCAGCGCTTTAAATGGTATCAAAAGCTAAAAGCGAATTCAGTATAATGACCGATATGCTCATAGTGCTGCTTGTTCTTGCGGCGGTTTCGGTATATTACTACGGTATGAGAGCCGCGATTGTGCTTCTTATATGCACGGCGGTTTGCTGCGCGGCAGACTTTATATGTCTGAAGCTTCGCAAAAAGGAATTTGACATACACGACCTTTCTTCGCTGATAACGGGTCTGACCCTGGGACTTATGATGTCCGCGTCTGTGCCGTATTACGCGGCTGTGGTGGCGTCGCTGTTTGCCGTTGTAATTGCCAAGCACGCTTTCGGCGGACACGGCTGCGAGATATTCAACGCGGCAGCTGCCGGGTTCCTTTTTACGGCACTGTGTTTTCCCGATAATATGCTTACATATCCGCAGAGCTTTTCGGATATACCATATTCGTCCATAGTTTCTCCCGACATTCTTTCGCCGTCAATGACAAAATCCTTCATTCTTACGGATACGTCAACATTGTCTGTACCTGACATACTTGCAGGCAAATTCGTCGGACCTCTCGGCACAAATTTCATAATAATCCTTGCTGTCGGAGCAGTTTTTCTGATGCTGCGGCGTTCAGTGTCGGCAATTGCATTTTTTGCAGAGCTTGTAACGGCACTGCTTTTTGCCTTTGTGCATTATGAATACGACCTGCTTTCGGTGCTTTATTTCTTTTCAAGCGGCATGATGCTGTTCGGAATGATATTTCTTTCCTGCGACCACAGCACCATACCCAAAACCAAAAGCTCAAGAGCGGTGTACGGCATACTTATGGGGGCGTGCATAGTCCTGTTCCATTTTTATGCAAGAGTGGAAAACGCCGTGGTGTATGCGGCAATATTGACCGCACCTCTTGGTATAGAGCTTGACAGGCGTGCGCTGTCCTTTGCGGAAATGATGAACAAAAAAAGCATATTCCGCAGGGTGAACAAGCCTCTGAAGCATATGCAGGAAACCTTGGAGATACTTGATAAAAACGAACAGGAGTAATAGCGGTGAGCAATGAAAACAGCGCAAAAAACATAATCCTTAACGCCTTGGTAAAGAAAAATCCCATACTCGTAAGCGGAATGGTAATAGCCCCCGTGGTTGTTACAGCAAACACCTTTTTAAGCGCAGCGACCCTTGCGCTGACCTTTTCGGTAATAACCTTTTTCACGCTGGTCGTGTCGTCCTTTGTGCCGAAAAGAATAGTGTATACGGTAAGAATAATCCTGTATACCCTCATAGGCGCGCTGGTTTACGTGCCTTCGGTAATAATCCTAAACAGCGTTATTCCCGGGGAAATATCAAAAATGGGGATATTTTTTCCGCTTCTTATAACAAACAGTCTTATAATATCACGTTCGGAAACTATTTTTTTCCGCGAGTCAAAGGGACAGATGATACTCGACATCGTGTTCTGCATTATCGGCTACGACGCGGCTGTGCTGCTTTACGGGCTTATCCGTGAGGTGCTTTCGGCAGGAACTGCAGGCGGAAAAATGCTTGGTATGCCCTATGTGTTTTCCGCTCTTGAGTATCCCTTCGGCGGTTTCATTCTTCTTGGAGCGGCAGCGGCATTGTTTAGATTTATTTTTATGACGGTAAAACGTGCAGGACAGAAATAACGGGGGATATTTGTGGAAGTAATCAGAAATATTATTATTACGGCGTTTACAGCTGTATTTGCGGAGAATACGATATTTTCACGTGCCTTGGGAACAAGTACGCTTGTTATCGTATCCCGAAACAGGAAAAATCTTGCAGGCTTTGGTATGAGCGTGACCTACATTACCGCTATGGTGAGCGTTTTGACATATTTTGCCGACAAGCTTTTTGGCATAAGCGAAACAAGCTATATATATATCCCTCTTGTTTATATCGTAATACTCGGCTCGGTTTACATCATAACGCTTCTCTGCCTTTGGCGTTTTGCACCAAAGCTGTTTACGAAAATGCGTAAGTATATTCACATTTCCGCGTTTAACTGTGCCGTTCTGGGGTCGATGTTCCTTATCTCAAAGAACTGTGAAACTCTTGCGGAGTATTTCTTCCACGGCATTGGTATAGGGCTGGGATTTGTCCTTGCGGTGTATTTGACGGCAATTGTCTATGACAGGCTTTATTCCGAAAAAGCACCGTATGCGTTTAGGGGTTATCCGCTTTTACTTGTTTATATCGGAATTCTCGGTATGGCTTTTTGGGGATTGTCAAGTCATACATTAAATTATTGAAAGGATGGTCAAGGTTTATGGCTAACCGCGTCGGAAGGAAAATTTATCGCGCAGGTGCAAGCTATCGGAAAAAAAGGGCGCAGAAGATAGTAAAATTTATTTTGGCAATTATTCTGCTTGCAGCGCTTGTGTTTGTGGGATACAGCGTTGCAAAGCCGATATATAACTTCATCAACGAAAAAAAGGATAATTCTTCGGCGGAAAGTCCGTGGACACCTCCCGTTATGACCGACGCTGCGGAACAGGAGGACAGTACTGATTCCGAAGCCAAAACCGATGAGACCTCGCAAGCAGAAACGGAGCAGTCCAAGCCAAAGCCATCGGGCAGCTTTTCTGCATATCAGCTTCCCGCTGCAGCGCTTAATTCACCGCAGGAACTGGCGGCTGCTCTGCAAGGTGTAAAGGAAAGCGGCTATACAGCAGTTTCCGTTACACTTAAAGCCGAGGGCGGAAAGATATACTACAACACCATGTCCGAAATGGCGGTCAGCGACGAAACTGCCGTTGTTTCAAATATGTACGCCGCTCAGATAAGCAGCCTTATAAAGGCGGAGGGCTTTACACCTATTGCTTACCTCAACATTCTTGAGGATAACAACCGCTATGGTGAAAAAAGAGACGGCTCATACCACTTTGCAAGCGACAATTCAACGTGGCTCGATAATTCCGTTGCCAACGGAGGAAAGCCGTGGCTGTCTCCCTTTGAGACGGAGACCCAGAGCTATGCGGCATATCTTGCAAACGAGATTTCCGGGGCAGGCTTTGAGTATGTGATACTTGACGGGCTCAGCTTCCCTGATTTCCGCAATTCCGACATTATCCATATCGGCGGAAGCGTAGGCTCTGCTGATAGGTACAAGGCTCTTCTGAATATTGCGGATATTGCTGCAAAGGCTGTTGAGTCAAACGGCTCAGAGGCAATGATAATGCTTTCCGCAGGCGATATCCTGAACGGAAAGGAAGAGGTTTTCAAACCGAATGAGCTGACCGTGAAAAACGCAGCTGTGGTGTATGCACCGAGCGAAATAGGCGGAACGGTTATGATAGGCGGACAGGAAACCGCTGTTGCCGAGCTTCCCGCATATGACAAGGCGCAGCTTATTTTCAGTGAAATAACCGCGCAGGCAGGCGAGGACATGAGCATCGTTCCCGTATTAAGAAAGAGCGATTTTCTTCAGGCGGATTTTGAAGCTTCGATATCCGCGCTTGTAGATGCAGGCTATCAATCGTATGTTATTATCGGGTGAAAATTCGGATAAAAAACGGTTACGATTTAAAAGAAAATATTACAATTTAAGTATATGCCTTAACAAACGACCAAGTGTGTGATATAATTATTTATGCAAAACATCATGAAAGGAGAATCCGTGCAGAACGGTCTGTACGGGTGATTGTAAAGATGTCTGTAAATGAAAATACCTCGGAGCTGTACCCTGCAAGACCTCCGAAAAAGAAGAAAAAAAGAAAGGTGCATCCGCTGAAAAGGACGCTCGCTGTTATCGGCACGACGATACTTTCTCTCGTTCTTATCGTAGTTATCACGTGTTCGATAATTGCTGCCGCACTTACGGTTTACGTGCTTCAGTTCGTGGATCAGGAAGCGATAGATATCTCTCTTTCCGACCTTGATCTGGACTATACCACGTTTATATACGGCTACGACAAAAACGGCGCACTTGTTGAGCTTGAAAGCATAAGCAGGAACGCCGACAGAATACCCGTGACCATAGATCAGATCCCCCAGCACGTTCAGGACGCTTTTGTTTACACCGAGGACGAGCGTTTCTATGAACACGCAGGCGTTGACTGGAAGCGTACCTTTACCGCTTTCCTTAACGAAATTCTGAAATTCCTCGGCTCACGTCAGGGCGGTTCGACTATCACGCAGCAGCTTGTAAAGAATGTTACGGGCGACGACAACCCCGATTGGGACAGAAAAATGCGTGAGATTTTCCGTGCCGCACAGCTTGAAAAGTACTGTACAAAAACCGACATTCTTGAAGCATATCTGAACTATATCGGCTTCGGCGGAAGCACGGCAGGTATTCAGGCGGCTTCTCTGAAATATTTCGGCAAGGACGTTTCCGAGCTTACTATCGCCGAGGGCGCGTGTCTTGCGGCAATACCCAAATCGCCGGAGGTAATGAACCCCTTTGCAAAGGGCATGACGGATAAGGAAACAGGCGAGTTTAAGACAGGTAAAGAGCTTAACCTTGAGCGTCAGAAAACCGTCCTTTGGCTTATGTATAAAAATGCTTGTATTTCCCAGAAGCAGTATGACGAGGCTTTGGCAGAGGAAATCAAGTTTGTTGACGTAAATGCAAAGGACAAAGATAAGGAGGACAACGGAAACGACATTCAGAGCTGGTTTGTTGACATGGTAATTTATGACGTGATTTCCGATTTTCAGGACCTTTACGGCATTGAGCAGGACGAAGCAAGCGATATGCTTTACAACGGCGGATACGAGATATACACAACCGTTGATATTGAAATGCAGGAGGCAGTTGAGGCTAAGTACCGTGATTACAGAACATTTTCGGAAAATGTTCTTTCCGACCCGCCCGAGTCGGCGTTCATCTGCATGGACTACACGGGCAACATCAAGGCTGTCGTCGGCGGCATAGGCGAGAAGGCAGGCTCTAACATCTGGAACAACGCCACCCGTTCGACCCGTTCTCCCGGCTCATGTATCAAGCCTATCACTTCATACGGCTACGGAATTGAGTACGATTACTTAACATGGTCGACTGTATTCATCAATAAGCCCCTTGAGGACGAGATAATCGACGAGGCAACAGGTCAGCCCCGTAAGTGGCCGTACAACTACAATTCCAAAACATGGGATTATGGCGGATACTTTACATTCCAGGCGCTCCAGCGTTCCCTTAACACCATTCCTGCCCAGCTTATTGAGCAGGAAACACCACAGGAAGTGTTTGAGTTCCTCCAGAATCGTTTCCAGATAACGACTCTTACTGCGGACGACGCTAATATAGCGCCGCTTTCGGTAGGCGCGCTTACCGAGGGTCTTACCCTTAAAGAGCTTGTTGCAGCATATCAGGTGTTCGGTAACGGCGGAAAATATTACTCCCCAACATCATATACGCAAGTTGTTGACTCAAAGGGAAGAGTTATACTCCAGCACAAATATACCCCGATTCAGTCTATAAGCAAGGAGTCCTCATACATTATGAACAAGCTTATGCAGACGGTTATCGAGGGCCCCAACGGTACAGGACGCGCAGCAAGGCTTGTCAACACTCCGCTTGTGGGCAAGACGGGTACTTCACAAGACTGGCATGACCTTTCCTTTGTTGGCTGTACGCCCGATTATGTAAGCGGCATTTGGTACGGCTACTCAACGCCGAAGCAGATACCCACAGGCACATATTACAGCTCTGCACAGGTATGGAAAAATGTTTTCGGAGAGATCGCCGAAGCAGAGGAAGGCAAGGAATTCCCCGAATGTCCCTCTGTTCGTGAGCTTTATTACTGCACCAAAACAGGTCTGCTCGCAAGCGGCACCTGCCCCACGGGTTCAACGGGATATTACAAGAGTACCTTTGTTCCCGAAATGTGTTCGGGCGTGCATAAGAGCGACAAAAAGGAAACCGATAAAAATTCAGCCGCGATAGATTATATGTCGCTTGCGGTAATTCAGTAAAGGACTTTGATATATGGAATTAATACGAATGTCCTGTCCGTGCCATTTCGGGCTGGAAAGCGTTCTGAAATTTGAGGTAACGAAAATCGGTGGGCAGGATATAGCCGTGTCCGACGGAAAGGTGTCCTTTTCGGGGGATTTTGCAACGCTTGTAAGGGCAAATCTATGGCTTGCCACAGCAGAAAGAGTGCTTGTTCAGCTTGCGGAATTTGACGCCGTGACCTTTGAGGAGCTTTTTCAGGGAACAAAGGCGATACCCTTTGAAAATTTCATCGGCAGGAACGACAGGTTTCCCGTTAAGGGCTACTCTCTTAATTCAGAGCTTCACAGCGTTCCCGATTGTCAGTCCATAATAAAAAAAGCCGCGGTGGAACGGCTTAAACAAAAGTACAATGTAAGCTGGTTTGAGGAAAGCGGCGCGCTTTTTCAGATACAGTTCAGCATACTGAAAAATCACGTTTCCGTGTATCTGGACAGCTCTGGAGCAGGACTTCATAAAAGGGGATACCGCCGCAATTCTAATGCCGCGCCTATCAAGGAGACACTTGCAGCAGGAATTGTAGACCTTGCCCACATTCGCGGTGACAGCATTGTCTGCGACCCGTTTTGCGGAAGCGGAACAATTCTTATCGAAGCGGCGTACAAGGCGCTGAATATCGCACCGGGTCTGAAACGCCGTTTTTCTGCGGACAGCTGGCAGGTCATTCCTGCGGAAATATGGGAAAACGAGCGAAAAAATGCCCTTGACGCAATAAAAAAGGACACGGATTTCTTTGCGTACGGATACGATATAGACCCAGAGTGCGTTGCTCTTACGCAGGAAAATTGCCGAAAAGCAGGGATACAGAAGCGCGTGCAGATAAAGCAGGCGGATATCCGCGACTATGAAAATGCGGAAAACACCGTGACTATCTGTAATCCGCCCTATGGCGAGCGTCTGCTTGAGCTAAAGGAAGCGGAAAAGCTTTACGAGGTCATGGGTCAGCGTTTTGCGGCAACCCGTGAGAAGCCTTGCTTTGTGATATCACCTCACGAGGAGTTCGAGAAAATTTTCGGCAAAAAGGCGGACAAGCGCAGAAAGCTTTACAACGGTATGCTGAAATGTCAGCTTTATATGTACTTCAAGTGAAATAAAATTAGCGGATAAATAAACCAAAGGCTGCGTAAAAATCCTACGCAGCCTTTTATATTGGTAAAGTATTACTTCGCGTTATTCAATTCTTTGATTTTTCTGCGGATAGCTTCCAATGCGGCGGAGGGCTCGGAAATGCTTTTTACCGCAGTTTCCATGGGGCAAAATCCCGTGCCTGCGCGGTTTCGTATGGCTTCCGTAAGCAAACCGTATTCAACTGCAATGCCGTTTTCGGTCAGGACTTTTTCGGCAGACTCGCTTATTACGTCCGCATACACCGCTTTTACTCCGAGGACGACATACAAAAAAGCCGCCGCTTTTCCTACCACCTTGTCCGCCGCGGAAAAGCCTTTCATATCCATACCGCTGTCTATCCACGCAAGCAGAGGCTTTACGCCCCTTTCCGTGCTTGTGTAAACTTTATCCTCCAAGCAAAGGACGCAGGTGTAACTTTCGCTTTTGATAAGCAATTTTGCTTTTTCAATATCACTGTTCATTTTTACTCATATTCTCCACACGGTAAACGATAAGAGGGATAAGCACCAGCTGCAAAACTATTCCGAAAATACCTGCGGCAATGCTCGTCCAAATAATTGAAACGGGAATTGCTGTGTTTCCGAAAGCGTAAACGGAAAGCAAAATTGCCGCTGCACGAACAGCTCGTCCGCCGACCTGCACCGCAAGGACCTTTCCGATAACGGGAATGTTCACATTGCGGAGAAGTCCCGAAAAAAGTCCATATGCGCACAATTCTATCATCATAAAGGGAAGCATTGCCGCCGTGGGCATACCAGTCAGTGCAAAGCTTGCAAGGGGAGCAAGAAGTCCTGCGATTGCTCCTGCGTAGGGTCCTGCAAGAAGTCCTGCAAGGAATATGGTAAGGTGCATGGGCAGAAATGTTTCGCCAAGCTTTGTGCCGAGACCCGAAACCGCGCCCATAACATGGAAAATTTGAGGAAGCGCAACTGCGCCTATTATTGCCCCGATAGCTGCAAAGGTCTGTGCCTTTACGGTAAGACGGGGCTTTTCAATTGTTTTTACAGCTGTTGACATAATTTGTTCTCCTTTGTTTATCCGAGTTTAGAGTTAAAATCCGACAAAGCTTCGGAAATTTTTATCTGTTGGGGACATACCGCCTCGCAGCTTCGGCAGCCTATGCAGGCGCTCGGCTGTTTTTCGGCAGGAATAGACGAAAGCGCCATAGGTGCAATAAATCCGCCGCCTGTAAATCTGTGTTCATTGTAAAGCTCCAGCAAACGGGGGATATCAAGCTCCTGCGGACAATGGCTCACGCAGTAATGACAGGCTGTGCAGGGCACGGTATTTCCGTGGAGCATATCGTCTGCAATAGCAAGGATAGTATCCATCTCCTGTTTGGTAAGAGGCTTGGCTTCCTCGTATGTAGCAATATTTTCCCGAAGCTGCTCAAAGTTTGACATTCCCGAAAGCGTGACCTTGACCTCGGGAATAGTCTGCAAAAATCTGAACGACCACGCCGCCGTAGTTTCATCGGGACGAAGCGCCCTAATCTGTTCGGTGTATTTTTTCGACAGGGAAGCAAGCTTTCCGCCCCGAACAGGCTCCATGACCCAAACGGGAATACCATACTGCGAGAGAAGCTCCGCCTTTTCCTTGGCATTTTGGAAAGTCCAGTCCATCCAGTTAAGCTGGAGCTGTCCGAACTCCATGTATTCACCGTAAGCGTCGAGAAAACGCTTTATTGTGTCCATATTGCCGTGTGCAGAAAAGCCTAAATGCTTGATACGACCGTTTTTCTTCTGCTCCATGAGGTAATCGAAAATGCCGTATTTGGGGTCGAGATACTCGTTGATATTCATCTCGCATACGTTATGGAAAAGATAAAAATCGAAATATTCCACACGGCATTTTTCAAGCTGGCGCTCAAATATCTGCTGTACCTTATCCATGTTGGCAAGGTCGTAGCCGGGAAACTTGCTCGCAAGCTTAAAGCTGTCACGGGGATAATTTTCGAGTATCTTACCCATAACAAGCTCGGAGTTTCCGCCGTGATAGCCCCATGCGGTGTCGTAATAGTTGATGCCGTGTTTCATTGCGTAATCAACCATTTCCGCCGTTTTCTGCTCGTCAATGACGGAATCGTTGCCGTCAACCGTGGGAAGGCGCATTGCTCCCAGCGCGAGAGCGGAGAGCTTTTCACCCTGAAAATCGCTGTAAATCATTTTATCACATTCCTTTATACTATAAAATACTCCAAAAAAACGCACTTGCTTTCTGCAAATCAGCATTTAATAAGCTGGATAGCGTTGCTGCGTTCCTGGGGCTTGCCCCAGATATATCCCTGAATGTAGTCGCATTTCAGCTTCTTTAATGTCTCAAGCTGGCTGTCCTGCTCAACACCCTCGGAAATGACCTTGCAGTGGAACATATGCCCGATTGAAATTATCGCCTCAACAAAGTTGCCGCTGTCGTCTCTCTCAGTCATATCGTCAATAAAGCTTTTGTCGATCTTAAGCAGGTCGATGGGAAGCCTCTGAAGATAGCTGAGTGAAGCGTATCCCGTTCCGAAATCGTCCAAAGCAATTTTTACTCCGAGAGCCTTTATCTTTAAAAGAGAGCTTATCGCTTCGTCAATTGAGGAAATAAAGCAGGACTCCGTGACCTCAACCTCAAGCATTTCCGCAGGAAATCCCGTTTCATCAAGCAGACCTTTCAGTTCGTCGGCAAAACCGCAGTCTGTAATATGCCGCGCGGAAACGTTTACGGATACAATAAAGTTTGAACTGCCCGATGTTTGTTCCGAAAACGACTGCATTGCATGGCGGAGTACCCACCTGTCTACGTCGAGGATAAGTCCGCTTTTTTCGGCAACAGGAATAAAGCTTGACGGGGGAATGGGAGTGCCGTCTTTGTCCTTCAATCTGAGCAGGGTCTCAAAGCCTCTCAAATGCTTTGTATCCGCTTCAAACTGCGGCTGGAAAACGAGATAAAATCTGTTATATTTTAATGCGTCTCTTATCTCGGTCTCAAGCTTCATTTCATTATGTATTTCGGAAAGCATATTTGAGTCAAAGAAGCAAATCTGGTTTTTACCGTTGTTTTTCGCCTTGTACATAGCGGTATCGGCAAATCTGAAAAGGCTTTCGCAGTCTGTTCCGTCTTGAGGAAAACGTGCTGTTCCCACACTGCACGCAGCGTAATAATCGCATTTTTCCGTGCAAATCTTTTCGGACAGCACGCGGAGACATTTACCTGCAAATTCATTTATCTCTTCGTCGGATTTTCCGCTTGCTATCATAGCAAATTCGTCGCCGCCGATCCTGCCTATGTAAACATTCTCGTCCGAAATTTCCGTCCATCTGCGTGCAGCTTCGCAAAGAATAGCGTCACCGCAAGCGTGTCCCATAGTATCGTTGATATTTTTGAAATTGTCAAGGTCGAAAAATAGCAGACTGAACGGCTCCTTTGCCTCAATTTTTCCGTTTACGTATGCCATGACGCTGCGCCTGTTGTTAAGCCCCGTAAGAGGATCCGTGGCGGACAAAGTGTGAAGCCGCTTTTCATTCTGCTCGGTTTTTTTGATATGGTTATGCTGCATACAAAGCAGACCCAGAATACCTGCCATCATCGGAACGCCTGTAATAGCGTTCATTCTGTTCATAACAAACACGGAAATTGAAACATTGATAAACTGGAACCCGTTGATTATCATTACCGCAGCAAAACCCTTTTTGTTGTCAATGTTAAGTATGATCAGGCTGACAAGCATCATAAATACCGTAATAACGCCCGAAAGTGACGGTATCGAAACAACACTGTTTCCGAAGCTGATCTCCTCAATATTGATTTTATTTAAAATAATAATTGACGCAATCATTGCAATAAGCAAGACGATATAAATAAAAAGCTTTAGATTATTTCCCTTGTCAATAGTTTTTTTCATATTTTCCCTCCCAAATTTACCGATATCCGAAATGTAATTTTATCGTTTTACTAATATGTTTATACTCAACTTTATAATTTATTATACAATATTTTTTCATAAAATGCAACTATTCCCGTTAAAATTTTCAGATTGTATCAAGTTCTCGACGAGCCGAAAAAATGCTACACTGTAGCTAAATTTAATACACTAATATTTATTCGTAGCAGCATTGCCGGACAAAAAAAATTCCGTCCTCCTTAAAAAGAGAACGGAATTTGGGCGCAGTCTGCGCGTTGGTGGAGATAAGGGGATTCGAACCCCTGACCTGTTACATGCGAAGCAACCGCTCTCCCAACTGAGCTATACCCCCACATCGAAAAATATTATATCACATTATTCTGCGAAAAGCAATAGTTTGCAAAAAATATTTATATATTTTCCTTGATTATTTTTTATATATGTGGTAAAATTAAAATGTTGTTTAATATGGTCGGGAAGGACGGTCGTTAAAATGAAATTTTCAAAAATTATTTCTTTTATCGGCGCAGCGGCAATGTGCGCAATGCTTTTTTCAGCCTGCGGAACTGCGGATGCCGACAAAAAGGATACAGAAAATGCTATGGAGGAAACAGCTGATATGAATACTGAAACAATTTACACGGCAAGCTCTGAAAACGTCAAGCTTTTAGGACGTACATACTTTGCAGATGACCTGCTTTGGTGCGCTCTTTCGGGCACAGGCGCGGAATTTACCTTTACGGGAACAAAATGCACGGTTCAGCTCAAAGGAAATTTGAACAGCACCGACCCTTCACAGGCTGACAATCAAGCGAGAGTCGGCATATACGTAAACGGCGAACGGGTTGTGGACGATATGATCGACAATGTTGAGGAAAATTACACCGTTTTTGAAAGCGACGCTCCTCAAGATGTTACAGTAAAGATAGTTAAGCTTTCCGAGTCGGCAATGTCTACCTTTGCAATAAAGCAGCTTGCCGTTTCGGGTACAAAAATTCAGCCGACAGCAGATAATGACCTGCTTATTGAGTTTGTAGGCGACTCTATCACCTGCGGCTACGGCGTTGACGACCCCGACGAAAACCACCACTTCTCCACAAAGACCGAGGACGTTACCAAGGCTTACGCATACAAAACCGCAGAGGCTCTCGGCGCGGATTACAGCATGGTTTCTTTCAGCGGCTACGGTATTATTTCGGGCTACACAACGGATAAAAAGGTGCCTACCCAGATCGTTCCGCCCTACTATGGCAAGCTCGGTTTCTCATGGGGAGGAAATTTCGGTCAAATCAAGCCTTCGGGCATTGACTGGGATTTCAGCAAGCGTCAGCCCGACGTTATCGTTATTAACCTTGGCACAAACGATGACAGCTATACTCAAAATGACCCCGAACGTCAGCAGGAATATTGCGATAAATACGTAGAATTCCTCAAAACCGTACGTGCAAACAACCCCGACTCCAAGATACTTTGTACACTCGGCATCATGGGCGACAGGCTGTTTGAAAAGGTGCAGGCTGCTGCCGACAATTACACCGCGGAAACAGGTGACACCAATATTTACACAATGAAGTTTGACGTCCAGAACCCGGCTGACGGATATTCCGCAGATTGGCATCCCTCGGTTAAGACCCACGACAAGGCTTCTGAAAAGCTTGCTGCGGAGATCAAGACTATTCTCGGTAAATAATTCTAAACCGCTCTTGAACGAACGATTAAGTTTGTTCAGGGCGGATTTATTTATACTCTGTTCAATGTCGTTGATTTTGGAACAAAAAACATCGACTTATGTACTGCCCCCAAAAGTTATACCCAAAAACTAACTAAATGGAGGGCAGCACATATGTCGTGGTCTTTAAACAAGAAACGGTACCGATTTTTAAATTTCGGTACCGTTTTTATATAGGCATTGAGTCTGTTTAGCTTACTTGATAATGCTGAGGAGTACGCCTGCTGCAACAGCCGAGCCGATAACGCCTGCAACGTTCGGACCCATAGCGTGCATGAGCAAGAAGTTTGAGGGGTTTTCCTGAGCGCCGACCTTCTGGGAAACACGTGCAGCCATAGGAACTGCGGATACGCCTGCCGAGCCGATGAGGGGGTTGACCTTACCCTTTGTTACGACATACATAAGCTTGCCGAAGAGTACGCCGCAGGCAGTACCGATAGCAAATGCGATAACGCCGAGAATGATGACCTTTGCAAAGGAAAGGTTGAGAATTTTGTCAGCCTGTGTTGTTGCACCCACGGATACGCCGAGGAAAATCGTAACGATATTCATAAGCGCATTCTGAGCCGTGTCAACAAGACGGTTGCAGACACCGCTTTCCTTGAGAAGATTTCCCAGCATGAGCATACCAACAAGAGGAGCAGCAGAGGGAACAAGCAGGGAAATTACAATTGTAACAGCAATGGGGAAGATGATTTTTTCGGTCTTGGAAACCGTTCTGAGCTGACCCATAACAACGGAACGCTCTTTCTTGGTCGTGAGCAGCTTCATAATAGGCGGCTGAATAATAGGAACGAGAGCCATGTATGTGTAAGCCGCAAGAGCGATAGTACCCGTATCTATCGTGTCTGTGGATTTAAGGAGCTTACTGGAAACGTAAATTGCGGTAGGACCGTCAGCGCCGCCGATGATAGCGATAGAGCCTGCTTCGGTAGCGGACATTCCGAGAACGGCAGCACCTATGAAGGTGAAGAAAATGCCTGCCTGTGCAGCAGCACCCAAAAGGAAGCTCTTGGGGTTTGCAATAAGAGGGGAGAAGTCGGTCATTGTACCTATGCCGAGGAAGATAAGCGGCGGATAAACCTGAAGTTTAACTCCAAGATAAAGCAGGTCAAGCAGACCGCCGTTGGTAAGTACGTTCAGAACATCAATATGCCCCTCTTCGTTTATAACGAACAGGTCGGGGTTGTAAAGCCCCGAAAGAGGCAGGTTGGTAAGAAGCATACCGAAAGAAATTGGGAGAAGCAGAAGCGGCTCAAATTTTTTCGCAATAGCAAGATACATGAAAACAAAGGAAATCAGGATCATAATGATCTCTTTAATTCCGAGAGCTGCAAAGCCGCTTGTTTCCGCGAGACTTACTATCGCTTCTTTAAAAATCTCAAACATTTATTTAGTTCCTTTCTAAATTATTGCCGTAAAACAAATCAAAATGGGCTTGTGGTATCTCTTAAGCCTGCCATAGCCCATGCGCTTCTGGAAGCAGCACTTGGAGCAGCAGCCTTGATAGATTTTACCCTGTAAGCCTTGCCGTCGGCAGCGCCCATCATTGCAACAGCTGCGGAGATAACGGCGATAACCTCGTCATCGTCGGACGCGGACACAGGTGCAGGAACGGCAGCAGGAGCCTGTACAGCCTTTGGCGCGGGAGCAGCCGCAGCCGTGTTCTTTTTCTTTGCGTCAACAGCGGTGAAAATTTTACCGATAATGCTTATGAAAGCGATCAGCAGAACAAGTCCCAGGAAAACTACAACAAGACCTGTAATTACTACTGCAAATACATAAGGCATTTCCATTTGCATTTCCATAAAAAGTCTCCTTATAATCAATATTTATGTTTTATTATACTATATTTTATAAGATTTTGCAACATCTTTTTGGATAAAACAATATAAAATCATATGATTTTTTTATCGAGTATTGTAAGTAAGGCAAAATTCATGCTTAGTTAATAAAATATAAATAACTTTTGACTTTTATTGACAAAATATTTGTTTTATATTTTTATCAGTATGTTATTTTGAAAGGTTGGAAATTTATGTTTGAAGCTACTTGGAACTTTTTTATCCGTATGTGGACGAATATACTTGAATTTATTCCCACATTGCTTTTGGCGATCGTAATTTACATTGTCGGCTGCTTTTTGAACAAGCTTGTACTTAATCTTTTTGCAAAAGGCGTTGAGCGCAGCAAGCTTGACAAAACCGTGAACAAATTCCTTGCTTCGGTAATTAAGATAACCATTACCGCCCTTGTTATAATTATTGTCCTTACAGTTCTCGGAATACCCATGACGTCAATTATTACCGTCCTCGGTACTGCCGGAGTCGCGATAGGTCTTGCTTTAAAGGACAGCCTTTCAAACGTTGCAGGCGGTGTACTGCTTTTGATAGGCAAAGCAATCAAAGTGGGGGATTATGTTGACATCGGCTCTTATTCGGGCGTTGTTGACGAGATATCCATTCTCTGCACCAAGATCATAACCCTTGACAATAAGGATGTTTATATCCCCAACGGCGTTGTTTCCACATCTACGCTTGTAAATTACAGCTCCGAGAACAACAGGCGCGTTGACATGGTTTTCGGCATCTCCTATGATAACGACCATCGGAAGGCTGTTGCGGCAATACGCGATGTAATTGACAATCACCCCTTGATAATGAAAACTCCCGAGCCGTTTGTGCGTCTCAGCGCACTTTCTTCAAGCTCCCTTGATATTACGGTAAGAGTCTGGACCACCAATGCCGACTACTGGACGGTATATTTTGATTTGCTCGAACAGGTCAAGGATAAGTTTGACGAGGAAAATATCGTTATTCCGTATAATCAGCTCGACGTTCACGTAAGTGAAAAGAAGTAATTGAATTGCATTGAAAAATAGGCTATGGTCGTTGCTTTGGCGATGGCCATAGCCTGTTTACGTAAAAAAGGACGGCTTCCGTTATGGAAACCGTCCTTAACATTATACAGTCAAGCTTTTTGCAGCATTAGCCGAAGTATCTCTTGAGGAGACCCTCAAATGCGCAGCCGTGACGAGCCTCGTCCTTAGCCATCTCGTGAACAGTATCGTGGATAGCGTCGAGATTCATCTGCTTAGCCTTTGCAGCAAGCTTCATCTTACCCTCGCAAGCGCCGTTTTCAGCCATAACGCGAAGCTCAAGATTCTTCTTTGTGGAAGGTGTTACAACATCGCCGAGAAGCTCTGCAAACTTAGCAGCGTGTTCAGCTTCCTCGTAAGCAGCCTTTTCGTAGTACATACCGATCTCGGGGTAACCCTCGCGGTGAGCAACTCTTGCCATAGCAAGGTACATACCAACCTCTGTGCATTCGCCCATAAAGTTCTGGTTCAGACCCTCGATGATCTCCTGGTCAGCGCCTTCCTTGCCTACGCCTACAATGTGCTGGCAAGCCCAGTTGAGCTTGTCCGCCTTAACTTCGTCAAACTTTGAAGCGGGAGCCTTACACTGGGGACACTTGAAATCAGCAGGAAGGGACTCAGCTTCGTAAACATAACCGCAGATAGAACATACAAACTTTTTCATAACAAAATAACCTCCAATTCAAATTAGCTTATAAATCAGCCGATATAATTATACCACTAAAAAAAAATATAGTCAAGCAAGTTAAAATCTATTTTGACCTTGATTAAAGTATACCATTTTAGTATAGGTATGTCAATAGTCAAAATTCGATATAATATTGCCAATTTATAAAATAATATATAAAGTTGTAAGATTATTCCTGCAATTGTGACACTTTAAGGTAGAATTTGTTATCATCAGCCAGAACAATTGCGCTGTCACCCTTTTTGACCGTGCCGTCAAGAATGTTTTTGGAAAGCATACTTTCGATTTCCGAAGTAATGGTCCGCCGAAGCTTGCGCGCACCGCTTTTGTCAAGGCTTTCCGCGGTAAGGGCGGATATTGCCTCATTGCTGAATTCTACGGATATCTCCAACGTCTCTGCACGCTTTTGAAGTCCCGACAGAAGCTTTCTTGCAATCTCGGACAGAGCGTCCTTTCCAAGCTTTTTGAATACTATGATATCGTCTATTCTTCCGATAAGCTCGGGACGGAATTTGCCTCGTACCGCCTTTATCACATCGGCATTTACGTTGCCGCTGCCGTCGTCTGCTGAAAAACCAAGAGCGTTTTTCTCCGTGATAAGCTCCGCGCCGATATTGGAGGTCAGGATAATTACCGTGCTGCGGAAGCTTACGCGCCTTCCCGAGCTGTCGGTGAGGATACCGTCCTCAAAAATTTGCAGCAGAATGTTGTATATATCGCTGTGCGCCTTTTCAATCTCGTCAAAAAGAATAACGCTGTACGGCTTCTTCCGTACCTTTTCGGTAAGCTGACCGCCCTCCTCAAAGCCCACATAGCCCGGAGGTGCGCCGATAAGCTTGCTGACGCTGTGCTTTTCCATATATTCCGACATATCAAACCGTATTAGAGCGGTTTCCGTGCCGAAAAGACATTCCGCAAGAGCCTTTGAAAGCTCGGTTTTTCCTGCCCCCGACGGTCCCGTAAAAAGAAAACAGCCCATTGGTCTGTTGGGGTCTTTAAGTCCTGCACGGCTTCGGCGTATGGCGTCTGCGACTGCGTGCAGAGCTTCGTCCTGACCGATAACACGCTTTTTCAGCTCGGCTTCAAGTCCCAGAAGCCGCTTGCTTTCGTTGTCCGTAAGCCGCGCAAGGGGAATGCCCGTGGAAATGGAAACCACCTCCGCGATGTTTTCCGCCGTGATGACGACAGGCTTTGCCTCGCTGTCGCTGTACCAGCTTGTGCTGCCTTTTTTTCTGCTGTTTATTCGGGTTTCCGTCTGTTTTTCCAGCATCCTTTTAAGGCTTTCCGCAAGCTCGCTCAATGTCTGGGGAGACTCCGCAGCCTTCATGCGCGCCCGTGAGGAAGCCTCGTCGATAAGGTCGATAGCCTTGTCGGGGAGAAACCTGTCGGGCTGATACCGCACCGAAAGCTTGACCGCAGCCGCGATTGCTTCATCGGTTATGGTAACGCGGTGAAACTCCTCATAGCAGCTTTTCAGCCCCGTGATTATTTGCAAAGCCTCGGCTTCGTCGGGCTCTTTGATGAATACCTGCTGGAAACGCCTGTCAAGTGCGCTGTCCTTTTCGATAAATTTGCGGTACTCTTCAACAGTGGTTGCGCCTATGATTTGCAGGTCACCTCTTGCAAGCTGGGGCTTCAGTATGTTTGCCGCGTCGATAGCTCCCTCCGCCGCACCTGCGCCCACAATGGTGTGCAGCTCGTCTATAAAAAGGATTATATTTTTGTTTGCGATGACCTCGTCAATGCACTGCTTTATACGTTCCTCAAAATCGCCGCGGTACTTTGCTCCCGCAAGCATTGCCGTAAGATTAAGTGCAACTATCTGCTTTCCGCGTATCGCTTCGGGAACCTTTCCCTCGGCAATTACCGAAGCTATTCCCTCTGCAATTGCGGTTTTTCCCACGCCTGCTTCACCCACAAGGCAGGGATTGTTTTTGGTGCGCCTTGAAAGTATCTGTATTACCCGTTCGATTTCCTTGTCGCGGCAGAAAACCGGGTCGAATTTCTTTTCCCGAGCTTCCTTTGTAAGGTCGGTGCCGTATTTCATAAGAGTGGGAGTTTTTGCAGGATACCCCTGAACACCCGAATCAATTGCGCAGGCATTTGAAAGACGGCTGATATTTCCGCCTATCTCCTCGATTATCCGTACTGCCGTGCAGTTTCCGTCACGGAGAAGCGCAAGCAGGATATGCTCCGTGCCTGCTATTTTGCTGCCTGTGCTTTCGGCAATGCTCAAAGCCTGTGATATTATCCGTTCGGCAGAGGGCGTTATCGCGCTGCGCTCAACGGTGCAGGGGTCGCCTCTGCCGATGATAAGCATTATCCTGTCGAGAATGATGTCCTCCTTTATGCCGCAGACTCGGAGTATCCCCGATGCCGAACAGCTG
This sequence comes from Oscillospiraceae bacterium, assembly GCA_017847885.1. Classification (GTDB taxonomy): domain Bacteria; phylum Bacillota; class Clostridia; order Oscillospirales; family Ruminococcaceae; genus RGIG8773. The sequence goes on from JAGAUA010000003.1 coordinate 59,002, forward strand.
GGCTCACTTGCAAGAGCAAGCAGGATATGCTCGCTTCCCATATAGGTGTGACCGAGCCTTCCTGCCTGAAGATACGCTTTTCCGATGACGATATTTGCTTTTTTAGTAAAGCTTTCGGGATTATACATAAGCATTATCTGCCTTTCCTTTTATAGACCTGAATTTTTATTGTATACATATTATTACACGATATCAAAGAAATATTTGTCACATACTGGAAATGATAAAAATATTTTTAGAGGTTATCTTTTATCATTTTTTTGTCACGCTTTTTATATACCGTCATAATATGAACTATGAAAAGCCTGACGGAACGATAAAACGAACCGCGGCTGTTCAGAATACATTATTTTTTAAAGGAGCGAATCATTCATGTGTGGATTCAACTTTGGTAACGGTAACAGCTGTCTCTGGATCATCATCCTTCTTATCATTATCTGGTGCTGCTGCAACAACAATAACAACTCAAACTGCAACAACAACTGCGACTGCAGCTGCAACTGCACACCTATCTGCTAAGTAACAGCATTATCCGAATAAGGGGTGCCTTACGGAACGTCATTGAAATATGACAAAAGAGAGCCTACCTGCAAAAGCGGGTAGGCTTAATCTTTTCCCCAAATAAAAGCACCCCGGCGCATATAAACGGCGGAGTGCAGCTGTTCATTGCCCGCACCTCCCAACATTTCACAGCCGATACCACACAGTTTTTGTTATAATATTTGCGGTAAATCGGTTACTTTACTGCCTGTCATCATTGCTTAGGAGGGTGAGCAGGTTTCGTACTGAAAACGGACGTGCGGTCATATTTCTTTTTTAAGGTCTGGAGCGCTTTTTTTTCTATCCTCGATACATAGGAACGGGAAATATTCAGCATCTTTGCAACCTCGCGCTGGGTCAGGGGCTTGCAGCCGTACAAACCGTAGCGGTGCTTTATAATGGTTATCTCGCGCTCGGTCAGACATTCGTCAATAAAGCGGTAAAGCTGCTCCGATTTCATGCTAAGGTCAATTTTGTCGACAATGCCGTCGTCCTCGGCGATAATGTCTATCAGAGTAAGCTGGTTGCCCTCCTTGTCAACATCAATCGGCTCTTCAAAATAAATATCGCCGGCAGACTTTTTCAAAGAGCGGAAATGCATTAAAATTTCATTTTCGATGCAGCGTGAGGCATACGTTGCGAAACGAGTATTTTTGGCGTAATTAAAGGTAGAGACCGCTTTGATAAGCCCGATAGTGCCTATGGAGATAAGGTCCTCCTGGTCTACGGAAACGGTGTAATATTTTTTTATAATGTGTGCCACAAGCCGAAGGTTATGCTCGATAAGCTTGTTCCTGGCAGCAGAGTCTCCCTCGTGCATTTTGCGGAAGCATTCCTCCTCCTCGGCAGCGGAAAGCGGCTTTGGAAAAGCGCCTCCCGATTCAAGATGAAGCGCAAAGAAAAGCAGATTTTCAAGCGCAAGATTTATCAGTTCGCTAAACAATTTAAGGCACCTCCGCAAAGCTTTTGATAAATCTTATGTTTTCGGGAGAATGTCCTATGCCATGAAATCTTTATGGAGTATGGGTTTGCCTGCAAAATAAAAACGTTTTATATGGGGCAAAAGGGGAGAAACAAAATTTTTTCGGAAAAATTCAGAAAAACTATTGACATTTCATTTTTATTGTGATATAATTAACTTCGTCGTTGAGAGACAGACGCGGGTGTAGTTCAATGGTAGAACTCCAGCCTTCCAAGCTGGTCGCGTGGGTTCGATTCCCATCACCCGCTCCAACACGCGCCTTTAACTCAGCTGGATAGAGTAACTGCCTTCTAAGCAGTAAGCCACTGGTTCGAGTCCAGTAAGGCGCGCCAATATGGTGGGTGTAGCTCAGCTGGTTAGAGCGTCGGATTGTGGTCCCGAAGGTCGTGGGTTCGAAACCCATCTCCCACCCCATTTATAACAAGTAGACAAGCTGTTTGATGTATTTCAAGCAGCTTGTTTTTTGTATATCTCGGCTGTTATCAGTTTGCAAGCGTTTTGTAAAATAATTTGATTTCGTATATCATAAAGTGTAGGATTATAAATTCTTCTGCTTCTTTAAAAAGAAAAACGGCGCCAATAAAAATCAGCGCCGTTTGTTGTGTACATATACGGTAATTATACAGCTCTTGTTACCTTGCCTGAACGGAGACATCTTGTGCATACATAAATATGCTTAGGAGTACCGTCAACAATAGCCTTTACACGCTTAACGTTGGGCTTCCAAGTTCTGTTGGAACGGTGATGTGAGTGGGAAACCTGTATACCGAAAGTAACACCCTTTCCGCAAATATCGCATTTTGCCATGGGGTTACACCTCCTTTTCAATATCATTTATAAAGTCAACGCTACTATTTTATCACAAATTTTTCCCGATTGCAAGTGTTTTTGAAAAAAAGTTTTGAAAAAACCAAGATTTTTTTAAATTGTACCAAAAATTAATATTGGATATTGTAATTTTATAAAAAATGTAGTATAATAAAATTTAAGTGTAAAACTTTTTAAATACAGGAAGGGAGCTTCGCTTTACCAAAGCGTACATATAAAATTTATGTCAGACAGGATTTGGAATATACTCATACACGGGCTTGTGCTGCTTACGGCTTTTCCTATTCATGAATGTGCCCACGCGCTTACAGCTCACTGGCTCGGGGACGATACTGCCAAAAATCAGGGAAGAATGACCCTTAATCCGCTGAAGCATCTGGATTTGTTCGGCACGATTTTCATGCTTGTGGGCGGTTTTGGCTGGGCAAAGGCAGTACCTATAAATCCCAACAACTTCAAAAACCGTAAGGTCGGCATGGCGCTTTCATCGTTAGCAGGACCTGTTTCAAACCTGCTTCTTGCATATATTTCCATGATACTATATAAAGTGTTCGCTTACAGCGGAATAGGATTTCGTGAACTGGCAATTATTTTTTACTGCTCGGTTTTGCTGAATGTCGGTCTGGCAGTATTCAATCTTCTGCCTATCCCTCCGCTTGACGGTTCGCGTATTTTCAATCTTGTGCTTCCCGAAAAGCTGTATTTCAAAATCATGCGGTACGAAAACATAATTTTCGGAATTCTGTTCTTTATGATTTTCTTAGGTTTTCTGGACGCTCCGCTTGATTTTCTGCGTGAAAAAACTTTCAATATTATGAATGTAATTACCGGCTGGGTAGATATTCTGATGATTTTTATTATGGGGTACTGATAAATGGAGCAGATTTCTTTTAAACTTGATGTATTTGAAGGTCCTCTCGACCTGTTGCTCCACTTGATTACCAAGCATAAGCTTAATATTAACGATATTCCGATAGTGACGCTGTTAGACCAATATATGGAATATATTAATGCAATGTCGGAGCAGAATATGGATATAGCCGGGGAATTCCTTGAAATGGCGGCTCGGCTTGTGTATATCAAAACCGTGTCGCTTCTTCCTCAGCGCGAGGAAGCGGAGCAGCTTAAAAAGGAGCTTCAGGGAAAGCTTATAGAGTATTCACTCTGCAAAAAAGCGGCAGAGCTTATGAAGCTTAGATTTGTCGGCAACGTCAATGCTGTCAGAAAACCGCTGAAAATCGAGTTTGACAACACATATTCGGTTATCCATGACCCACAGATACTTCCCGAAATTTACATGAAAATAAATGTCAAGCCCCAGGAGGAAAAAGTCAAGACCGAGGCTTTCAATACTATTGTTAAGAAAAAAATCGTTTCTGTAACGTCCAAAATAATTTACGTACTTAGGCGGCTTTATAAATCGGGCAGCTGTCTTATGGAAGGACTTTTCGACGGTATGACAAACCGTTCGGAGCGTGCTGCGACCTTTCTTGCGGTGCTTGAGCTTACAAAATCGGGAAGAATTTGCCTTAATGACGACAACACGGTTATTACGTTCAACAAAAACCGTTCAAATTCAGATAATGAAGAAGTTTCCGAAACGGAGGTTTCGTATCAATGAAAATTAACGAAGGTATATCCGTTATTGAGGCAATACTTTTTGCCAGCGGTGAACCGATAGAAACAGAAAAACTCTGTACGGCGGCAGGTATTGAGGAGGACACGCTTCTGAAGCTGATACCGCTGCTTATGGACAGGTATGAATCAACGGGAAGCGCGCTTACGGTGTTAAAGCTTGGAAGCTGTTACCAGCTGGCGGTAAAGTCGGATTATATCGAGTATATAAGGGCGGCGCTTGAAACCAAAAAGAACACGCCTCTTTCTCCGGCAGCAATGGAGGTACTGACAATTATTGCCTACAACCAGCCCGTAACAAAGGGCTTTGTGGAGCATATACGCGGAATAGACAGCTCAAGCGTTGTCAATTCTCTTGTTGAGAAAAACTTGTTGGAAGAAGCAGGACGTCTTGATGTGCCGGGCAGACCAATTGCGTATAAGACAACATCGGCTTTTCTGCGGTGCTTTCAGCTTTCCTCGCTGGACGACCTGCCTGTACTGCCTAACTCAGAGGGGCAGGTAAGCTTTGACGAAATACTTATCTCAAAGGAAGAAGCAGGCGAAGCTGACAGCGAAAATGCTGAGAAGTAAAGGCAATACCGCATAACGAAAGGGTGATGGTATATTGACGGCGCTTATTGTAATAGGCATAATCGTTCTGCTGTTTGCGCTTTTGCTTAATATAAAGCTGTCTGCGGAAATAAAATATTACGGCGGCAAGCTTGATTTTAAGGTCAAATATATGTGGTTTACGATTTTCCCCTTAAAACCGAGAAAAAAGCCGAAAAGAAAAAGGAAAAAAGAAGCCGCGGAAGAACAGACTGCGGATACCAAAGAAAATACTGCGGAGGGACAGTCTGCGGATATCAATGAAAATACCGCTGAAAACATTGTATCTGACAGCGGTGAAAATATAAGCGATAGTGAGACCGATACGAAAAATGCCGAGAAAAAGAAGCTTAGCGAAAAGCTTAACGAAAATCTTGACAAGATCAAGGATCTGATCGAAAAGGCAAAGCTTGTGTGGTCGGCTTCACAAAAGGGCTTAAAACGCATATTCAGGCATATTTATCTTGACGATTTGGTAATTGATTTTATCGTTGCGGATGAGGATGCGTATAAGGCGGCAATAAGTTACGGGACAGTCAGCGCGGTCACATATAACGCAATATCCGCTGTACGGCTGCTGTTTCCGATAACCGTAAAAACTGTTGACATTATATGCGATTTTGACAGAAAAAACTCCGTCTATGACGGGGAAGTAAAAATAACGGTAAGACCTTCAACTCTTATCTCAGCCGCGTTCAGCATACTGCTGGGATTGGTAAAGGTTTACTATAAGCTAAAAGTAAAAAACAATACAAAAGCTGAAACGGAAAGTACCGCGTCAGCATAAAGGAGAATGAATATGGATACAAAAGTAAAAGATTTGGTTTCATCTGCAATAGGCAAAATTCATGAGCTTTCCGATGCGGATACCATAATCGGTGACCCTATAAAGGTTGACGGTGGAATAACAATAATTCCTATATCTAAGGTTTCCTACGGCTTTGCGGCAGGCGGCTCCGATTTGCCCTCAAAGAACGACAAGGAGCTTTTCGGCGGAGGCAGCGGTGCGGCAATGTCCATTCAGCCTCTTGCTTTTATAGTAATTTCAGGCAGTGATGTAAAGCTGCTTGAACTTGGTTCGGGAAGCTCTCCCGCAAACGCGATCGTAAGCGCCGTTCCTGAGCTTATTACTAAAATTCAAGCTATGTTCTCAAAGAAAAAGGACAATGACGCAGCATCAGCAGATAACTCTGAAGCAGCAAACCCTGTTGAACCCGAGCTTGAAAAGGTTGAAATAAATACAGACGGTTTTGACTTTTAACTGAAATATTTGCGATGCAAACCCCATAATATATCATATAAAGGTATGATATCGGAGGTTTGTATGAAAAGATTTGTTTTGTGTATACTTGCTTTGTTGGTAATTACGGCAGCGCTGCCTTTTAATGTGTCTGCCGTTTCTATCGGCGGAATATCGGCAAAGGCGTCCGTTCTGATAGAAGCTCAGACGGGTACGGTCATTGCAGAAAAAAATGAATACCAACAGCTTCCTATGGCAAGCACAACAAAAATCATGTCCACGCTTCTTCTGCTGGAAAGCGGTGACCTTGATTCCGAGTTTAAGGTCGATAACGAGGCGATAATGGTGGAAGGCTCTTCCATGGGTCTTTGCGAGGACGACATTGTTACGAAGAGAGACTTGTGCTACGGAATGATGCTTCCGTCGGGAAACGACGCTGCAAACCAGACCGCGGTGCTTCTTGCGGGAAATGCGGAAAAGTTCTCAGAAATGATGAATAAGCGTGCCGAACAGATAGGGCTTAGGAATACTCATTTTGTTACCCCGTCGGGTCTTCACGACCCCGAGCATTATTCCACGGCATATGACATGGCTTTGCTCACACGCGAGGCGCTTAAAAATGATACGTTCCGCGAGATATGCGGAACAAAAAGCGCAAAGCTCAAATTCGGCAATCCGCCTTATGAAAGATGGCTGAACAACACAAACAAGCTGCTTTCCATGTATGACGGCTGTATCGGCGTGAAAACGGGCTTTACCGATGAAGCAGGCAGATGCCTTGTTTCCGCTGCCGAAAGAAACGGGGTAACGCTGATATGCGTTACACTTAACGCTCCCGATGATTGGAACGACCACAAAAAGCTTTACGATTACGGCTTTTCCGTAACCGAAAGCGTACCGATAGATTATGATTTCTCTGAAATAAAGGCGGATATTGCAGGCGGAAGCTGCGATAAAATATCAGTTGTACCGTCGGAAATGCCGCGCTATACCTCTGTAAACGGAAGCAAGGCGGATATAAAAGCAGAGCTTTTGCTGAAAAAATTTGTTTATGCGCCTGTTGAAAAGGGGCAAAATGTTGGCAGGGTATATTTCTATTCGGGAGACGTATTGCTTTGTACGGTTGATTTGCTTGCCGAAAACAGCTGCGAAGCGGTGATAATTGAAAAAGAGCCGAGCATATCCGATAAAATTGTTGAGTGGATAAAAAACCTATTATAAATAAAGGAGTAAAGAAGTGGAAAAAATCAGACTTCAGAAAATAATTGCCGAAAGCGGTCTTTGTTCGCGCCGCAAGGCGGAGGAGCTTATACAGCAGGGCAAGGTCAAGGTCAACGGTCATACTGCCCATATCGGTGACGGTGCAACTCAAAGGGATATTGTTACCGTTGACGGCGAACGTATAAGAATTGCTAAAAAGCGAGAGAAATACTATATAATGCTTAATAAGCCCCGAGGATATGTTACAACAATGTCGGATGAGCTTGACAGGCGGTGTGTAACTGAGCTGCTGGAGGATTTTCCCGAAAGAGTTTATCCGATAGGACGTCTTGACCGAAATTCCGAGGGCTTGCTGCTGTTTACAAATGACGGAAAATTTGCAAACGATATTATGCACCCCAGCCGCCACGTTTCCAAAACCTACCGTGTGACCGTCCGCCCGGGAGTAAGCGATGAACAGCTTGTGCAGCTTTCCGAGGGCGTGGTCATCGATGGAAGAAAAACCTTGCCTGCTACGGTTAACGTTTTAACTCAAGAGCAGGGAAGGGCGGTGCTCCAAATCGTTATCCGCGAGGGAAGAAACCGTCAGATAAGAAAAATGTGCGAGGCGGTGGGTCTTGAGGTTGCACGCCTTAAACGTACGGCTATTGGTCCTATCAGGCTTGGTATGCTCAAACCCGGTACGTACAGAGAGCTTACCGCGGAAGAGCTTCGTGCTATAAGAAGTGCCATTGGTGATAAAATCTAACATAAGTTTTTGTGCTAAAATACGAAAAATGTTGAATTTAAAAAAATATTATTGTTATAAACTTGCAAAATATAATGAAATATAGTATAATTATTTTGATTTATTTTTCTGTTGAACGGAGGAACTCGTATGTTGACTGAGAGTCAAAAAGCTAAATTTGATGCATATAAAGCCGCTTCCGCAAATGATTCTGCCGCAAAAAAGAGATTGGCAGTTCTGTTTGACGACGGTATTTATACGGAAATTGACGCAGGCGTGAAAAATGCAGACGCGCTTGCAGGAGTTGTTACCGCGTACGGCTACGTTGACGGCAGTCCTGTTTACGCTTTTTCGCAGGACAAGTCTGTCAAGGGCGGCGCTGTAAATAAGGCTCATGCGGCTAAGGTTTGCAGAATATTTGAGCTTGCTTCGCGTACAGGCGTGCCTGTTGTGGGTATATATGACTCAAACGGAGCTTTTATTGACGACGGCGCTGAGGCTATCAAGGCTTACAGCGATATGCTTATGTGGACAAGCAATCTTTCGGGCGTTGTTCCCCAGATATCGGTCGTTGCAGGTACCTGCACGGGTAGCGCTGCTATGGTGGCGTGCGCTGCCGATTTTGTCATTGCAACGGAAGACGCCGAGCTTTATGTTGCTCCGAACAGCGGAACAAAGGGTAGGGAAGCGGTTTCCAACGGTACGGCGGCATTTGTTGCAAAGGACGATACCGAGGCTGTGAACATTGCAAAAAAGCTTATTTCAATGCTTCCTGCAAACAATATTTCCGCTGCGCCCATGTTTGAATTTGCCGAAACAGGCAAGGCTGCAAACGGTTCTGCAAGCGATATTGCCGAAGCAGTTGCCGACGCTGACAGCATTGTTGAGCTTTCGGACGGATTCGGCACCGCAGCATATACCGCAATTGCTACTATCGGCGGTTCGGCAGTTGGTATTGCCGCTACAAACAAAACAGCGGACAAGCTTTCTTCCGATGACTGTTCAAAGCTTGCACGTTTTGTAAGGACCTGCGACGCGTTTACAGTTCCCGTACTTACAATTATTGACACCGAAGGCTTTGCTTCCGAAGCAAGCGTGCGCGATATGGCAAAGCTTGCAAGCGCGTATGCCGAAGCAACTACTCTTAAAATTTCTGTTGTAACGGGCAAGGCTTACGGTGCGGCTATGGCGGCTCTCGGAGCAGGAAATGCCGATGTGACTTACGCTTATCCCGACGCTGTTATTTCTCCTATCGCTCCCGTTACCGCAGTTGAATTTCTGTGGCACGACAAGCTCAAGGGGGCGGCAGACCTTGCTGCGGAAAGAAATAAGCTTGCTGCGGAATATGCTGACAGCAATGCTTCTGCATTTGACGCTGCCGAGAAAAACTGCATTGACGATATAATTACGGCAGAAGAGGCGCGTGCAAAGGTTATTTCCGTTCTGGAAATGATGTCAGGAAAGCGCATGAACAAGCAGCTTCCCAAAAAGCACAGCAATATGCCTTTCTAAAATCAGGAAAATATATTTTAAAGGATGGTTATATATGAAAAGATTTAATATTACCGTAAACGGCAAAGCTTATGACGTAGCTGTTGAAGAGATCACAAACGGCGCTGCACCCGTTGCTGCTCCTGCACCTGTTCAAGCTGCCGCTCCCGCAGCTGCACCTGCTGCTCCTGCCGCAGCTGTCGAGGGTACTTCCGTTAAGGCTCCTATGCCCGGAACGATACTTGACGTTAAGGTTTCCGTCGGCGATAGCGTTGCAGAGGGTCAGGTACTCATGGTACTTGAGGCAATGAAAATGGAAAACGACATTGTTGCTCCAAAAGCCGGAACGGTTGCTTCAATCAGCGTAAAGAAAGGCGATACCGTTAATTCCGACGATTTGCTTGCTTCTGTTAAGTAAGCTTATGAAAGGTTGATAAAAATGGCAAAAATAAAAATTACCGAAACCGTTCTTCGTGACGCACACCAGTCTCTTATTGCAACGAGAATGAGAATGGACGAAATGCGTCCCATTCTTTCCACGATCGACAAGGTTGGATTTTATTCCGCTGAGGTATGGGGTGGCGCTACATTTGACTCATGCCTTCGTTTCCTCGATGAAGACCCGTGGGAGAGACTTCGCATAATCAGAAAGGAAATGCCGAATACCAAGCTTCAGATGCTTTTCAGAGGTCAGAATATGCTTGGTTACCGTCACTATGCCGATGACGTTTTGGAATATTTTGTGCAGAAAACTGTTGCAAACGGCATTGATATTATCCGAATTTTCGATGCGCTCAACGATATAAGAAACCTTAAAACAGCTATTACCGCCGCTAAAAAAGAGGGCGCGCACGCTCAGGTTGCCGTTTCTTATACGCTGGGTGATGTGTTTACCACCGATTATTATGTAAATTACTGCAAGCAGATCGAGGAAGAAGGCGCAGACTCCATTTGTCTTAAGGATATGGCTGCTCTCCTCACGCCGTACAGAACAGCTGAGCTTGTTAAGGCGATCAAGGCTGCGGTCAAAATTCCTGTTCAGATCCATACACACTACACATCGGGTCTTGCTTCAATGTGTCTTCTTAAGGGTATCGAAAACGGTGCAGATATGATCGATACTGCAATGTCGCCCTTGGCGCTCGGCACATCTCATGCGCCTACCGAGTCTATGGTTGCTGCGCTTAAGGGTACAGAGTACGATACGGGTCTTGACCTTGTGCTTCTTAACGAAATAAGAGATTATTTCATGGGACTTCGCAAGAAGTACATCGACAGCGGTCTGCTTGACCCCAAAATGCTTGCTGTTGACGCAAATGCGCTTATTTATCAGGTTCCCGGCGGAATGCTTTCCAACCTGCTTTCACAGCTTAAACAGGCAGGCAAGGAGGATAAGCTTACAGACGTACTCAAGGAAGTTCCCAACGTCCGCAAGGACGCAGGCGACGCTCCGCTGGTTACTCCTACATCGCAGATCGTTGGTACTCAGGCTGTGTTTAACGTTATCACAGGCGAGCGCTACAAAACGGTAACCAAGGAATTCAAGGCTCTTGTAAAGGGCGAATACGGAAAGACTCCTTCCGAAATTGACCCCGATTTCCGCAAGATGATACTCAAGGGCGAGGAGCCTGTTACCTGCCGTCCCGCAGACCTCCTTCAGCCCGAGCTTGATAAGCTTAAGGAAGAGGCTGCCGAGTGGGCAGAACAGGAAGAAGACGTTCTCAGCTATGCAATGTTCCCACAGGTTGCGCCTAAGTTTTTTGCTAAGCGCCGCGACGCAAAGTACGGCATTGACAGCGCTCATGCCGACGCTGCAAACAAGGTTCACCCGGTATAATTTAATTTGCAAAAAGAGCCGAAAAATCGGCTCTTTTTTATTGCAAAGCACTTGATTTTTAATATTATAAATGGTATAATTGAATATATATGTTAAGGTGAGTTATTGTGCTTATATAAAGAAAGGATTTCCGCATATGATTAGAAGCATGACAGGTTACGGACGAAGCAGGCAGATTCTCGACGGTCGGGAAATACTGGTCGAAATCAAATCCGTTAATCACAGATATTTTGAATTTTCGGCACGGGTCCCGAGAGCCTACGGTTATATTGAGGATAAGCTGAAAACCTTTCTTCAAGATAAGATATCACGCGGTAAGGTTGAGGTTGGGGTTACGGTTTTCAACATTGACGGCAAGGACGCTCTTATCGAGGTAAACCAATCCATTGCCCAAGGATATGTTGACGCACTCAGAAAAGCAAACGAATCGCTTGGTCTTAACGATGACCTGACCTTGTCCCAGCTTATCAGACTTCCCGACATTTTCAATGTCAGAAAAAACAACGAAGATGAAGAGGTCATCTGGAATGACGTTAAGATCGTTGCCGAAGAAGCGGTAAACAATTTTGTCGCAATGCGAGAAGCCGAAGGTCAGAAGATGAAGGACGACATTTTAAGCCGTCTTAATTACATCGGTGAGTTGGTTTCGCAGGTTGAGGAGCGTTCTCCTATGGTTACGGAGGCATACCGCAGCCGTTTGTACAATAAAATGTGCGAAATACTGAATGATAAGAAGATAGAGGAGCAGCGGATACTTACCGAGGCAGCAATTTTCTCCGAGAAAACCGCTGTTGACGAGGAGACTGTCCGCCTCAGAAGTCACATACATCAGTTTACTTCACTTCTTGAAATTAAGGAGCCTGTTGGCAGAAAGCTTGACTTTTTAATTCAGGAATTTAACCGTGAGAGCAATACCATCGGTTCAAAGGCTCAGGATGTGGAGATAACCAAAATCGTTGTTGAACTGAAATCCGAGATCGAAAAAATTCGGGAACAAATTCAAAATATCGAATAATCACGGAGGATATATGAAACTTATCAATATCGGCTTCGGCAACATGATCAATGCAGGCAGGCTCATTACTATCGTAAGCCCCGAGTCTGCTCCAATCAAGCGCATTATTCAGGACGCCAAGGAGAGAGGTACACTTATTGACGCGACCTACGGACGGCGCACAAGAGCGGTAATTATTATGGACAGCGACCATGTTATCCTTTCCGCCGTGCAGCCCGAAACCGTTGCAGGTAGATTTAACGATGACGAGGAGGAAACGGAAGATGAATAAGGGTATGCTTATCGTAGTTTCCGGTCCGTCGGGGTGCGGAAAGGGTACTATCCTTGCAGAGATCCTTAAAAATGACAAGTTTTTTTACTCGATTTCCGCTACTACGCGCAATCCCAGACCGGGCGAGGTTGACGGAGTAAACTATCACTTTCTGACAAAGCAGAAGTTTGAAGAGCTTATCGCAGGCGACGGTATGCTGGAATATGCCGCATACTGCGACAATTACTACGGTACTCCCAAAAAGCCCGTTGAGGATATGCTCAATGCAGGAAAACACGTTATTCTTGAAATAGAAGTTCAGGGCGCTATGAAAATCAAAGAAAAATGTCCTGACGCTGTTTTTGTGTTTATTCTTCCGCCGTCCCTTAAAGAGCTTCGCAGGCGTCTCAATAAAAGAGGCACTGAAAGCGAGGAAGTTATTGAAAAACGTCTCGGAGAGGCTGCGGGTGAGATCAAATATGCTTATAAGTACGATTATGCGCTTATAAACGGCGAGCTTTCGGAGGCTGTTGACGATTTGCTGTCGATCATCAGAGCCGAGGAGCTTAATACAAAAAATTCCGAAAATAATATTAATGAGGTGTTGGAAAATGCTTAGACCATCAATAAACCAGATCGCTACTAAAAATGAAAGCTATTATTCTGTTGTACTTGCCGTTGCAAAGCGCGCAAGAGAAATCGCAGACGAGCTTTCAAGCAACAATCAGATACTTGAAGAAAAGCCCGTAAAAACAGCGGTTGAAGAATTTGCAAACAGAAAATATTCTTTTATTGAGGATCCGTCTCTCAGGTCGTCAAAGGACTAATTCATGCGGGGTGAAGGCTTTTGCTCACAATAAAACTCTTGGCGGCTGTTGCCGTAAGCTCAACCTCTTACGGCTATGACAAACGGTATAAGTACATTATTCCGCCTGATATGGAAAATAAAGTATCGGTCGGTGCAAGGGTACTTGTCCCGTTTGGTACGGGTAACCGCAAAAGAGTTGCTGTTATTATACGTATTGATAACGCTGCCGGTGAGGATCTAAGCAAATTTAAGCCTATTCACTCGATTATTGACAACGAGCCGCTGCTTAATGAGGAAATGCTCGATTTGATGATGTGGATACGCGAAACTACGCTATGCACATATTTTGAAGCCTTCAGAACGCTTATTCCGATAGGTTTAAGCGTTAATTTTACACAGAAATATACTCTTGCAGACGAGCAGGAGGAACTGTCCGAAGATGTTCTTTCCGAAAAGGCTAGTAAGCTTCTGGAAGAAATAAAAAGCGACATTTCCGCCCTTGACAATGCCGAACATAAATATGTTGACGAGCTTGTGCAGGCAAGCTTTCTTATTGAGCAGGATCTTGTTAAAAGGCGCACAAAGGACGAAACGGTAAAAATGTTGAAGCTGTCCGAGGAATATCTGAATGGCACGCTTAAAGCAAATTTATCGGTCAAACAGAAAAGCGTGGTGGAACTGCTTGAAAGCAGCGGTGCCGCTTCCAAAAAAGAAATAACCTATATCTGCGGTGTAACGCCTGCGGTTATAAGCAATATGCTGAAAAAAGGACTGCTTGAGGCATATGAATACGAGGTCGTGCGAACTCCCGAGGTTTCGGCAGATCAAGATGTCAACAGCATTGTTTTGTCCGAGCAGCAGCAGCAGGTCTACGACGGGGTAACAGAGCTTATCGACAACCGCCAGCCCTGCGTTTCGCTTCTGTACGGTGTTACGGGAAGCGGAAAGACCCCTGTTTTTGCCAAGCTTATCCAGTATACCCTTGAACAGGGAAGAAACGTTATAATGCTTATTCCCGAGATATCCCTTACGCCGCAGGTTGTCCAATATTTTCAGTCGCTTTTCGGGGACATGGTCGCGCTTATGCACAGCAGCTTGTCCCTGACACAAAGGCTTAATGAATACAAGCGTGTGAAAAGCGGTCAGGCAAGAATAGTTGTGGGTACGCGCAGCGCGATTTTTGCCCCAATGGAAAATATAGGTTTAATAATTATTGACGAGGAGGGGGAGCGTACCTATAAATCCGAGTCCTCTCCAAGATATAACGCAAAGGAAATTGCCAAAAAAAGGTGTATTACCCATAATGCAGTTGTGCTTATGGCTTCCGCAACGCCGTCAATAGAAAGCTTTTATTACGCCAAAAGCGGCAGATACAAACTTTTTTCAATGACAAAGCGTTATGCACAGGATATTTTGCCGCCTGTTGAAATAGTTGACCTTGCTTCCGACGGATTTTACGGCAATTCTACTGTTCTTTCCGAAAGACTTGTTGAGGAAATCAACTACAATCTGGAAAAAAAGGAACAGACAATACTGCTTCTCAACAGAAGAGGTTACCACACATATATAAGCTGCGCAGATTGCAGGCAGCCGATGGTTTGCCCCAATTGCAGCATACCGCTGACATACCATAAGGTAAATAACCGCTTGATTTGCCATTACTGCGATTACAGCACCGATATGACGGGTGTATGCGGAAATTGCGGTTCAAAGCACCTTAAACAGACGGGAATAGGTACTCAGAAAGCTGAGGACGAGGTTGCTGCGTTGTTCCCGAATGCAAGGATACTTCGCATGGACGCGGACACGACCTATTCAAGATACGCTTATGAAAACAGCTTTAAATCATTTGAGCGTGGCGAGTATGACATCATGCTCGGTACGCAGATGATAGCAAAGGGGTTGGATTTTTCAAATGTAACGCTTGTGGGGGTGCTTTCTATAGATAAAAGCCTGTTTGCAGGTGATTTCAGAAGCTATGAGCGGACGTTTTCACTTGTAACGCAGGTCGTGGGACGCTGCGGCAGAGGCGATAAGCAGGGCAGGGCTATTATACAGACCTATGTTCCCGAGCATTATGTGTTAAACCTTGCTGCCGAACAAAACTATACCGAATTTTACGAGCAGGAAATAGCGATGAGAAAATCGCTGGTTTATCCGCCGTTTTGTGATACCTGTACTATCGAGTTTTCATCGGTGATAGACGGGTGCGCGAATACTGCTTCCAAAGCATTTCTCGGTCTTATACAAAACAGTATTTCTTCGGGGCAGATAGATGTTCCAATAAGAGTGCTGGGCCCGTCAAAGTGTACATATGAAAGAATTAACGGAAAATACAGATACAGAATGATAATAAAATGCAAAAATAATCAAAAGTTCCGCAGTTATATCGGACAGTTGTATAAGCAATCCTTTAAAATGAAAGAATTTGCTAATGTTCAGACTTTTTTGGATATAAACGGAGATATTGGTGTATAACTTGTTGAAAGGCTGTGATTTAATTGGCATTGCGAAAAATTGTTTTAAAAAACGATGAGGTACTTAGAAAAAAGTGCAAGCCCGTTGAGGTATTTGACGAAAAGCTGGGTATACTTCTTGATGATATGGCTGAAACTATGTACAAGGCTAACGGTGTAGGTCTTGCTGCGCCGCAGGTAGGCATACTAAGAAGAGTTGCCGTTGTGGATGTGGGCGAGGGACTTCTGGAGCTTGTTAACGCTGAAATTATCAAGGAAAAAGGCTCACAGCGCGATGTTGAGGGCTGTCTTTCCTGCCCGAATGAATGGGGATATGTAGTCCGTCCAAATGAAATTATTGTAAGAGGACAGGACCGAACAGGCAAACATATCCAGCTCAAGCTTGAAGAATTTTTTGCAAGAGCAGTTTGCCACGAGCTTGACCACCTTGACGGAAAGCTTTTTATAGATAAGGTCGACGAGTTTGTTGACCCCAAGGATCTTGAAAAATAAGTCAAGGGAAAGGAACTTTTAAGCATGAATATAGTTTTTATGGGTACTCCCGATTTTGCCGTTCCTTGTCTGCAAGCGCTTATTGACAGCGGTGAAAATGTTCAGGCAGTTTTTACCCAACCCGATAAACCAAAGGGCAGGGGATATAAGCTTACTCCACCGCCTGTAAAGGAACTTGCCATTACACATAATATTCCCGTGTATCAGCCTGTCAGCTTAAAAAAAGGTGAAGACGCGGAAAATTCGTTCAAGGTTTTATCCGAGCTTGCACCCGATCTTATTATAGTTGTTGCATACGGCAAGCTTCTTCCAAAATCAATTTTGGATATTCCTAAACATTGTATCAATGTTCATGCTTCGCTTTTGCCCAAATACCGCGGTGCAGGTCCTATTCAGTGGAGCGTTCTCAACGGTGAAAAAGTAACAGGCGTTACAACAATGCTCATGGCAGAAGGGCTGGACACAGGCGATATGCTTTTGAGCGAGTCCACCGAGATCGGAGAGAATGAAACCGCTTCAGAGCTTCATGACAGGCTGTCGGTTATGGGGGCACAGGTGCTTCTAAAGACAATAGAGTGTGTAAAGGGTAATAACCTTACACCAATAGAGCAGGACGATGAGCTTTCATGCTATGCTCCGATGCTTGACAAGAGCATGAGTCCGATAGATTTTTCAAAATCGGCACAGGACATACACAATCAAATCCGCGGTTTGTCGTCATTTCCTTGCGCAACAGCAATGCTTAACGACAAAAGAATAAAAATTTACAAGTCCGAGCTTGTTAAGGGAAATTACTCAAGTAATAAACCCGGAACAGTTGTAAATGCCAAGGACTTTACAGTATCCTGCGGAGACGGAAATGCCGTGCGGTTTGTTGAAATACAAGCCGAGGGCGGTAAAAGAATGAGTACGGCGGATTATCTCAGAGGAAAGCCCCTTGAAAATGGTGTGATTTTAAAATAAAACAGGAGTGATGAGTTTTGTTTTGGGATTCTACTTATCTGATAGTTTTACCTGCAATTCTTTTTGCCGTTATTGCTCAGATAATGGTAAAATCTACATTCAGCAAGTACAGCAATGAAAATAACGAGCATGGATATACTGCAAGAGAGGTTGCACGAAAAATTCTTGATGAAAACGGATTGTATGACGTTCAGATAGAATATGTGCAGGGCAGTCTTACCGACCATTACGACCCGTCTGCAAACGTAATTCGTTTGTCGGATTCGGTATATAACAGTACCTCGGTTGCGGCGATAGGAGTCGCGGCACATGAAGTTGGTCATGCAATCCAGCACGCACAAGGCTATGCTCCGATAAAAATAAGAAATGCTATTATTCCCGTTACCCGGATAGGTTCAAATCTGGCTGTACCTCTTGTTCTGATTGGAATGCTTTTCAGCAGCCTCAAATGGCTTGTTCCCACGGGTATTTTCCTTTACACGGGAGTTGTGCTTTTCCAAGCCGTAACGCTTCCCGTGGAGTTTAATGCAAGCGGCAGGGCGTTAAAGGCCCTTGATGAAAACCTGATTTTGTATAAGGACGAAGTCAAGATGGCAAAAAAAGTTCTCAGTGCTGCCGCTATGACTTATGTTGCAGCAATGTTTTCAGCACTTATGAGCTTGCTCAGGCTAATTATGATTGCTAACAGAGGCAATAGGAGAAGGTAATTTATGAATGTCAAGTCGCCGCGCTTTACAGTGCTGGAACTGCTTAACAAAATGGACAAGCAGGCTTACTCAAACTTGATACTTGACGCCGCGCTTAATTCAAGCGGATTTTCAAGCCGTGACAAAGGTTTTGTTTCAAGACTTTTTTACGGTGTTGTCGAGCGCAAGCTTACGTTGGAGTATGTTATATCACTGTATAGCAGTAAGCCTTTACACAAGCTTGACGGTGGTGTAGTAAACATACTGAAAATCGGGCTATATCAGATACTTTATATGGATTCTGTCCCCGATAATGCGGCGGTAAATGAGTCTGTAACGCTTGCTAAGCAGTCGGGACAAACTCGTGCGTCGGGTTTTGTAAATGCGGTGCTTCGCAATTTCATTAGAGATGGCAAAACTATTAAGTATCCTCAGGATAAATTTGAACGGTTAAGCATTGAATTTTCCTGCGGAATTGAATTGGTAAAGCAGTTTTGCTCGGATTATTCGTATGAAACCGCTGAAAAGATACTGAAGATGTCCGTTGCTTCCCACGGATACTATTTACGTATAAACAGCGTCAAAACCAATACGGAAACGGTTCTGAATGAGCTTATTTCATGCGGATATGACGCTAAGCCGTGCAGCCAAGTTGATAATTGTATAATTGTGGAAAGCCTTAGCGGTATTGAAAATAACGATTTGTTTAAAAATGGTTATTTCCATGTGCAGGACTTGTCGTCACAGCTTTGCTGCAAGGCGCTTAACCCGAAGCCCGGTGAAACTTTGATAGATTTGTGTGCCGCGCCCGGTGGAAAGGCATTTACCTTAACAGAGATGATGAACAATGAGGGTAGGATATATGCCTGCGACCTGCATCAAAAACGGGTCAACCTTATCAAAATGGGTGCCGAAAGACTGGGATTGACAAGCATTTATGCTATGCAGAATGACGCAAAGCTTTTTAACGCGGAGCTCCCGTCTGCGGACAAGATATTATGTGATGTTCCTTGTTCGGGCTTTGGAGTGATACGCTCTAAGCCTGAGATAAAATATACAAATTTGGCTGACGTGAAAAAGCTTCCCGAGGTGCAGTACGACATACTTTGCACAGCTTCGCGCTACTTAAAGCAGGGCGGAGAGCTTGTGTACTCCACCTGCACATTAAGCAAGGCGGAAAATGACATGGTTATTGACAGATTTTTGGAAGAACACAGCGATTTTGAACCCGATAATGTTTTTGAAAACGGGAACAGCTATAAAAAAGTTATCTTTCCCGATGAATGTGAAGGATTTTTTATAAGTAAGATAAGAAAGGCTGGCAGATAATTTGAAAAAGGATATTTTATCCTACGATTTGGAAGAATTGTGCAATGAAATGGAGCTGCTCGGGGAAAAGAAATTCAGAGGAAAACAGGTATACGAGTGGCTACATACAAAAAGAGTTCACTATTTTTCCAATATGAGTAATATTTCTTCGTCTTTACGCACAAAATTAGATGATGAATATTATATAAATAGCCTAAAAATAGTCAGAAAGCTTGAATCTTCACTGGATAATACGGTAAAATATCTTTATGAGCTTATTGACGGCAACCATATTGAGTCGGTTTTGATGGAATACAAGCACGGCAACAGCCTTTGCATATCTACTCAAGTCGGCTGCAAAATGGGGTGTCAGTTCTGTGCGTCAACTATTGCGGGTTTCAAGCGGCATCTTACTCCGTCGGAAATGCTGTTACAGGTGTATGAGGCGGAACGCGACAGCGGCAAGCACGTTGACAGCATTGTGCTCATGGGTATAGGCGAGCCGCTGGATAATTTTGATAATGTTGTAAAATTTCTTCGGATATTGTCTTTTGAGACGGGTAAAAATCTGAGCTTAAGGCACGTTTCATTATCCACCTGCGGATTGGTCGACAAAATATATGAGCTGGCTGAATATCGCTTCGGGCTGACGCTTTCAATATCGCTTCATGCGGTAACTGACGAAAAACGAAGCGAAATTATGCCCGTAAACAAAAAATACAACATTGCAGCCCTATTGCAGGCTTGCAGGGATTATATTGACAAAACAGGCAGGCGCATATCCTTTGAATATGCGGTCATACATGGCGTAAATGACACTCAAGCTGATGCTGACGGATTGATCAGGCTGCTTAAGGGCATTAACTGTCATGTAAATCTTATCCCCGTCAACGAAATAAAAGAACGTGATTACCGTTCGGATAAAAATGCTCTTCATGCTTTTGCCGCCACTTTGGAAAAAGGCGGGCTAAACGCTACGATTAGAAGAACGCTCGGCGCGGATATTGACGCTGCCTGCGGACAGCTTAGGCGTGAGTATGAAGTCTGAGTCAGAGGGAGTGAGGCAGATGAAAGTCTTTTCAGAGACAAATATCGGACTTTCAAGAAATGAGAACCAGGACAGGGTTCGTACTGCTTTGATTAATGATGACATTGGTTTTGCTGTTATATGTGACGGAATGGGCGGTCAGAATGCGGGAAGCGAGGCAAGCGAAAGAGCCGTAAATATTGTCTTTGACAGAGTTACAAAGGTTTTTCGTCCCGATTTTGAACAGAATTCAATTCGCAATTTGCTCATATCTTCGGTAACGACTGCAAATTCCGTTGTTTATGATATGGCTGTTTCAAGCGTTGAAATGAGTGGCATGGGTACGACCTGTGTGATTGCTCTTGTATGCGGAAGAAAGCTTTATGCCGTAAATGTGGGCGACTCGAGAATGTACCTTATTAATCATGAAATTCGCCAGATAACGAAGGACCATACGATAGTAATGCGTATGTATGAAAAAGGCGAAATAACCAAGGAACAGATAAAAATTCACCCTCACAGGAACTATATTACAAAGGCTGTGGGTGTAGCATATACTGTTGAACCCGATTATTTTGAACTCGATTTGACCGAAAATTCGGGAATACTTCTTTGCACGGACGGTTTGTCCAATTATTGCGATGAAACGGATATTTTCCAGATCATCAAAAAAAGCGCCCCCGAAGACGTTCCCTCATTGCTTATTAAAAAAGCGCTTGAAAACGGAGGAAACGACAACATTACCGCAGCTTATATAAAGTGCTGAACAGGCGCACATAACTCGAAAAACAGGCTTCTTAACAGAAGCGTGATTATAGATATATAAATCTTGCTTGATTACAGGAGTGAATTTGATGGATAAAAACATTGGCAGAAAGCTTGACGGCCGTTATGAAATTACCGAGCTTATCGGTATTGGCGGTATGGCAGATGTCTACAAAGCGACCGATATTCTGGAGGACAGGGTCGTTGCGGTCAAAATTCTGAAAAATGAATTTGCCGACAACGAGGATTTTGTACGCCGCTTCAGAAACGAGTCAAAGGCAATAGCTGTTTTGTCTCACCCAAATATTGTAAAAATATTTGATGTTGGCTTTACCGACAAAATTCAGTTCATTGTTATGGAGTACATTGACGGAATTACTCTTAAAGAGTTTATGGAGCAGCAGGGTGTACTTAAATGGAAGGACAGTATCCACTTTATTATTCAGATACTCCGCGCTTTGCAGCATGCTCACGACAGAGGTATCGTTCATCGTGACATAAAGCCTCAGAATATCATGCTTTTCCCCGATGGCACTATCAAGGTCATGGATTTCGGTATCGCAAGATTTGCTCGCGAAGAGGGAAAAACTATTTCCGACAAGGCTATCGGAAGCGTTCATTACATCAGTCCTGAACAGGCAAGAGGCGATATTACCGATGAAAAGAGCGATATCTACTCTGTGGGTGTAATGCTCTATGAGATGCTTACAGGCGTCAAGCCTTTTGACGCGGATAATCCTGTTTCCGTGGCTCTTATGCATATGCAGAACGACGCTAAGCCGCTTCGTGCCATTAACGACTCCGTTCCCGAGGGACTTGAAGAAATTGTAATTCGTGCAATGCAGAAAGAGCCTTCAAAGCGTTATCAGTCTGCTTCGGAAATGATTAAGGATATTGAGGAATTTAAGAAAAATCCGAGTATAGTATTTGAGTATAAATATTTATCGGAAAAAACTCAATATTTTAACGCAGGCGCGGTTTCAAGGGCTGCGGCTGAAGCTGAAAAATCCAAATCTGTGCCGTTGTCAAGGAATGAAAAGAATGGTGATGTGAAGAAGATGCGGACGAGAACAAAGACAAGAGATGACATTGACAATTACGACGATTATGATGATTATGAGGAAGATGACAAGCCGTCAAAATCTTCTTACTTCGTGGTTGTTCTTACGGCAATTGCGGCAGGCGTTATCATCATTGTTGTTGCGTTTATTGCAATCATGATCCTAACCAAAATAGGTGGTGATGAAACTCCTGAAATTGGAAAAATGCCTAAGCTTATAGGATTCAGTTATCAAGAAGTAAAATCCGTTTATGCAAGCTCATTTGATGTTGTTGCCGAAAAACAGGAATATTCCTCGGAATTCGGCGAGGGTGCAATTATTGAGCAGTCTCCGACAGAGGGCAAGGACTATTTGATCGGAAAAACAACCGTTAAGGTCACAGTCAGCAAGGGTCCGAGAATGGTTACCGTTTCAAATGTATATGAGCTTGACTCCACTACGGCGTTAAGTATGCTCAAGGACAACGATGGATTTAATGTAATTATTACCAGCGTATTTGATGAGACCGTTCCAAAGGATCAGGTAATTATGACTGATCCTCCGAGAAACGAAAAAGTTCCATACGGCTCAACTGTACGTATGTATGTAAGCCGCGGCCCCGAGGAGCAGGAAATTCCCGTACCTGACTGCGTCGGAAGAACCTTTGAAGAAGCTGAACTGCTGCTTGACAACAAGTTTACAATTCAGACTATGACAGCTGATTCACTTGAACCGGAGGGTACGGTCATAAAGCAGAGTATCCCTGCGGTTACCGAGGACGGACAGCAGAATATAGTTAAGCTTAATTCCACAATTATCCTTACTATCAGTACCGGTGTAATGCCCGAAGCGGAAGCTGTAATTACATTCAGCGTCCCCAGCAACATTAAGGGCAAGGCAACGTTTAACTGCTATGTTAACGGTCAGATAATCGGCTCTACCAAAATTGACAACCTTGCATACGCTTCCACCGTTTCTGTTACGATAAAGGGAACCGAAATGCAGAAGGTCATTCTTGAGGCTGTAAACGAGGAAAATAAGGACAGCGCGACGATAGGTGAATACTCCGTTAACTTTGTGGAAAATACTGTTACGGAAGTAGACTTTGAAAAAGCAATTTTAAGAAATCTTTTCTCAAAAGATGAGCCTGAAATAACAAATGACAATCGAAACGAAATAAGTATTGATGACGATGATGATGCTTTTTGGAATGAGGTATTTGGATATTAATGAACAGTACGGTTGAAGGCTTGCTTTTAAAATCAATTGGGGGTCTCTATTATACAGAGACCCCTTTGGGCATTTTTGAGTGCAAGGCAAGAGGAATTTTCAGAAAGCAGAATATATCGCCTTGTGCGGGGGACAAGGTAGTATTGTCCGATGTAAGCGGAAATACGGCAGTAATTGATAAAATTCTCCCCCGTAAAAACAGCATAATCAGACCGCCCCTCGCCAATTTGGATTACATCGTGTTCGTTATCTCCACCTGCGAGCCTGCGCCTAATCTTACGCTGTTGGACAAGTTCCTTGCCATTGCTGAATTTAAGGGCATAAAAAGCATAATTGCCGTGACAAAGCTCGATTTGCAGCGAAATCATTCACTTGTTGAAATATATAAAAAATCGGGAGCGGAATTTCTGGAAATTGACTATGACAATGCGGATTCTTACATGAAATTGTATGATATAATTTGTGGGAAGGTGGTGGCCTTTACAGGCAATACGGGCGTTGGAAAGTCCACGCTTTTAAATCATATTGACAATAGTCTTGGTATTCAGACCGGTGAGATAAGCAAAAAGCTTGGAAGAGGACGGCATACGACCAGAAATGTTGAGCTTTACAAGCTTAAAAACGGCGCTTATATTGCCGATACGCCGGGATTTTCAACCTTTGAAACGCAGAAATACGATGTTATTCGTAAAAACGAATTGGCATCATGTTTTCCCGAATTTAAGGAATATACGGAAAAATGCAGGTTTCCCGACTGCGCTCATATAAAAGAAAAGGGCTGTGCTGTGCTTGAAGCCGTTGCAAACGGGGATATTCCCGTTTCGCGGCACAACAGCTACGTCGAAATGTATGAGGAAGCAAAGCTTATTAAGGAATGGGAAGTAAAGGACAAAGGAGGGTCTGTATGAGATCATGCTGGATATTCGGCGGTGCGCCTGTCAGTAATGATTTTTCGGTAAACCCTCCCGATGATGCGTATATAATCGCTGCGGACAAGGGGTATCTCACTGTAAAGCAAATGGGCTTAACAGCTAATATTGCTTTGGGCGATTTCGACAGCATGAGCAGGGATATACCTCAAGACTGCGAAGTTATCTCTGTTAGTGCCGAAAAGGACGATACCGATACTATGCTTGCCGTAAAAATAGCTTTGACAAAGGGATATACTGATATAACAATAGTTGGCGCACTTGGCGGCAGGCTTGACCACACCTTTGCAAACATTCAGACTCTTGCATATATAAGGGAACATGGGGGAGTCGGCAGGATAATTGGCGAGACCGATACCGTTGAGCTGCTGTCGAGGGGAAGCTATAACTATCCGCGCAAAGACGATATGTACCTGTCAATATTTGCATATACACCCTCTGCAACCGTAACAACAACCGGCACAAAGTATGATATTACCGAATACAAATTAAGCAACGCATTTCCGCTTGGGGTAAGCAATGAAATTATTGAGCAGGAATGTAATTTAAACGTTGAGGACGGGCGAATAATTGTAATTTTTTCTAAAAAATAGCACCATTTTTAATTTTTGGAATAATATATAGTAATTTCAAATACGGAGGTTATTATATATGAAAATTGTAGTTATCAAAAGTCCAAAGCTGCTTTCAAGCTTCTTCAGAATGGTATTCAGGATAAAAAAAGAACCCGAGGATATATTTTGAGCCTCGGGTGTATACTGCCCTCTATTGCAAACAACACAGTTGTTTGCAATGCCGCCAAAGGCTAATGCAAAGCCTACGGCTTTGCAAGGGCTGTATGAACGGCGGCTCCGGCGGCGCAGCCGTCGCCCGGCAATAAATTGCCAGGCATTGCAAAATTGTTAATTTTGCAATGGAGCCTAGTATAAAAAAAGCAATGCTGCAAAACGGCATTGCTTTTTTTATACGAAAAATGTTTCGGTAAGTACGGATACGCTCATGTCAATATCGTTAAGGTCAATAAGATACATGGTTTTTCCGATGCCGCTGAAGGTCGTGTTCAGAACCTCTGTAACCGGGAAAATAAGAACAGTGTTTTCACGTTCGGGACCGTTATAATCCTTAAAATTTTTGAACTTAAATCTGACATTTATCGTGTTTCCATTTACTCTGTTTTTAATGTAAAAGTCAGAGATAGGCTTCATTTCCTTGTCCATACCCGTGTTGCTGACGGAATTGCTGATTTTTTCGGGAGTCATGAAATAATAGTTTGTGCGGTCTATCTGTTTTCTCAAGCTGGAAGCAATACACGCGCTGAAAAGCTTATCCATGTGGAACAGCATTGCATATTTGACCTTTCCGCCTGTAAAAAATGTGGTATTATTGTTAAGCAGAAACAATCTGCTCCATTTCATCGCATTGAAATACTTTCTCATGCTTCTGTCTTCAACGCTTAGTTTAAAATCCTGCTTTAAATTTTTGGAAGCCTCAACCTCATCGAGGGACATAAGGAGCATACGTATTTTTTTCTTGTTCAAGCCGTTTGAGGAAAGTTTGTCAATAACTTCCAGAGTTTTTTTCAGAATACGGTTTTCTGCACGGTTGGTACTGAAAACGTCATATTCAACAAAAAATTTCTCCTTATGCGCATAATTTTTCTTTGCGTGTTCCGAATAAATGGTTTTGCCCTTGACAAACATTTCATTGCCGCGATAGGGAACATAGGTCTGCTTCAAACCGTTGCGCACAACATTTAAAACCTCGTCGGTAAACATTCTTACGCTGATTTCAAAAATATTAAGCTGTTCTTTTTTAAAGTACAGCTCGTCTACGTTTCGCACGGGAATTTCTCGTATTGAATCCAGCATACGCAGCAGAAGATTTTTTGAAACGATAATATTTTTTTCAAAATCGCTGCATATCTGGGGCAAAATCTCAATTTGAGTGCCGTCCTTGAGCATGATTATCCCCACATATCTTGTAGGTCTCAGCGCCTCTCTGCCATCGTCAAGGACGATTTTCTGCATTATGGAATATTTTCGGCTTGCGGCAAAGTCGTCCAAACGCTGAAAATTATGCTCGGACAAAACGATAATATGCTCTTCATTTTCAGAACCGTTTTTAACAAAGCAATCTGCTTCCGTTACAACATAACGTTTAAGTTTTTTCATACTGACACCGTTAAATCTTCAAATAAGCATTTATATTGGCAAATGCCGCATTATTGATCGTGTAAACCTCATCGTTTTCAAGATAAAGCTCTGCATTTGAGCCGAAAATCTGGGCGTAATCGACTGCAGTTGCACGAACAAACTGTTCGTTCTCCTCCTTGTTTGCGTCTCCAAGAACAAGACGGATCTTCTCGTAATCGTCATAGAAATATTCCTGGAGCAGGGGAACGATCGAGTTCTTAAATATATGCGCAAGAACCGCAAGAGTAGGTCTCTGGCGAAGCTGCATGAAGTAAGCATGTCCTATCATATGGTCGCGGTCGCAAAGTATTTCTATGCGCTTATTGATTTTCGTCATAATTTGCTTAACATTCACGCCCTCGACAATAACTCCGTCAAGCAAATCGGGATTTGGCATCATTTCAATAAAGTCAAAACGACGTCTTAACGCCGAGTCAAGCATAGCGATAGAACGGTCGGCAGTATTCATCGTGCCGATTATGTACACGTTTTCAGGAACGCCAAAGGCTTCCTGCGAATAAGCCAACTTAACCGTTGCTGCCTCCGGCTGTCCGATACGCTTTGAAGGCTCGATAAGGGTGATCATTTCACCGAAGATTTTGGAAACATTGCCTCGGTTGATCTCGTCAATGATAAAAACGTATTTTTCCCCGGGGTTTTTGGCTGCTTCTTCGCAAAATCTGCGGAATACGCCCTGGTCAACACGGTATACCATTTCTTCCTTACGTGAACGCTCGCCGCGCTCATTCATAACCTGAATAAACACAGGCTTGATACCCTCTACAAATTCCTCGTAGCCGAATGACTGGTGGAATGTTGTGAACTCGATCTGACCGTAAAGCGTTTTAAGAGCATGATATTTTTCCAAAAGCTCGTTATAGTCGTCTTTCATTACCTCACGAACGGGACGTCCGTAAATAATAGAAATAGCATACGCAACGGTGTTATAGGTTTTACCTGTTCCGGGAGGGCCATATAAAATAATATTTGCACCCATGATCATTCACTCCAAAGAAAATATTTTTAACGACGAATAAAGCGTCATAAAATACAAATTAACAAACACATACTATTATTATATTTTAATATATTTTTATCATAATTTCAATAGTTATTGTACTTTTTTTAATCATTTCTCAAATTCTTATAAATTCGCAGGTCATTAACTGTTGTTTTATACAAAAATAATGCCGAAAACAATTTGAAATTGTTCGGCATTACAACAAATTAGAGTCTCACATGAAAAGCGTTCCACACGAAACAGGAGTACAGACAGCAGAAAAATACCCGTTTTTTTGCAGATCATTACAGCAATCCCGAGCAGACGTCATATCCTCAAAAAGTCCGAATACTGCCGAGCCGCTTCCGCTCATTGCTGAATACACCGCGCCGTCATTTAGGCAGATTTTTTTAATTTGTTCAACATCGCTGCATTCGGCAGCTTCCTCAAATATATTTTTGCCTATTTCAGATATTGATTTGAGCGTTCCGTCAAACGCCGCGCCGAAGCTTGCGGTATTGTAAAGTTCAAGCTTGTCTATCCTGCCAAAAGCTTCCTTTGTGGATATTCCTGCCGTGCCTTTGCCAATGACGATAAAGCAATTTTGAAGCTCGGGAACATCGGAAATAACCTCTCCGATACCTTCGCAAAGCTTTGTTCCGCCCACGATACAAAATGGCACGTCCGCTCCTGCTTTAACGCCTATACCGCAAAGCCTGTTTTCATCAAGACCTGCGCCGTACAGACGATTTATCCCACAAAGCACCGCAGCGCCGTCCGCACTGCCGCCTCCGAGACCTGCCTCGCAGGGAATATGCTTTTCAATGCTGATATGAAGCCCGTTGCAGCGTATTCCCGTTTCGTCAAAAAAAAGCATGGCAGCCTTATAAGCAATATTTTTTTCATTGCACGGGATACCCGGCATACTGCAATCAACCGTGATTTTGTTGTCCGAGTTAAGGGTAAGCGTGACAATATCCGCAAGAGAAATGCTCTGCATAATGGTATTTAGTGTGTGATACCCATCGCCGCGCCTGCCCGTAACATCAAGAGTAAGGTTTATTTTGGCATATGCCGAAACTGTAATACTTTTTTCCATTATTTCTTTAATTCGTCCAAAAATTCAGAAATACGTTTAACCGCTTCCATAAGGTGTTTCAGCGAATATGCGTAGGAAATTCTGATAAATCCCTCTCCGCATTCACCGAAAGCGTCGCCCGGAACAACCGCAACGTTATGCTTAAACAGCAGCTCCTCGCAGAACTTCTGGCTGCTCATTCCCGTTGATTTTATGCAGGGAAATACGTAGAATGCGCCCTTCGGCTCAAAGCAGGTAAGTCCGATCTCGTTAAGAGCGTTTACAAGCCAGCGGCGACGCAAATCGTATTCGCTGACCATCTTTTTTACCTCTTCCTCACAGGACTCAAGAGCGTCTATTGCTGCATATTGCGAAACGGTAGGGGAACTCATAATTGCATATTGGTGTATCTTCAACATTTGTTTGATAACAGGTTCGGGACCTGCAATATATCCAAGTCTCCAGCCTGTCATGGCAAATGCCTTTGAAAAGCCGTTTACGACCAAAGTGCGCTCCTTCATTCCGTCAAGCTCGGCAATTGAAACGTGCTTCCGACCATATGTAAGCTCCGAATAGATCTCATCGGACAGCACCATTATATTTGTATCCCGAAGGACCTCGGCAATAGGCTCAAGCTCTTCCCGAGTCATTATTGCGCCTGTGGGGTTATTGGGAAAGGGAAGTATCAGCAGCTTGGTTTTATCCGTGATTTTTTCTTTCAAAGCCTTTGCTGTAAGCTTGAAATTGTCCTCCGCCTTAGTTTCAATTGTTACGGGTACGCCGCTTGTCAGTGTAACGATAGGAGCATAGCATACAAAGCATGGCTCAACAATAAGTACCTCGTCGCCGGGGTTTACCAGCGACCTTATGCCAAGGTCGATAGCCTCCGAGCCTCCCACCGTAACGATAACCTCGTTAGCAGGGTCATACTCAAGGTCATTTTTCCTTTTAAGGTATTTGCATATCGAACGCCTCAGCTCGATAAGACCGGAGTTTGCGGTATAAACAGTTCTTCCTTTTTCAAGAGTGGTAATAGCGCTGCGTCTAATAGCCCAAGGCGTAGCAAAATCAGGCTCACCCACGCCAAGGGATATTACCCCCTCTTTCGTAGCAGCTATATCAAAAAACTTCCTTATTCCCGAAGGCTTCAAGCTGCTGCATCTTTCGGAAATAATATTATCATAGTCCATCATGGAGAAACAAAGCTCCTTTCATCTGTTGCCTCATCATCAATATAAATGCCTTTTTCCTTGTATCTTTTGAGTATAAAGTGAGTTGCTGTTGAAAGTACGCCGTCAATCGTAGACAGGCGCTGTGCAACAAAAAGTGCAATTTTCTTATAGTTGGTTCCGCTTATAGTAACAGCAAGATCAAATGCACCCGACATAAGCGTAAGGCTTTCAACCTCGTCATAAGCCATAATTGTTTTGGCAATATCGTCAAATCCGCAGTCTGCCTTAGGTGTGACCTTTACCTCTATAAATGCCGTTACATCATCGTTATCGGCGGCGTTGTCATTTATAATGGCGGAATATCCCTTGATAATTCCGTCTTGCTCATATTTTTTTATACGAGCTTCAACTTCGGTCTCATTCATACCTGTCATGGCGGCAAGCTCTTTATTGGAGAGTCTGGCGTTTCGTTTGAGAAGCTTTACAAGTGTATCCATAGCAAATCCTCCTGAGTTTATAATGGCACATTATTAAGGTAATATGCACAAAAATCAACTTTTACTATATATAAAATACATAAAAAAGAAGTTGTGCAATATTTCCCTAAAAATAATTATACCGCATAAATTGCTATTTGTCTATATTTTTTTTAATTATATAAAAAAGAAACAGTAAGTGTAACAGTCAATCAAAGCGATTATTACGGCGAATATGTTACGCAAGCATATTATCTATGACGCCGTTAAAGCTCTTGACAATTCCGCAACGGAAGAAGATATCATCGAAAAACTTAATGATATTAATTTGAACCTTGAAGAATTAGACGGGGTAGACGGAGAAACAACAGAAACAGTTTTACAAGATATTAGAACAAGTTTACAAAATACTGAAAAAATTCAAGCTAATTTCTTTGGTGTTTTTCTTCTTGTTATAACTGCTTATATTATTATTAAAACCTTTTTCATTGGTTGGTAATCCCTACGGGGTTTTATCATAAGCTTCCAAAGCCTCATTATAGCCGCAAGGGATTTTTTCACGGAATTAAAACTTTGTTTGTGGACTTTCCCCGTCGCTTGGTTCTTGATATTTATGACCGTAATCCTGACCGCTTTAACGTGTACGGGCTTCATTTCTTCTGTGGAGAGCAGGGAGCAGGCAAGACTATTGCAGCAGTTCATTTTATGAAGATGTTAAAAGAAAAATATCCAGCTGCTACAATCCAATCTAATACCGCTCTTGACTTTCAAGATAGCAATATATTAGACCCTAATGACTTGCTAAAGGAAAGCGGAGAGAATGGCCAGATTAATTTTATAGATGAAATACAGAACTGGTTTAAAGGTTTAGAGAGTAAAGAAATGCCGCCTGAAGTATGCGGAGAGATTTGCCAACAAAGAAAGCAAGCAAAGTGCTTGATAGGTACTTCCCAGGTATTCTATCGAATGGCTAAGCAATTAAGAGAGCAATGCACGCTATTATATGAGCCTGTTACATTGTTTAACTGTCTTACCTTTGTGCGTGTCTATAAGCCCCGTATACTTGATGATGGTTCTATAGATAAGAAAGTATTGAAGCGTGTTTATTTCTTTGTACACGATGACGAGCTTCGTAATGCGTATGATACTTATGAGAAGATTAAAAGGATAACCCTCAAAGGCTTCAAGCCACGCTCTGAACAGCTTGGAGCCGAGCCATTACTGCAAGTTAATATATAAATACATATAAGCCTTATTTGTGCGTAGAGTCTGCATTTTGCAGACCTACGCCAATAAGCTTAATGTTTTCATAATCTTACGAAAGGAAAGAGTTTTAATGCATTTATCTTTACCCGATGTTATTTACCTTGTTGCGCTTGGTATATATATACTTCTTAATATCAATTTCAAACTAACCACTTTTATTTTGCAGCTTGAAAATTCTAAGGGCAACAATAATTTTGACAATTAGAATTAATGTGTTATAATATAAATACGGTAGATATCTACCCATTAATATTAATATTAAACTTAATATTATTATTCGCTTAAGATTAGTATTCTGCTTAGGATTAAGCTTCGCTTAATCTTCGCTTCGCTTAGTATTAATATTAGGATTCGCTCCGCTTCGTTTGAAATTATATTAATATTAATATTACAAAACTATTATTATTACTTTTATTATTAGAAAGGAAGCTTATTATTATGGCTACTGTTAAAAAAATCCCATTACGCACACATTTAGACTTTTCTATTTTCACCGAGATGGAAGAAAAATTTCCGCCTATTTCTGATAGAGGTGTGGAGCTTCGTCAAAATATGGATTTCTTCTCAATGCCTACGGGCTTCGATTTCTGTACTTTTTCGGATTTCTGTATTGATAACAATATAGATGTTTGTAAATCGTTTTCTGTACTTATTTACTTAACACTACAGATGTGTAATACTTACGGTTATTATTTAATTGGTTCACGTTCATTTTTTAGAACTATGTGCTTACAGCTTGATATAGATAAAGATGAATTTGATGTTATTTTGTCTAAACTTGTTGAAGGTTGTTACATATATGTTTTTGATGATAAGTATAGCAATGTGTACGCTGTAAGAACCTTTGAGACTGTACAAAGCTCCAGAGCTTCACGCCGTCACTACAAGAACAAAGACAAAGAAGAACCAAAAGAAGAACCAAAGGAAGAAACAGAGGAAACAGAAGAAACAGAAGAAGTGCAATTCTTTGGCCCTGATGACGTTCCGCCGCCTGATTTTCTTGAAGATATTGAGCTTTTTTGAGGTCGCGGAAATGACATCGAAGCAATGACATCAACGCCCGACATTCAAAAAATGACATCGAAGCAATGACCCCCGAAGCCCTGACATCAATCACTAACGGAAACGCCCACGAAGTCCAAAAGCTATTTTTTAGCCCCTGAGTAGTCTTCCAATGCCTAAGCAATCAACGCCGAAGGGGCTAAAAAATAGCATACCTGGTTTTTGATGAGTTATTTCGCTAAATAAAAGTTTTTATACCAAATAATAAAGCCACGGAGCATGGAAGAGAACGCTCCGTGGCTTTTCTGTTGTCCTATTTTTTTGTATATTGCTCGCTTTCAAAACGCCTATATAGCGTATCGGCATATTCTACAAGCTTTTTTCGGTAACTTGACGGCATACGGTCATAGTATGTCACAAGCTTTGTTCTATCGTCCATAAGATATTCGTTTATTGATGTTCCTTTTGAGTCAGCATATCTATAATATATTTCTCTTTCCTGCTGTTTAAATCTTCTGTATTCTTCAAGCTCCTTTTTGTTTACATCATTTTTAGAAGATAAAATTGTTAAAATTATTCCTACTGATAATATTATTATTGGAACCAAAACTATACTTGTCGGTGCATTTATTCCGTATGACTCAGACATTGACATTATTAATAAGCAAAATAATAAATATAGCGAAGAAAAAACAATTATTAAAATACCTATAATTTTCAATGCAATTTTCATTTTAAATTCTCCTCATCTGCATTTATTCACATTCTTGCAGTTTGTTCTTCCTGCAATATAATCCAAACTTACATTATAAAATTCTGCTATGTTCAATGCATCTTGTAGTTTTATGCTGTGTACGTTTTCTTCCCATCTTTTATAGGTTGTAGTATGATATCCGAGCATTTTTGCTAATTGTTCTTGCGTTAAATCTCTATCTTCTCTTAAATCCCTTATTCTGTTTACTGAAATATTCATAAAATAGCACCTCTTTTCTAATTTTATTACAAAATCACGAAAACGTGTTGACAACGGCACGAAAACGTGCTATTATTGTATTGTAGCACGAAAACGTGTTTTTACGAATCAACAAAACAAAAATTCACAAGATGTTGATTGACAGTAGGAGCGAAAGCGATAGGCTTGACCGCCGGCAGGCATACGAGCGCCAGCGAGGGTGCTTGCCGGTGGCTGCCGAATATCGCTTTCGCCGGTCCCTGCTGTCAATTAACAGGTTGTGAAATTTTGTGGATTAACTAAGAAAGGAGAGGCACCAATATGAAATTAGTTGGAATGAAGGAGCAGGCTGGTACTTTCAAAGACAAGAAAACCGATGAAAGCATTGATTACCATAACTTAACGCTCTACGTAACAGAAGAAATGTATGTACGTAAGTCCTCTGACGTTGGACACTGCGGTGAGCAGATAGGGGAGTACAAAGTTAAGGGAAATATGCTTGATGAAGCGTTCGGCGGAAAGTATGAAGGCGCAGAAGCTTACGCTTGCTTTATCGGTTGTGAAATCAAGCTGTATTTCGACCGCTTCCGCAATGTAACTGCGGTTGAGTTTAAGTAATGGCATCGCCTACAATAGTGTACGATTTTTCCGAACTCCGCGAGGACGTACACGCAGTAGAAACTGACGTTGAAGCTATACAGACACAAATAAGCGGAATAGACTTGAAGCTTACGGAGCTTGTCGGAACGTCAGCAACATTAACCGAAAAGCACAACGAACAAATTTATTTAGGTATGCTTACATGCGGTTTGATTGCAATACTTATCGGTATATGTTTCGTAGGTATATTTAAGGGGCGGTAATATGGAAGTTATAAACAACACTTTTTTACTTATCGCTGTCGGGATTTCTTCCGGCGTTATTATCTCCGTTGCGATTCTTGCGGTTAAGCAAGTTTTGCATATATTCACAATATCATCAAAATAGAAGGAGGAAAGAACAATGAACATGATTGAAAAGGTAAAGGCTTCTGCTTCGGAAGTAAGGGATTGCGTAATTAAAAAGGCTGTTCCTCTTTCAATATCCGCGGTAGCTGCTGCTAATGCTCTTTGCATTTCTGCTTCTGCTGAAGAGGCTGGCGGCGTTGATATCTCAGCTGTCACAACAAGTATGACTACTTCACTCATTGACCTTGTCACAAAGGCTGCAGTTGCCTGTGCCGCCGTTGTTGGTGCTGGCCTTTCGATTTACGGCATTAAGTGGGCCGTAAAGACTATCAGGGGTTTCTTCAGCAAGATTGCAGGCTAATCACACCGTTAACGCATAAGGACGTTAACGCTTTGGGTAGGGAATATATTTATATTCCTTGCCCAATTTTTTATAGAGGTGATTTTATTGATAGAATTATATAGCGGAACTCCTGGAAGCGGCAAGAGCTTGCACACTGCCCATGAAATACGGGACTACTTGCGTTTCGGTAAAAATGTTATAAGCACCTGCGATATTGATACAGATTTATGTTTTTTAAATCCGTTCAAGTCCTGGTATGTGAATCATTTTAAAAAGAAGCCTAAGAAAATCAAAAAGGATAAGCGTGCATGCAATTTTCACTATATTGATATACACGAAGTAACCCCTGATTATTTATATCGCTTCGCCGCCGAACATCATGTTTTTGGCAAGGAACATCAGACTATTGTTGTTCTTGATGAATGTGTTGCAATATTCAGCCCTACGGTCATATCCGATAACACCAAGCTTTGGAACGAGTGGGATACATTTTTCCGTAAGCATAGGCATATAGGCTATGATGTTATCCTTATTCCGCAGAGTAAGAAGCTTATCGCTCGTAAGGTCATTGAATATTGCGAATTTGAAACAAAGCATTATAACCGCAAAAATCAAGGATTTTTAGGCTGGCTGTTTTCTCTCTTTGTTGGTGGTTCTCTTTTCTCCTGGTCTAAGCTGTGGCGCGGAACGAAGGGAAAACCCCTTGAGCAGGGATTTTTTACATACAAGCCTATTTTCGGCTTGATGTATAACAGTTATTCAATGTACGATGAAACATTGTTACCATACAAAGAAAAAATAAGGCTTGAAAAAGAAAAACGCCAGAAGCTTATTCTTGAACTATGCGAAAAACTTACTGAAAGGAGAATGCAGCTTGAAAATAGTTTATAGAATAACTTCGTTTATAATAGCTATGCTGCTTGTTGCCCAAATCGCATTTACAAATACTTATGCTCTTGCAAGTGCTCCGCTCCTTGGCGTTTCTGCTATTTCTGAATTGTTTGCTGAACTGCTTACAACATTCGGACTTGCTTCAAGTTCTGATGTGGATAAAATGACATTTGATGATATGCAGTCTACGTTAGATAGTGGCATTGATTCTGTCGATGCTAATTCTGGTAGGTCTATGCTTGATTTTATTATGCAGTTTCAAACAAATTCAGTTAATCAGCAAGCTAAATTTATAGATGTTACTTCAAAAGCGTTCGGAAATTGGGCTGCTAATGCAATTGTAAATGATGTCAAGTCTGTTGTTGATGAATATGTTGTTGATACACCTACAACAGATAATACAAAGGGCTATGGTTCTATGGTAAAAATATCGGCTGGTGATGGTTCTGGTCGCTATTATATTTATTATTGTGATTATGCAGAAATTGACACTAATAAGAAAATACTCTATATTCGCAATTACTCCCATCGTGCTAATTTTGAATACGGATATTTACGGGAATGGGATGAACAGGGCAATCAATCATTTAATACTGATTCGTCTGCTTCTTCCATTCCTGGGTATATTGGAAACATTTACCCTGGTTATTTAGAGTACTATGGTGATGTCCGCTACTCTGACGGCTCAAAAGCACCTACAAATGATGAAACTGAAAAGGTAATAGGTGAAACACCTGCAGGCGATATAGTTACTGCTGACATGGTTAATCCTGTTGACGGTAGCGTTACTTCCAAGGACGGCACAACAGTATTTCCGAAGGATTTCCTTGATTTATCAAAATTTACTGATAAGGCTATTTTGGAACTATTGAAAAGCCTTATAGCTGCTATAAATAACGCTGCTGTTGCTGACAATACATTATCCGATGATATTGCAGATGATGTTGCTGTTGAATTGGACGTTGCAGAACTTAATAATTTGACTTTGCCATCCGGTATTGCTTCCGTTTTCCCGTTCTGCTTGCCTTTTGATTTCGTCCGCGGCTTACAGCTTCTTGCATCTGCTCCTGTTGCTCCGAAGTTCGTAATACCTTTTGAGATTCCCTCATTCGGTCTTTTTGAGGGTTTCAAAAAAGATATTGTACTTGATTTTGCGGAATACAGCAAGTATTTTGAGGTTGGGCGCTGGGTACAAACTGTACTTTTTGTTATTTCTCTTGTTTTTATATCTTATAAACTTGTCCAGGGGGTGCACTAAATTAAATGGAATGGTTCGAAGGTATCAAGGACGTATTTGCAAATGCTGCCGATTCTGTTATAGCTGCTCTTCCTAAGTCTCCTATCGTCTACATTGCTTCCAATTCTGAAGCTAAAAAGATTATGGGATATGTTAATTTTTTTATTCCGATATATACTTATATTTCATTGGTTGAAGCCTGGCTTACGGCTATTGTAGTATATTATGTTGTATCGGTCATTTTAAGATGGCTTAAGGTAGTTGAATAAACCGCGAGAAACCGAAGCGCAGCGGAGGAGAGGCTCGCGCGTTTATTCAACACCTTAAGCATGGAAAGGAACGATAATATGTTTAAACAAAACAATTTTGAATGTAAGTATCTTGATTATATTGATATAGAAAAAGGAGAAAAGCAAGTACCATATTGCGACAACTATAATTTTTGTCGTTGTAGAACGGATTGTAGTTATTATGGTGATTGTCCTTCATGTCAACATTATCAAACCGATTTTTGTGCAACTTGCCTTTATCGTGCCGCCGATCGTGGTTAATCGATTTGTTTTTGATGTCAAAATAAACAAAAGGAGTGTTTATAATGGAATCTAAATACGGAGATATTCAGAATATGTTAATGAGTGAATTAACTGTTTCTGAATTAGTTACTTTTTTCGTCTGCCTTTTTATTTTTCTTGCTATTATCTTGGTCGTAGGTTTTCTTATAATAAAGGTTGTTGACTTTATTCTTGACTTAATTCTATACCTCATACGTAAAGATAAATATCATTCTCGAAGCGATTTTCTTTATATACACGCATTGCGGCACATGGCAAGGCTTCGCCAGCAGGTCAAGAGCGCAAAATCTGAAAAATCATACTTCCTTTTTTATAATCGCCTTCTTGGCGCTTATGAAAGTTACGTACAGTTAGGGTTATTTAGTTATAATGCTTTTCCGAAGCTTACCGATGTCCCTCGACCTCATGGTTTAAGCATTAAATTAGGTGTTCCCGGTGCTGGTCTAAGCGAATCTGCTCGTCATTTTTATTCAAGTAAAGATGACAATTAAAAAGGAGTGTTTACAATGAACAATTTCAAATGTAAATTTCTTTATTCTACTGAAAAAAGGGATAAACATGAATCTTATTGTAATTTTCCGAGTTGTAGAACCGATTGCCTTTGTTATGGTCGGTGTCTTTTTTGCGAACATTATAAAACCGGTTTTTGTACAAATTGCATTTATTTTGTTTCCGATAACAAAAATAAAGGTTATAAACAACCGTGTTCTATGTGTGTTAATGCAAAGGTTGATGATGAATTAACCGATGAAAATGATTTTTCGTCTATTTCTGTTGGTGAATCAGCTCAAGGATGTCGTATGTCTATAAATTCGGGTAATGGTCGCCCTGTTTGCATTGAAGTTGAAGAATGGGATGATAATTCACATCAAAATGTTGTCATAGCTTCCTATTATCCGAAATATTGTCCTAATTGTGGTAGGGAATTACTTGAATACTCTGAGATTTAATTTGAAAATATTTTCCCCTTTAGCAGAGCATTTAAGAATTTTTAAACCGAGGGTAGTTCCTCGGCTAACCCCCCTGGGCTAATAGGGGGGTACAATTTACAGTTAAATGCTTGTCATTTGGCTAAAATACGTTGTTTTTGAGGTGTTAAAAAAATATGGAAAATTTGATACTTTTTGACTGGCTTTCTTTTACTTCTCCGGTACATTCCGTCGAATCTATAATAGATTTCTTGGGTTTATCGTCTTTGACTTGGACACAATGCCGTGGACATCGTACATATCAAGATTGTTATAAGTTCGGCGAAATAAATATTTGCTATAATTCTTCTCAGAATGAGGGTGTATGGGTAGAAATGTCCGGTCAAGGTTGCCGAGAATTTGAGGAATATTCTACACGTACATTTCAAGAAATTTTTTGTGATATAGTCAATTCCGTTGATAGTAAATATTATCATATTAGCCGTATTGATTTAGCTTATGATATTTTTGATAAAAAAATTCTTGATATTCATAAGCTTAAAAAGGAAACCGAAAATCTTAATTTTGTATCAACTTTCAAGGATCCTGTTATTGAGTATGGTGTACGTTCTAAGTCCTGCACAATATACTATGGTTCGCGTGCTTCTGATATTTACATGCGCTGCTATGATAAGAAGGTCGAGCGTGATAGGGAAGATATTGAATATTGGGCGCGTTGGGAGATAGTTTTGAAGAATAACAACGCAAAAGAATTTTTGACAGAATGGTTTACGGGGTTTCCTATTGGTGATTTATTCTGCAAATTAATCAACCATTATTTGCGGTATATTGTTCCGGATTCTAATCAAACGAATATATCACGCCTTAAAACTGCGCGCTGGTGGGAACGGTTTGTTAATTGTATCGGCGAAATACGTATATATACACCAAAACCTACAGCTTATAACATATATCGTTGTGAAGATTACGTATATAGGCAAGCCGGTAACGCTGTTGCTGCTCTTATTGATGTCCGCGGTGTTGATAGGTTTCTTCGTGATCTTGTATTAAATAAATCTCCGACGAATTCGAAATATCAACAGATACGTAATGATTGTGGTACAGCTTCTGACAATATTTTGCAATATCTAAATAATAGGGGAGCGCTAAAAGTAAATGAAACAGAAAGAAATATTTATGGCATACATAAATAATAACCGTGATCGACTTCAAGAAGATGTGCGACAGCTTCAGCAGCGTGTAAGGTACCGTGATTGTGATGCTGTTGATTGTCTTGAACTGTCCTTGGCGTTGGAACGTCTTAACTCGTTTGAAGAATTTGCTCGAAACTCAATGGCTATTTTGCGTTTGAATGTCCCCGATCCTGTTACGTACGTATCTATTGATACCAATTACGCCAAAAATCGTGTTGAGTTGGAACGCAACAAGGGAAAGGAGTGAAAACAATGAAAATCAGAAGATTTAAGCGCATAACTGTTTATGATATAAAGCCCAATGTATGGGTTTATGTAGATGAATTCGGCGAATGGATAAAGCTTCCATTTTGATTGCTAATTTCGCTAAATAAAAGTTTTGCGAAATTAAGTATTATATTTCTTCAACAATGACTTTAAAATTATCTCCGTAATAAACTTCACCATAATGACACAACTCACACCAGCCGACAACGTTCATAGCTTCATCAAAACCCGCGAGCCGTGAAATCCAACCGAAGAACACTTCATATAAATCATTTGTCTGTCGGATTTGATTTTCTTCAATTAATTTAAATAAACACATTTTCATCAACCTTTCAAAAAAATAAGACCTATTCAACCGAATAAGCCTTGAAAATAATTAATATTTAAATGTAACGACCTTTGTTTGATTAAGAAGTGTTATAAGTTCATCAAGTTTTTCGCCAGTGTAATTTACTGATGTTCTTGTAACTTCTGTATTTTCTTTTAATTCTTCAATATCATCTTTAATTGATGATATATCATTTTTTACATTTGAAATATCTTTTTTTAATTCGGATACATCATTTTGTATTGATTTTAACTGTTCAAGAACAAGATTTTCAAAATCTGTCATTGCAAACCACCCTTTCAATATAATTATAAATCAAGGCTTATTTAGTTGTCAAGTTGCTTTTTGTAATCTCTCTTTCTTATTTTACAAATATTTTTCAAAAAAAATGAAAAAGTACTTGACAAGAAATAAACAATATGATATAATAAAATGCGTTGATTGAAGCGTTGCTAGCTCAGCTGGATAGAGTGACTGGCTACGAACCAGTAGGTCAGGGGTTCGAGTCCCTTGCAGCGCACCAACATTTTATCCGTTCCTTGCAATAGTGAGGGACGGATTTTTTATTTGCCATTAGCTGCGTCTTTTAATGATCACATCTATAATGCTAATGCTCAATTTTGTTCCCCTTCAAATACCGTACAACTTAATTTAATGCATAAAAATTCTTTACAATATCACAGTTTTATGATATAATAATAAGGATTAAGCATAAAACAAAGGAAGTGTTAGCTTGTCTTATAATCAGGAAAATATACGCAATTTCTGTATCATAGCTCACATAGACCACGGCAAATCTACCCTTGCAGACCGTATTCTCGAGCTTACCTCCACTGTTGCAAAACGCGACATGGAGGACCAGCTTCTCGATAACATGGATATCGAACGTGAGCGAGGTATTACCATAAAAGCCCGTGCGGTACGCCTTAATTATACCGCCAAGGACGGCAAGGACTACGTTTTCAACCTTATCGACACCCCGGGTCACGTTGACTTTAACTATGAGGTATCGCGCTCTCTTGTTGCTTGCGAGGGAGCAGTTCTTGTGGTGGACGCTTCTCAGGGCATTGAGGCGCAGACTCTTGCCAACACCTATCTTGCAATAGAAAACGACCTGGAAGTTATGCCCGTGGTAAACAAAATAGACCTTCCCTCCGCCGACCCCGAACGTGTCTGCGGCGAGATCGAAAATGTTATAGGCATTCCCGCTATGGACGCCCCCAGAATTTCCGCAAAAATGGGCACTAACATTGAGGAAGTTCTCGAAAGGATAGTTACCGACATTCCCTACCCCAAGGGAAATAACGAAAATCCCCTTAAAGCGCTTATTTTCGACTGCTTTTACGACAGCTACAAGGGCGTTATCATTTATGTAAGAGTAATTGACGGCGAGGTAAGGATTGGTCAGACTATCCGCCTTATGGCAACGGGCGCGGAGTTCACCGTTGTTGAAACGGGATACATGGGCGCTACCGACCTTGTGAACGCAGGCGTTCTTCACTCGGGTGAGGTTGGATACATCACCGCTTCGATAAAGTCTATCGGCGATACCAAGGTTGGCGATACCGTTACCGACGCCGAAAATCCCTGCGATGAGGCTCTCCCCGGGTATCGTGAGGTTAACCCCATGGTGTTCAGCGGTATCTATCCTGCTGACGGCGCACGCTACGGTGACCTGCGTGATGCTCTCGACAAGCTTCAGCTTAACGACGCTTCCCTTTCCTTTGAACCCGAAACCTCGGTGGCTTTGGGCTTCGGCTTTCGCTGCGGATTTTTGGGACTCCTCCACATGGAAATAATTCAGGAACGTCTTGAACGTGAGTTCAATCTTGACCTTATTACAACTGCGCCATCTGTTATTTACAAGGTAAACCTTACCAATGGCGAGACGGTATACATCGACAACCCCACAAACTACCCCGAGCCTGCGGTCATATCTTCTGCGGAAGAGCCTATGGTAAAGGCTTCGATACTTTCCCCCAGCGATTATGTGGGCAATATTATGGAGCTTTGTCAAGGCAGGCGCGGCATTTTTAAGGATATGAAATACCTTGACGAGACCCGTGTGGAGCTGCACTATGAGCTGCCGCTGAATGAAATTGTGTACGACTTTTTCGATGCACTGAAATCCCGTACAAAGGGTTATGCTTCGTTTGACTATGAGCTTATAGGCTACGCGCCCTCCAAGCTTGTCAAGCTGGACATCATGCTCAACGGTGAGATCGTGGACGCACTTTCCTTTATCGTTCACGCCGATAATGCTTACGGCAGAGCAAGAAAAATTGCCGAAAAACTCAAGGACAACATTCCCCGTCAGCTTTTCGAAGTACCTATTCAAGCTGCGATCGGCGGAAAGGTCATTGCCCGTGAGACCGTAAAGGCAATGCGCAAGGACGTTCTTGCCAAGTGCTACGGCGGTGACATCACCCGAAAGAAAAAGCTGCTTGAAAAGCAGAAAGAAGGCAAAAAGCGTATGCGCCAGCTGGGTACTGTGGAAGTACCGCAGGAAGCGTTTATGGCTGTACTCAAGCTTGATGAATAAAAATCAGCCGCCTGTTAATATAGGCGGCTTTTTTTGCGTATTAAATTACTGAGTATGCCCATTGGAAGCTGCAAAATCCGCATGGACCTGTTCAACTTTGTCGCGTATTTCAAGGAAAGTATACGCAATTATGGGGTCAAAGTCCTGACCGCTGCCCTTTTCGATAATTTCAAAGCACTTATCCATAGGCATTGCTTCGCGGTAGCATCTTTTTTCGGATATAGCGTCAAAAACGTCCGCAACCGCCATTATTCTTGCACAAAGAGGGATATTCTTCTCTTTAAGCCCGTCGGGATAGCCCTTGCCGTTCCATTTTTCGTGGTGGTGGCGTGCAACCTCATACGCCATTCTAAGGTATTCATGGTTGCCAAGATTGCGGAAGCTTTTCTTTATGACCTTTCCACCGTTTTCGGCATGAAGCTTCATTATTTCAAATTCTTCATCGGTAAGCTTTCCCGGCTTCTGAAGAATAGCGTCGGGAACGGATATCTTGCCCACATCGTGCATAGGTGCCGCTTTCAGCAGATTTTCAATGTAACTTGTAGAAAGAACATTGCTGTAAAATCCTCTGTCGCGCAATTCCTCGGCAATAAGCTTGACGTACATACTTGTACGCTTTACATGACCGCCTGTGCTGTCGTCACGGTTTTCGATAAGGTTTGCAAAACCCATTACCATTTCGCTGTGGAACCGTGAAAGCTTTCCGAGGGCAGGATTTTCCTGATTCATATAAATACCGAGTATAAACAAAGTTACACCGATGCTTGTGATAAGCGCTTCGGGGAACACAATCTGAAAACCGGTAACAACTGTCATCACGAACAGATATGTGAATATACTTAATCTTTTATTGCTTTCAATATACCTCAAACGCTTAAAGAAAACTGCAATTGAAAGAATAATATACACTCCGATCATAATGAAGCAGGCATATACCGATATACCCATCGAATAATTGGTGAACTTACCCTCCACATATCTTAGAGAGCCGATGTTGCCGACCACAAGCAGAATGCTCACCGCAAACGGCAGATATATCAGCTTTTTACGTTTTTTCCATCGTTTAAAGGCACACGTGCTTCTGAGAATATAGAGGAACAGCGTAAAAATTACCGAATCGAGACCTACGAAGAAAAGCATATGCAGGATCAAATTCAAAACAGGGTTTACGGTATCAAGGTGATTTACCGTATATGCCGTTGCGCCGTCAAAAAAAGTTGTGATAATACTTAGAATAAGCAGCTCGTCAAAAAATGATTCCTTGAGATTTTTTTTATATTGACGACATTCCAGAAAATAGATAAATGCTATGTACGTAAGCACTATCAGACATCCGATCTGAAGCTTGCAATATTGCATATGCCCCATTCCCCTTTAAACAATTCTTTTTATTTTGCAAGATTTCTGATTTCCTCGGACATCACTTTAATGTTCTTTACCATGCTGTTAAGATTTTCCGTACCTGCGCTGTTTTCCTCAATTGCCGCAGTAACGTGTTCAACCGCC
The DNA here is from genome assembly GCA_017847885.1 of Oscillospiraceae bacterium. GTDB lineage: Bacteria > Bacillota > Clostridia > Oscillospirales > Ruminococcaceae > RGIG8773. Next base: position 102,977 of record JAGAUA010000003.1, read on the forward strand.
GCGCAGTTGTTGGTGATATTATCGCTTACGCTGATAAGTCTTTCGGATACGCTCTTTCCGCTTTCGGATACGTCCATAATAACGGTATTCATGCTGCCGATATTGCTTGAGATCTCGCTGTTTGAGGTGCTGATCTTATCGGCAGATTTTTTAACGTGTTCCATATGGGTCATGCCCTCACGGGTAAGTCTTGCGTTCTTTTCCATTGCAGAAACAGTTTCCGAGATATTTGCGGTAACGTCCTCGATTATACCGCTGATATCGGCAGCAGCTTCTTTTGTCTGCTCAGAAAGCTTCTTTATCTCTGCGGCAACGACTGCAAAGCCCTTGCCCTGTTCACCGGCATGAGCTGCCTCAACGGAAGCATTCAGCGCAAGAATATTTGTCTGCATGGAAATATCGGTAATAACGTCTGCAATTTCAACTATCTTGTTGGACTGCTCAGAAAGCTTGGAAATTATCTCCTTGCACTCGTCGGTACCCCTGCATATTTCCTCCATGCTGTTTACGGCAGACATCATTTTTGCGTCGTTATCCGCTGTGATCTCATCGGCACGTCTTGTCAGTTCAGCAATAAGACTACTCATTTCGGTAAGATTTTTAAGGTTTTCGGAAATGGTATGCATATTTTCCTCAACGGATTTTATGTGTCCCGAATTAGCCTCTGAGTCCCTCATAACGTTGGAAGCCTCGTCTGCAATACTGCGGTTTGCCTCTGTGGAAGCTGCGGATATTCTGTCAAGCTCGTTTACGGTTTCAAGCAAATCGTTTGAGATTTCGAGTGATTTTTCACGCATAAGCCTCTGCTGCTCCGCACCCATAAGGTTGCCGAGCATTGACGCGGTACGCTGGCAAAGCATGGTAAAAATTGCAGAAACCGCAAAAAGCACAAGCGCTCTCGGAGCAACGCCGAAAAGCACTGCGTCTTTCATATTGTTAAAATTATCGTCAGAGGTATAATCACATTTAAAGGCAATGATTTGACCGATAGATACGCCAATTATCGTCAGGACCATGGCGATATTATTAAGTTTTTTCCTGAAGTACAAGCTTGCGATTGCAACGGGATAAACATACAGAATTACAACATGGTAAGCCAGTGTTATAGTAAGAATGACCGTAAAGACCACCGCGCAGCATACAATTACATATTTGACCCAACTGCCGTCCTTTTTCAGCACGTTAACAAGCAAGGTCGGAATAAGAAGCAATATCGCTCCTAAAATAAATGCTGTTACCATAACAGACAGGGTAACGGTAAAAATACGCACAATGTCGAGAATTAATGCGACTGCAAACACAATTGCGGTTATTCTCATTACATTTGCGGCAGCTTTGTTGGCGCTTTTTTCATTTTCCAATAAAAGTTCCATATACAACCCTCCGTAAATCTCGCGTTATCTGCATTATTTGCACAATACAGACCCAGCGTTTTTATTGATAATTGGCTCATCTTTTGTGCGTTCCACACATTCAGGTATTATACACGATATAGTATATCACATTATTATATAAAAGTTAATCAATTCATAAATTTTATCCAAAAAAATGAAAAATAACAGCTGCAAATAATGTTTTTAACGCGACAAGACTATTTTATGTCAATTTTTGTCTGAACTGTGAGATTTAATTTTAATGGGCTTCTGTGAAACTTTAGGCATCGTTAATCCTACAACTATCCAGAAATACATGGCAGTGTTGATTACGCTGCTGTTAAAAAATGCCTGTGAAGCGTATGCCGCAAACATACCGAGATATATCCATGTCACGCAGCGGCAGCTTTCATCGTCATTTTTTATCACACTTTTTACTCCGGTAACAATTGCGTAAACCAGCATTGCAATATAGTTGATTGCCGCAAATACGCCTTGTGTCACAAGAGTATGGATATACTCGTTATGTCCCTTCGCTTGAGAGAACATTCCTTCCGACCATGAGGGATTTTCGTGAAAAGCATATATGTAATTATCAAGTCCGACGCCTGTAAGCCAATGCTTAGGCACGGATTCCAATCCGTAACGCCATATATAGCCGCGCATTGTACCCATCTGGTCCAAGCCTGACTGACTTTCGCTTGCAAACTCGGATATGCTGCGCTTAAAGAAGTTGGTGCAAAAAGCCATAACAGCGATTATGACCGCCCATGCCGCCATTGCTATAAGAAAATCTACGGTCCTTGTTTTCAGCAGCTTTTTGTCATAACCGTTAAACTTCATTATTATAAGAGACGCAATATAAAACAAAATCGTTACTGTATTGCCTACAAGAGCAATGCGCGCGCCTGTGCTGAGAGATGTATACAGAGAAAGCATTGCAAGGGCAAGATAAACATATCTTATCTTTTTGTTTCTGTCGGTAAATATAAACAAGCCCGTGCTTACGGCAACAAATATGCAGCTGAGTCCTGCATACCAGTTGTTATGGTGAGTAAGACCGTATGAAAGCTTTTCTTCTGTATGCCATTCCGGATCATAGAGACAGTCCACAATTTGAAAGCCCATCGTTTGGAAGAACGCTACTATACACTGCAATGCCGCTACCATGCAGAAAACATAGAGAATGTTTTTTCTCAAACGGTTGTCGTTTATCATAGTTCCTGCATACATTAATGAAAAATATGCCATAAAGTGCATTGGCAGCTCGTCATAGTAAAAGCCCGTGACCGAGTTGAAGATATCCTGCGAAAACGCAAGGGACATTGCTGCAAAAAATACAAGCAGTCCGTAAAAAATATCCGACGGATAATAGGTGTTCTCCTTATATTTATACAGCAGACTGAGGCATACCGTAACAATTCCGATAAAGCCGTATATTGACAATATATGGGGCTGGCTAACGTATGTCTGACCCATAAGCTCAGTTATTAGCTCGCCTACGGGCATGATTATCATAATGGAAATTATGAAGTAATAGAAAAATTTTTCACTTCTGATTTTCTCAATAAGAACACTTTTTTTGGCAGCCGCCGCTTCCGAAGATTGGTTTTTCAAATTCATAGTGTACCCCCTGTTAATTTATCATATTAAGGAATTCCTGCTCGCTCAAAACTGTGACCCCAAGCTCCTGCGCCTTTGTCAGCTTGCTTCCTGCATCCTCCCCTGCTACGACATAGCTTGTCTTTTTGGATACCGAGCCTGCCGCCTTGCCGCCAAATTTTACAATGATTTCCTTTGCCTCGTCACGGGTCATTGCAGACAGCGTTCCCGTAAGAACGAAGGTCTTGCCCTCAAAACGGTTATCGCCGCTCTCCTGCTTTTCATACTCCATTTTCACGCCAAGCTCTTTCAGTTCGGCAATAACATCCGAAAAATGCTTATCCTTAAACGCCGAAACAACGCTTTCCGCCATAATGTCGCCAAAGCCGTCGATTGCAGAGATTTCTTCTGCGGAAGCGTTCATTATCGCGTCGATGCTTCCGAAACGGCTGCACAAAAGCTTTGCGCCGTTCTGACCGATATTGCGTATGCCAAGGGCAAAAATTACTCTCTCAAGCGAGTTTTTTTTGGATTTTTCAATGGCATTTATAAGATTTTCGGCAGACTTTTTACCAAAGCGTTCCAATGCTTGAAGCTGTTCGGCTTTGAGTCGGTATAAATCGGCAACCCCCGAAATAATGTTGTTATCAACAAGCTGGGTAACTATCGCCTCGCCCAGCCCGTCGATATTCATAGCGCCCTTGCTTGCAAAGTGAATAATATTTCGTTTCAGCTGTGCAGGGCAGTCAACATTCGGACACCGAAGCACCGCTTCATCGGCGTATTTCACCGCCTTGTCGCCACAAACGGGACAAAACTCGGGCAGCTTGTAGGGAACGGAGTTTTCCCCGTGAGAGACCGATTTCAGCACCTCGGGAATGATTTCCCCAGCCTTGCGCACAAGAATTATGTCACCGATACGAATATCCTTTTCAGTGATAAATTCCTGATTATGAAGTACAGCACGGCTTACGCTCGTTCCTGCCAGAAGCACGGGTTCAAACACGGCAACGGGAGTGATCGCGCCCGTTCTGCCCACGTTCACCTCAATATCAAGCAGCTTTGTTTCCTTTTCCTCGGGGGGGAATTTATAAGCAACAGCCCATTTGGGCACCTTTGCGGTTGCCCCCATTCTTTCGCGCAGTGCAAAATCGTCGATTTTGATTACCACGCCGTCAATATCGAAGCCGTACTCCTTACGCATATCCCCGATATGGTTTATGCGCGCTTCAATCTCGTCGTAGGAGGAAACCTGCGCATAGTCGGCAATAACCTTAAATCCAAGCTTTTTGAGGTAGTCAAGGGACTGCTTATGGGATGTTAGCTCAACCCCCTCGACCTGCTGAACATTGAAAACAAAAATGTCAAGCTTACGCTCGGCGGCAATTTTCGGATTTTTCTGACGAAGCGAGCCTGCCGCCGCATTTCGGGGATTTTTAAACGGGGTCTCATCGTTGTTTTCCTGCTTTTCCACAAGCTTGAAGAACGTTTCACGGGGCATATAGACCTCTCCCCTTACCTCGAGAAAAGGCACGGCTTCTTTAAGCTTTAGCGGAATTGATTTAATTGTTTTAAGATTTGCGGTAACGTCCTCACCGATAAAGCCATCGCCGCGGGTCGAGCCGCGTACAAACTCGCCGTTGACATATTCAAGGGAAACGGAAAGCCCGTCTATCTTAGGCTCTACAACGTATACGGGCTTTGGGGAAGCTTCCTTGCAGCGCTCTGTAAAGGCCTTCACCTGTTCAAAGGAAAACACGTCCTGCAAGCTTCCCATCTGGACCTTATGCTCAACCTTTTCAAACTGATTAAGCGCCTCGCCGCCGACGCGCTGTGTGGGAGAATTGGGGTCTGCAAGCTCGGGGTACTCCGCTTCAAGCTTTTTCAGTTCCTGCATGAGCATATCGTAGGTATAGTCGTCAACCGTTGGATTATCCATAACGTAATAGTTATAGTTGTGCTGCTCAATTTCGGCACGAAGTAGATTAACTTTTTCAATTATTGATTTATCCATTTTAGTTGTTCCTTTCGGAATAATTATTAAATTGCATAGCGTGTATCTTCTGTTGAAGTGCGGAAGATATATTAAAAATAATGCTCCATTAATCGGTCTACCCATTCCGGAACCTTAGCGTCTTTTTTGTCATAAACGGGATAATATGGTTTAATGTCCAATACCGGCGTTCCGTCTATTGCATCTAAGCCTTTGATCGTTAATGAGGTGTCATTCACAGATACGATCTGAACAGATGTCATTCCGATTTTATTTGGTCTATCCTTTCCTCTTTGAGAGAAAATTCCAACCAACGGCATATCTTCACGGTTTTGCGCTCTTCTCTGCAAATGCTTATCCTTTTGATATTCTGCTTTGTCCAAATGATAAATGATTATAGCGTGAGTGAAATCTTCAAGTCCTTTTAATCCCGTATAATACTCTTCGTTTAGAATTATTGTTGAAACATCGTCTCCCCACGACACATCTTTTTTCTCCCGAACAGTGTTTTTGACACATCCGATAGGCTTCATAATGATATCCTGCATTTATATCCCTCCATAAATTCCGATTTGTAAAATTAATAAAATTATACCACCAAATCCATTAAAAGTCAATTATTGCAAAAAACAAAGCCGCTTTTGGCATACATATCAAAAGCGGCTTTATAATACTGCTTATTTTGCTTCCGAAAGGGTAATTCCGTTATCACCAAGAGGAATTTTATGGTCAAGACCAACAAATTTGCCGTTCTGCTGCCACAGGACTTCCTTGACAAAGGCGTATTTTTCCTCGTCCCAAGTGGTGAAATCGTCCTTTACAAGTCCGCCCGTATCCCCCGAATTTGAATTGAAGCACCAGAATGTGTGGTTTATCTTATTGTCCTTGATAAGCTTTCTGAGGTAAGTCATCCATTTCAGGTTGGGGTCTCTCATAAATCCGCCCCACTCGCCTATCAGCAGCGGCGCAATGTCCTGCTCCTGGATATAGAACCAGTTGTCGTACCAGCAATCTTTGTACAGGCTGTCAAATGAATAGCTGCCCTTGAACCACGGCTGCTCATACACGGTAGGTCCGTAGTCATGAGGAGAGTACACAAGCTTGTTCTGGTATTTGCCCAAATCAACGGGATTATCCTTTACGCCGCGGAGATTTCCGCCCCTCCATGTACAGTAGTAATCTCCCATATTTGTTGAAGTGAAATTGCCGTTTGACTTTGTATCCTTGGGGTAAATTTCAATACCCTCAACCATTATAAGAACATTGGGGTTTTTGTTCAGTACAGCTTTTGCCGCCTTTTCGGCTATGTACTTCCAGTTGTCGGAATCCTTTGAATTATCCCACTTTGCACGGGGAGACTCGTTTGCCTTGCCGTGAGGCTCATTTTTAAGGTCATACGCAATAATGGTGTCGTCATTTTTGTATCTTTCCGCCATCCATGCAAGAGAGTCAAGGAAATCCTGCTCGCTGATATCGCCGTTAGTCCATGTGTTTGTCATGTGACCCATAGCGTCGGTTTTGGCGGAATGAATGTCTATCATTATCTTTATACCGTTTGCGCGGCACTGACCCACAACATAATCGAAAATCTCAAGGCTGTTCATTCCCACAAGATAGGAATTGGTTGCCTGATTGAAATTTGCGTTGGGGTAATTACCGTTAGACCAATTTTTGATAAGCTCGGTTGAAATGGGAACACGCAGAAGATTAAATCCCCTGTCGGCAATTGCGGAAAGCGAAGTGTTCAGGTCGCACGCCCACAAGCCGTCAAAGGTGTTCGTACCCGTATTATAGCCGAACCAGTTTATGCCTGTCAGCCAGACCTCTTTGCCGTCTTTATCAACGATTTTGCTGCCCTTAACGTAAAGCCAGTCGTCCGTTGTAGGTGCTGGAACGTCTTTTGCCTGCTTTATCTCGGGGTTGCTGTTTCCTACGGAGCTTCCGCCGCTGTTATTGTTGTGATTGTTATTATTGTTGTTTCCGCCGGAAGAGCCGGAAACGGTTGTCGTGCCGAACTTGACTTTAGCCTTTGAGCTGTCGATTGAGCCTGCGTTGCAAAGTATCATACCGAATGTTCCCTCGCTGCCTGCGTCGATATTGCTGTTGTAATCCGCGGGAGTAACAGTCAGCGTGCTGCCGCTGACGGATACCGAGCAGTTCCAGTTCTGGTCGACTCTTACTCCGCTTGCAGCCTGAATTGTTACCGTCCAGCCGCCTATTGCACTCTTGGAATTGTTTTTTACAGTACCGTCAAGCTGCGTAAACTTGTCGCTGCCGCTTTCCCAGCCGTTTGAAGCGTTAAGCTCAAGAGAAACGTCGGAAGAAGTTTTATCATTTTTATCCAATTTATTCTCACTTTTGACAGCTGTTGTTTGTACGGCTTCGGTTTGCTTTTCAGCTTTTGTTTGTGCCGCTGTTTCGGCTTTATCGGTTTTGGTATCGCTGTCCGTTTCCGTTTCGGTTGCTTCGGATTTGGTTTCTTCACTTGCGGAATTGGTTTCGGGAGTATGCTCTGCTGCAACCGCGCCGTTGCCGCCGTATGGGTCATAATCATCAGCAAACGGGTCGTAGTCCTCACCGAAAAAGTCGATTACTTCGGTGACCTCCTCTGTTTTCTCCGTTTCGGAAGCCGTTGCGCTCACGGTCGCTTCCCCCGATGTATTTTCCTTTGCTTCACCGCCGCACGAGGAAAGCATTGTCAGTATCATTGCCGCCGAAATCAAAAGTGAAATTTTCTTTTTCATGTTACCCCTCCATAATATCAGTCAACACGCCAGTCGATAGGCTCTATTCCGTGCTCGGAAAGAAATTGGTTTGCCCTTGAAAAATGTCTGCACCCGAAAAAACCGTTGAATGCCGAAAGCGGACTCGGGTGAGCCGCCTGCAAAATCAAGTGGTTCGGGTTGGTTATCAGCCGCATTTTCTGCTTGGCATTGTTTCCCCAAAGCAGAAAAACTATCGGCTTTTCACGTTGGTTGAGAAGCTCTATCACTCTGTCGGTAAAAATTTCCCAGCCCATTCCCCTATGGGAATTTGCCTGTCCCTCGCGGACGGTCAGCACCGTATTCATAAGCAGCACGCCGTTATCCGCCCACTTTTTCAGATAGCCGTGATTTGCGGGAGGTATCCCCAAATCGGAATATATTTCCTTATATATATTCTGTAACGACGGCGGAATTGCAGTACCCTTTTGCACCGAGAAGCACAGCCCATGCGCCTGACCTGCACCGTGATAAGGATCCTGACCGATTATTACCGCCTTGACATCGGAATAAGACGTATATTTCAGCGAATTGAATATATCGTACATATTTGGATAAATGTGGTATGTAAAATATTCTTTTTTCAGAAATTCCCTCAACTTTAAATAGTACTCTTTTTGGAACTCGTCTTTGAGAAGCTCGTCCCACTCATTGCCTATATTAACCATTTATATTCCTTCCCTGTTTCTGATCTGCACAAAAGCGGCGTCAAGAAGCGCAATTGTGTCGTTCCATCTTATATCGGAAGCCTTTGCACCGAAAACAAGACATATAACATCATGGTCAAATCGCTTTGCCGTTGCAACAACGCAGTATCCTGCTTGGTCGGTCATACCTGTTTTCATGCCGTTTGCGTACATATAATAGCAATCGCTGTACTCGTGCAGCAGCTTGTTTGAGTTTTCCCACGAGATCTGTTCACCCGAAACAAAGGTCGCATATGTATTCGCCTTGCCTGCCGATTCCATAAGCTCGGGCTTTTTCATTGCATAAAGCGTGATTTTAAGCATATCCAATACAGTTGTATAATGGTTATCGTCGTGGAATCCGTCGGGGTCGGAAAAATGCGTGTTTTCGGCGCCGATAAGCATAGCGGTCTTGTTCATTTCGTCAACAAAGGTCTGAACGGCAGCTTGGGGTGAAATTGTGTCATTGCCTGCAATAAGCCGTCCCACATTTGCAGCAGCCATATAAGACGCGTCGTTTCCCGACGGAAGCATGAGTGCGTCGATAGTTGTGGGCAAATCAAGTATGTTACCCTTGCTAACGTGCGCAAGGCTTGACTCGGGGTTGACAAAATCAAGCTCCTCCCCTGCCGTAAATTGATAATCGGCAGGAGCATTGTCAAGGATAACCGCAGCGGTAAGAATTTTGGTCGTGCTGGCAGGATAACACTTTTGGTCGGCGTTTTTGGCGAAAAGCACCTCGTCCGCCTGAACATCATACACAATAGCGTACTCCGAACGTATCACCATATCAATTGGGTACGTGCTTTGAAGCTCAGGCTGAGGAATATTGTACTTTGACAGATCAACGCTTGCCGAAACAGGCTCGGTCTCATCAAGTATCTCGGTAGCTTCGGTCTCTTCCGTTATTTGGTAGTAATTCTCTGCATTGACAGTAAGCGGAATTTCAATGGACTTATTTACATATGCAATTCCCCCTATAACGCCGCCGGCAAGCAAAATTACAAAAAATGCTCTAAGGCAGGTCATTGCCGCACGTCTGCGCTTCTGAGCCTGCGCTTTGGTTAAATTTTTCTTTTTTTTCTTATGTTTTTTACTCATAATTTATGATAAAGCTTCCTATGAAGAAGCATACCTCCTTAAAAATATAATCATTTACACTATAAATAATATATTAACATATATCGGTATTTTTTTCAAGTGAATTTTAGCAATTATTATTCTGAAATATGCAGTATTGCAGCAAAAGCGTGACAATAGATAAAAAAATAACAATAATTCATAAAATGCTCTTGCTTTATTTGTCGAAATGTTGTATAATGTATGAGTATGCGAACGTCCTTGAAGTCAGCTTCGGGACATAGCAAATTCTGAAAGGAGTTATGTACATATGATTTATTCTCATGAGGTTGAAAAAATGTGCCCTGTAGCGCAAGGCGTTGCTCACGGCGCAGCACCAATCCCGGAAGAAGCAAAATGGGTAAAGGCTAAGGAGATCAAGGATATTTCCGGTTTCACACACGGTATCGGCTGGTGTGCTCCTCAGCAGGGTACTTGTAAGCTTTCCCTCAATGTTAAGGACGGCGTAATTCAGGAGGCTCTCGTTGAAACTATCGGATGCTCCGGTATGACTCATTCGGCAGCTATGGCTTCTGAGATCCTCCCCGGCAGAACAATTCTTGAGGCTCTTAACACAGACCTTGTTTGTGACGCTATCAACACAGCTATGAGAGAGCTGTTCCTCCAGATCGTATACGGCCGCTCACAGAGCGCATTTTCCGAGGACGGTCTTGCAATCGGTGCAGGTCTTGAGGACCTCGGTAAGGGTCTCCGTTCTCAGGTTGGTACTATGTACGGTACACTTGCAAAGGGTCCCCGTTACCTCGAAATGACAGACGGTTATGTAACAGGTATCGCTCTTAACGAAGATAACGAGATCATCGGCTACAAGTTCGTAAACTTCGGCAAGATGATGGATTTCATCAAGGCAGGCGACGACGCAAACACTGCTTTTGAAAAGGCTCAGGGTCAGTACGGCAGAGTTGCTGACGCAGTTAAGATCGTTGACCCGAGAAAAGAATAAGGAGGTACACTACAATGGCTTTATTTGAATCATATGAGAGAAGAGAAAAGCAGATCCTTGCTGTTCTCGCTCAGTACGGCATCAACTCCATCGAAGAGTGTGCAGATATCTGTAAGGCAAAGGGCTTTGACCCTTACAAGATCACAGAGGGCATTCAGCCTATCTGCTTTGAAAATGCAAAGTGGGCTTACACAGTAGGCTGCGCTATCGCAATCAAGAAGGGCTGCACAAGAGCTGCTGACGCTGCTGCTGCAATCGGCGAAGGCCTTCAGGCTTTCTGTATCCCCGGTTCTGTTGCTGACCAGAGAAAGGTTGGTCTCGGTCACGGCAACCTTGGCAAGATGCTTCTCGAAGACGAGACAGAGTGCTTTGCATTCCTTGCAGGTCACGAGTCTTTCGCTGCTGCTGAGGGCGCTATCGGTATTGCTGAAAAGGCAAACAAGGTTCGTAAAAATCCTCTCCGCGTAATCCTTAACGGTCTCGGTAAGGACGCTGCTCAGATCATCGCTCGTATCAACGGCTTCACATACGTTGAGACAGAGATGGATTACTACACAGGCGAGGTTAAGGAAGTATTCCGCAAGGCATACTCCGCAGGTCTCCGCTCCAAGGTTAACTGCTACGGCGCTAACGATGTAACAGAAGGCGTTGCTATCATGTGGAAAGAGGGCGTTGACGTTTCCATCACAGGTAACTCCACTAACCCCACACGTTTCCAGCACCCTGTTGCAGGTACATATAAGAAAGAATGCAATGAAAAGGGCAAGAAGTACTTCTCCGTTGCTTCCGGCGGCGGTACAGGACGTACACTCCACCCCGATAACATGGCTGCAGGTCCTGCTTCCTATGGTATGACCGATACAATGGGTCGTATGCATTCTGATGCTCAGTTTGCAGGTTCTTCTTCCGTTCCTGCTCACGTTGAGATGATGGGACTTATCGGCATGGGCAACAATCCTATGGTTGGTGCTACTGTGGCTTGTGCGGTTGCTGTTGAAGAAGCTATGAAGGCATAAACCTTTTGACTGATTACCATAGATTTAAGATGGATTCTGCGCAGGCCGTTTGTGAATATATGGAAAGAAACAATGTTTCAATCCGTGCATTTGCTGCAAATTGCGGAGTGAGTGCTACTACCGTCAAGAACTGGCGGAATGTCACTTGTGCGCCGTCTTACGAGATTTGGGAAAGGTTTTTTAAATAGTATTGAACAGGCTGTTGTACCGATTGGTGCAGCAGCCTGTTTTGTATGGTAAACTCCCGCAATAGATGCGGGGTTACCATACCAAAAGCGTTATTGCTTTGTTGGCAATAACGCTTTTTCTCAAATCATGGCTGCTTTGATTGATTTACCAATATGGTTTTTTATAGTGTGATGTGAGTTTTTGATTGCTTTTCAATATATTACAGTGTTTAGGTGATTTAATAAATGTTCCGCATTAATTGTTCTACTGATATGCAGCAGAGTTTATATCTCAGGTCATTACAAGTAAAACGCCTGAAAGAACCTGTGCAGATATGGACGAAACAGCGCTCGATTATGCGGAGGTAAAGGCATTATGTGCAGGCAATCCCGACACAACAAGAAAAGCTTACGAGAAAAGGGCGATTTTACGATATTCTTTCGCTGTTTTTAATAATTATTCGACAGGATAAAATTTACGCTTGTCATATGAAAAATGCAAGGATTTTGTAAGAATTATCAGGTTACTATAAACAACTCAAAAACGCTTCAATTCTCTCCGTACAATCTGCCTCACGGGTCTCACTTTTTCTCCAATCCTCAGAAAGCGGAAAATACAGCTTATCATTAACTGCCTTGCCCATTTGCTATCTTTGTGCATACTTATCTCCAATCTTTCAGAATTACGCCTGCGACTCAATTTCCGCTACCTTTTTAAGAACGTCTTTATCATAATTGTCTTTCCCGTATAAATTCAGAAAATAATCTGTATATTTGTCTGTTTTCAGATTGTGATCAAGTGACCAAAGCACCCAGTAAATATCTATATGTCTGTCACCAACTCCTGCAAGTCCCAAGTCAATAAACGAACTGAATTTCCAATTATCCAGTATTACATTCGGCAAGCAAAAATCTCCGTGTATAAATGTGTCTTGCTTTATAAAGCTGAAATCAGCGTATGTTTCCATACATGGAGAAACGGGAACATTTTCGATAGGTCTGCTGTGCAGGAATTTCATTGCTTCGGCAAGCGCTTCACACAATTTTTCGGGGTTGTTCAGATAGTGTGTGCAGTCCTCACCCTTTGCAGGTCTTGTAACCATATAGTCCTTTATGTCTGAAATAACGGAAACCACATCAACACCTATCCCGCTGCGCTCAAACAGCTTTGCCATTTCCGCTTCCTTTGCAAGACTGCCTTTTTCAGCTATCTTTACATAATACCCGTTGTTGCTGTACAGCACCGTCATAGATGGATGTGAGCTGCTGTCATATATTTTTGCATTTTCAAATATGTAATGAAGCTCTCTTGGAAAATCATCTATATTGATTTTTGTTTCTTTTGCACATTCTACACCACCCCAAGTTTCGATATGTTGAGCAGTTTGAACTACCCGATTTATTCCATTATACCCCAAAGCAAAAATATAGTCAAGCAGCGAAAATGAAAAAATTTGTAATTCTGGGAACGTGGATAAAAGCTCAGAATATGTCAATCTGCAAAATCAGCTTTCCGAGCGAGATTGCAGAATTGCAAATCTGGAGCAGGAGCTTTCTGTCAAAAAAGCCAAAACCGCCGAAGAGGTTGGCAGAATATCACAAGTGCAGAAAAGGTACACCTTTTCCCGTCAAGCTCCGCTGACGGCTTGTTAGGGGCTGTTTCGCCCCTAAAACCCCAATATATAAATTATCGCATTTCCTGTAAATTAGATCAGAAATATTTTCAAACTGACGGTAAAATGCACTTCTTTTGTCAGCATTTTATCCCTGAACGAAAGATAAAGAAAAGGTGTTTATACATCAACAAATCCAATCGAATTTATCTTTCCCTGCGCCAAGTTCAAAATGATATTTGACAATACCCAAATCTAATTTTGTATAAAAACCAACACCTGCTTTTACCGATACTTTATTGCCGCTGAGATAAAAAACAAATTTTTGTTGATTCATTGCAGTGGGTGCAAGCAAAGCAGCATCTATGCCGTTTTGAAACCATTGAGGAACCGGTTTGTCTGCTTTCATAACACTTTCAGCAGGCTTTGATTTGTGTGGCACTCCCTGCGTTTCACCATAGCCGATAGCAATTACTATGCATAGTTTTTCTCCGTTATTAATTGTAAACGCTGTCTTGATCTTGTTATAGGTCATTGCCACCCAACAGGTGTTCAACCCCAACCTTTGCGCAAGAAGGACAACTCTTTCGCCGTAATAACCGCACTTTTCTTCAAGGTCATTACCTTTTTTCCCAATCATTGCAATATAGTTTGTTACGCCGTTAAATTTACCATAGTGTGCCATAAACCCATCAAATGCTTTGGGTTCATTCGTCACAAGTTGAATGTGCAAGCCGCTTTTCTCATTACATACGTTGATCTCGTCGGTCAGAATTTTTATCAGATCCGCTTCAATAGGTTGATCTTTATACTGCCTAACACTATGTCTTGCTTTCATAATTTCGATTTGATTCATTTTAATATCCTCCGTTAAACAATATAGTTTATGCTAATCATTGCCACACTTAATAATACTAATTCAGTCAAAACCTGCGGTTTTGACTGAATTAGTATTGAATGGCTTTCCTGCGGCTTCGCCGCACCCACCGCAAAGCGGTGGGATCAACCTATAGACTTTGTCTATAGGTTGATTAGGAAATAGTATAAGCTCAGACCTACGCCTAACATACACGATTTATACGCTTTTGTATTTTTTACAAGCGAAATTCCGCTTGTATGGTCAAAATCCGGATGACAAAATATATGGGATCGCACGATCAACTCTCACTTTCCCCGTATGAAATATGTGTACAGTTATCATTCTTCACCACTCCTATCGGGTAATTTTTCCATAATGGTTTTGGCGTGTTCAAGCATATGGAGAAGACTGTTCATAGCTTTTGTATCTGCATCAAAATAATAGTAGTTTTTCGTGCCTTCACGCCGCATTTTCAATATTCCCGCATCCTTGAGGATCTGAATATGATGAGATACAGCCGGACGTGAAAGATGTGACTTTTCTGTAATCTCCCCCACTCTTGCACCGCCGCATCTTTCCATTTGCATCATTTCCAAGATCAAATGCTGTCTGTTTTCATCACCAAGTGCAAGCAAGATCTTTTGACAGCTTTTAAATTCCTCTGCCAGCTGCTTAATTTCTTTTTTGTGCTGTGACATAACTTTGCCTCCATTTATTTACTTAAACCATTATACCACAAAAAAATCAAATATGTCTAATGGTAAAGAAAATCAAGACCAATAAAAATTCAAGACAGTATATTGATTAAAAGAGCATTATAAAAAGCCATACTTTCTATAACAGAGAGTATGGCTAAAAATATCATATCTGCGATTTGAGTTCATGTCCAGCCGACTTTTGTTTCCTCAGAAGTGTCAGAAAATAAACTCCGCACAGAATAATCTGCACAAGAGAAGAAGCTGGTGTTGCAAGACCTATGTGAAACAGCGACACTTCGGCACGTTTGCTCATAAGCCACGATACGGGAAGCCTTACGCCGAATGCTCCGATAATTCCCTGCATCATAACGAATGTGGTGCTGCCGCAGCCGTTGAAATATCCGATAAAGCAGAACAAAAATGATGTGAGCAGACAGTCCAAGGCATAGGCTTTGAGATAATCCGCAGCCGCAAGTATTACCTCTCTGTCCTTTGCAAATATTCCTGCCAGCAGATCGCCGTGGAAAAAGGTGAAGTATGCCATTATCACGCTTGCAACCAATGAAGAAGCAATGCCGCAAAGCAGAGCCTTTCTTGCACGCTCGGGCTTCTTTGCCCCCATATTCTGCGCCACAAATGCAGACATCGACTGCATAAAAGCCGATGGGACAAGCATTAAAAATCCGCACAGCTTTTCGGCAACTCCCACTCCTGCCGAAGCGGTCAGTCCCAGAGAATTTACTATTGCAATTATCACAAGAAAGCTGATATTCACAAGCAGGTCTTGAAGCGCAATAGGAATACCAAGCCGCAGCATTTCCGCGATAAAGACCTTTTTTGGCTTTATATTCTTTACCGACAGAGCAAAGGGCAGAGTTCGTCTGCGGATTATGAGAAGCGAGATAAGCACGCTGACCGCCTGTGCAAATACCGTTGCAATAGCTGCTCCCGATGCACCCATATGAAAGACTGCCACCATCAGCATATCTCCTGCAATATTCAGCACACAGGCGATAGCAACGGTTATGAGCGGCATTTTTGAATCGCCTATACCTCTGAAAATACTGCCCACCAGATTGTATGCTACAATAAATACTGCTCCTGCCGAGCATATCCTTATGTAGGAAACTGTCTGGTCAAAGGCTTCCTCGGGGGCGTGCATTGCTTTTGCCAGCAGCGGAGAGGTGCAGACCATTATTACTGCAATTACCACAGCTATAACGCCGAACAGAAAAATTCCACTGCCTATTATCTTTCCTGCCTTTTCACGCTGACCTGCGCCGATTTCTTTTCCCACAAAAACGGTCAGTCCCATTGCAAGTCCCGTTATTACTACGGTTATAGCCTGCATAAGCTGACTTCCCGTTGATACTGCAGATACATATACATCTGCAAGCTCGCCGCCGAACTGTCCCACGATAAGCAGGTCAACTGCGCCGTACATTGTCTGCAAAAAAAGTGCAAAAAGCACAGGCAGGGCGAACCGTATCAGCGGCGAAAATATCCGCCCCTCCGTAAAGCTTTGGTTTTGTTTCATATAATTATTTTTTCCTCCGTTTATTTATAAACAACTCCGTTTTTCTCCGAAGTTTTCTTGAGCGCAATTGCTATAATAAGAACAAGCACCTCGTAAATTCCAAAGGTGTGCCATACTATGCCATTTCCGAAAATTTTCGGGAGAAATGTGATGATAACTGTATTCATAATAAGACTGCGAATTACGTTGAGTGCGATAGCCTGTCCCGAGCGCTTTGTTGAGTAAAAATATGCGGATATCATAGTGTTTATGCTGCCTACAATAAATCCCCAGCAGTATTCCCACATATGTACCGCCGTGTAGTCGAGAGTTTCGCCCTCTGCGCCAAACAGCGTGCAAAGCGGGCGTGGAAAGATAACATAAACCGCAACGCAGAGCGCACTTCCTATTATGCTGATAAGCTGACCTGCACGGTAATAATGCTTCAAATCCTTATCTTCCTTTGCGCCGTATGCCTGACCGAACAAGGGCTGCATACCCTCGGACGCTCCGAAAAATACAGCCATTGTAAAGGACGAAAGATAAGAGATAATTGAAAAAGCATTAATGCCTATATCGCCGAAGGTTGCCATGAGGGTGTAATTCATACAAAGTGTCGTTACGGGCGTGGAAAACTGCGCTATTGCTTCGGGAAGTCCTATGAAAACTATCTTGCTGTACAGCTTCGCCTGCGGTTTGTATCTGCCGATAACAAGGTTTCCCTTTTTGAATATAAAATGTGTGGAAATGATAAGCAGACCGACAATTTGGGAAATGCCTGTTGCCACAGCCGCACCCATAACGCCTTTTTGCATTGGAAATACAAAAAGCCAGTCGAGGAAAATATTCACCGTTGTTGTGATGACATTTGTAATAGCCACAAGTCCCGGAGCGCCGTCATTTCGGCAGAATGACTGCAAATTCAGAGAAAGCGAGTTTGCCACTGAAAAAAGCGCCCACCAGAACACATAATCCCGAACCAGTTCTTTGCATATTCCGCAAGACCGGGTATGAGCGATTTTATTTCCTTGCCCGAAGTATTTATGCAAAGGTGATATGAGCCCTTATCTCCCCATTTTGTTTCCGAGAGCAGGTCGTGATAATTCATTCGCTCCTTATCTATCTGCTTCATATTACGAAGTATCTCCTTATCGGAGAGCTTTTCATTTTCATCGGCTCTTTCCTTGCAGCGCGCAAGTTTTGAGGCATTATCTGCATACACAAAAATATTCAGTGTATCCATATCACGCAGTATTATATCTGCTCCCCGTCCCACGATAACACAGTCGCTGTTTTCTGCAAGCCGCCGTATGATATTCTGCTGTTCGGCTGCAATTTTCAAAGGCTGCTGCGCTGTAGGGTGCGGTGCAAGGAAACGATGACCGATGGTTGAGGGAAAAATGTGCGGATATCCTTTTCCGAAACGCAGGCAACATAATTCTTATCATAGCCGCATTTTTCGGCAACCATATCAATAATTTCGTGGTCATAGCACGGAACACTGAGAACGTCTGCCAGACGCTTTCCAAGCTCTCCTCCTCCGCTTCCGAATTCACGGCTTACGGTAATGATTTTCATAAAAATACTTCCTTTCAAAAACAAAAAAAGCCCGGTTATCTGTTACAATAACCGGGCTCACCCGACATCTTTACGTCGACTTGACCATTGCGATGATCAGTCCTCCGATGACATAGTATGTACTTTTTTATTATCCTAACTCGGATAATTTGTATTATAATCCTAATTCGGATAAATGTCAATAGATTTATAAAATTTTTATTGGTAACCTCTAAAAACCCCGTATTTAAAATTAAGGATAATTCGTCTCAAAAAATGCAGATATGCCTATATTTGCACGAAAAATCCCCTTTATTAGCGCCAATTTTCCTCAAAAGGACACAGTTATCCACTATCGGTCCGATTTCTGTTTTAAAAATTCATACCTGCAATATATTTCAGATTTGTCAGACCGATCTGTCTTATTTTCATACTTCAATTATACCATTTTTTCCTCGTTTGAATAGAGGGGGGTAGCGGTTACCTATAAATTTTGCACAATAGTTCAGTAAAATCAATCACAAAATTCATTGATTTATAGCCTGTATTATGATATAATTGTATAAATATAAAGTGAGGTGTCGGCATGAACGCTATAACAGATGATAAAATCAATAACGGCTTAAAAAATGCGGTAACGCAGATACTTAACATTCTCCCTGAATTTACGGACAAATTTCCTAAAGCATACAGCGAGGGAAATTTTTACTCCGCTACGGAAAATGTTGACTGGACAACAGGCTTCTGGACGGGTGAGATCTGGCTTGCATATGAATATGTGACATCTCACGAAAGTGAGTTTGAAGCAGGTGCAGCTGAAAAGCTGAAAAATGCAGGTCTTACGCAGGTTAAATCTTTTCTCCACCGAATCGACAATAAAATTGAGGTTGACCACCACGATATGGGATTTCTTTATTCGCCGTCCTGTGTTGCAGGCTACAAGCTGACAGGCAGCGAAGATGGCAAGGAAGCGGCAATAAAAGCTGCCGACCAGCTTCTTACACGGTATCATCCTGTGGGCGAATTTCTTCAGGCATGGGGTCCGATGGATCAGCCCGAAAATTACAGACTTATCATCGACTGCCTTAACAACCTTCCCCTGCTTTACTGGGCATCCGATGTGACAGGTGACAGCAAGTACAGGGAGATCGCTGACAAGCATATCAATACAGCTGTCAACAATGTTATCCGTGATGACTATTCAACCTGGCACACGTTCTTCTTTGATATGGAAACAGGCGCAGCTCACCACGGAGCAACCTGTCAGGGTTATCGTGACGGTTCGGCATGGGCAAGAGGTCAGGCGTGGGGCGTATACGGTCTTGCAACAGCTTATCGCTATACCAAGCGTGAGGAATATATTCCGCTTTTTAAAAACGTTACAAAATATTTTCTTGACCATCTGCCGAAAGATCTGGTGCCATATTGGGATTTGGAATTTACCGACGGCGATGACCAGCCGAGGGACTCTTCGAGTGCGTCAATTGCTGCCTGCGGTATGCTGGAAATGAGCCGCTGGCTTGATAAAGATGAGGCCGAGTACTACATAAATACCGCAAAGGAAATTATTAATTCGGTGTATGAAAACTACGCCGTTTCCGATTTCGGCAAATCCAACGGACTGGTGCTTCACAGCACGTATTCCAATCATTCACCCTACAACACCTGTAACCACTACGGCGTTGATGAGTGCAATATTTGGGGCGATTACTTCTATATGGAAGCATTAACAAGACTTTCAAAGGATTGGATACAATACTGGTAAGGGAGATTATTATGTTAAATTCAAAGCAGGATTTTATTGATTGTATGCTGAAAATGGCTGATCCGCTGATACCGTATTTCAGCGAAAAGAAAGCAAGGCTCCATCTTGGCGATACAGGCGTTTACTACAACAAAGCCGCCGTGTCAATGGAGGGGATCTCACGGCTTCTGTGGGGATTTGTTCCGCTGTTTGCAGGGGGACATAGAAACGAAAAATGGCAGGAAATTTTTAAGTCTGCGCTTACCGAGGGCACGAACCCCGAGAGTGAGGAATTCTGGGGCACATTCAGCGATAAAGACCAGAAGTTCGTCGAAATGGCGGCGATCTCATACGGAATACTTTTTGCCCGTGAGAGCGTGTGGGACGTCCTTGACGAAAAGGCACAGGACAATCTTGCTGATTATCTGTACGCTATCAATGAGTACACACTTCCCGAATGTAACTGGGTGCTGTTTGCGGTGCTGGTAAACCTTGCGCTAAAAAGCGTTGGAAGAAAATACAGCGCGGAAAAGCTGGAAAAATATCTTGACCTGACCGAAAGCTTTTACAGCGGCGACGGTTGGTATCGTGACGGTGACTCAAATCAGAAGGATTATTATATCTCTTTTGCAATTCACTTCTACTGCCTGATTTACGCAAAGCTTATGGAAAATGAGGACGCAAGGCGCTCGGAGCTGTTCAAGGAAAGGGCAATGATCTTTGCAAAGCAGTTCATCTACTGGTTTGACAGTACCGGCGAAGCACTCCCCTTCGGGCGCTCGCTTACATACAGATTTTCACAGGTTTCATTTTTCAGCGCTTGTGTTATAGCAGGAATTGAGCCTTTTACTCTCGGACAAATGAAAGGGCTTATTGCAAGACATATTGAAAACTGGCTTACAAGGGATATTTTCGACAGAAACGGTATTCTTACTATCGGTTACGGTTATCCAAATCTTATTATGGCGGAGGCATACAACGCCCCCGGCTCGCCTTACTGGGCTTTCAAGACCTTTGCTTTTTTAATGCTTCCCGATGAGCATCCCTTCTGGAGTGCAGAAGCAGAGCCGTTCCCCGAACTTGCTCCGTTAAGCTCTCAGCCCTTCGGCGACAAGCTTATGTATCATTACGGAAACCATGCGGCGGCTTACCCCGTTGGAATTTTCAGCCCGCAAGGACACGGTCAGTCTGTTGCAAAATACGGCAAATTTGTCTACGACACCTGTTTTGGCTTCAATGTTGCAAAATCAAGCTACAACGTGTTTGAAAACTCTCCCGACAGTATGCTTGCTTTTGAGGTAGACGGCGATTGCCATGTCAGAAGAATAAGCCTTGAAACAAATATAAGCGAAAAGGAAACCTGGTCAAAGTGGAATCCGTACCCCGGAATTATTGTCGAAACAACAATTGTTCCCGACGAAAACGGACACACACGCTATCATAAAGTTACTTCTGAGGTTGAATGTTACGCTTATGACACAGGATTTGCAGTTGCCTGCCGTGACGAGGATATGGCTGAACAGAAAACAGACGGAGGCACGGCGACCGTTGAGAATGTTTTTTCTGTATGCACCGTTAGCGGCAGCGGAGAAGCAGTTGTGCTGGACAACAGCCCGAACACCAACGTGCTTTACAGAAAAACAAAAATGCCTGCGGTGAAATATTTCATCCCAAGGGGCAAAACAAACATTGTCACAAGAGTTGACGCTCGAAAAAAGTGAGGTTGGATCATGGCAGTATTATCCTTGAAGGTAATTGATAAAAACGATAAAACAAGATATGTTTCAAGCGGCGAAGATCAGGTCGTTCTCGTGAATACATCGCAATATGCCGAAGGGGACAGAATTTGTCTTGAAACCGATACAAAGAATATATTTGTGTGGATACAATTTGACGACGCTCTGGGTGCTTCGCTTGTTTATATTACGGACAATATTTCTTACGATATCCCATTCGGTGAAAAGAGAATAAGCTATTCTCCCAAAGCATTTCACGGCGACAGCCACTACCTTTATGCAAGAGCTGCCCGTGATGACGAGATTTACGCTTACAGAAATCAGGCGCTTAACGTTTATGATTTTCACGGCGAAACAAACTGCTTTCCTCACGCTTACGCAAATGTTGAAACAAGGAACGAAGCTGTTTTTGCGGCACGGAACGCGATCGATGGCGTAATAGCCAATCTTGCCCACGGTGCGTGGCCTTACGAGTCCTGGGGCATTAACCGTCGTGATGACGCTTGCATAACAGTTGAATTCGGCAACGAGATCGTTGCTGACAAGGTCGTTCTTTATCTCCGTGCTGATTTTCCGCACGACAACTGGTGGAAGCAGGTAAAGCTTGTGCTTTCAGATGGCGAGGAGCTTGTATGTGAGTTGAAAAAGACTGCTCTGGGACAGGAAATTCCGCTTAATGGCAAGATTATTACAAGCTTGATGCTGAAAGAACTGATCAAGTCCGATGACCCGTCGCCGTTCCCGGCGCTGACGCAGATCGAGGTATATGGTACTGTAAATATTCCTTATGGCATATCACCCAAAGCAACTATATCTCAATGAATAAAGCGTTGCCTCTCGACACAGAAAGGTAACGCTTTATTTAATGGAATAATACGGTAGAATGATGCGCTTGTGTTTTTTATCAATAACCCTATACCTAAAGATATAAAATGGAAAAACGTTTTTGGTGTGATTTTTCATTTTCCGACTCTGCCGATTTTTCATTTTCGGCAAAACCAAGGATTGCTCTGAAAATAAGATTTGTAAAAGACTTATATTTTAATCTTGACTCTACAACAGTTGCAGAGTTTATAATTATACTGTATAATAATATAAAAGGAGTCTGAGATATGAAAAATGAAATTACTGATGGAAGCGTTTTTAAATCTATTCTGTCTTTTTCGCTGCCGTATTTGTTATCGTATTTTCTGCAAACGCTTTACGGTATGGCTGACCTGTTTATTATCGGTCAGTTTAACGGAGTAGAATGTACAACTGCCGTATCAATAGGCAGTCAGGTAATGCACATGCTGACAGTAATTATTGTAGGTCTGGCAATGGGGTCTACAGTCGTTATAGGTCAAGCAGCAGGTGCAAAAAGATACAGTGAGGTTTCTCGGAGCTTGATACCGTTCGAATATCAGTTTCACCGCCGCAGCGAACAGTATGGCTGCGGCGGCAGTTAAAAATAGAAAGCTATCTTGATCTGGAAATACCCATACGTCAGCTTGAGCTCTCCCAGAAAAACGCTCTGGTCTTTCTTGGAAAAGTCGGAGTGGGAATATCAAAGGAGCATTTGCTTGAACGCAAATTCAGCGAATATGATATGATTTTCCTGTTGCTTGACGGCGAGGATGACTATGACGGAAAAACACACGAAATTCCGCAGCAAACCTGTGTGACCCTGCGATTCAGAGGCAGTCATAATGAAGCCGCCGCTCAATATGAAAAATTATTATCGTTCATAGACGAGCATAATTTGAAAATCTCGGGTAATTCATCCGAAATAACAATGATAGATTACGGCTTTACAAACGATACAAGCAAATTTGTTACAGAAATACAAATACCGGTTGTTTTCTGATAATAAATAGCGATTATCACAATATACCTCAAGAAATATGGACGGAGAAGCGACTCATATTTTTATCACAGGCAGCACAGTATAACGGTAAGTCCGTTGTTCTGCCTTTGTCGTCTATTCTTTCCGGCTTTACTATTCAGAAGTATCGGCATGGCGCGTCCGGGGAGATAACCACGAAGGAATTTTCTCTGACGGAAAATTCTTTGCCTTTTATGGTGAACTGCGCGGGGGTCTTGATAACGAGCATATGCCAACAGCCCGTGCCGTTAGGTCTGTCCATAACAAAATCAGAGCTGTGAGTATAATTGTATCCGATAGTACCAAGCTTCATTTTTATAATCATTTTCCCGAAGGTAAAATGCACTCCTTTCCGATGTTTTGTGGTTTGATGCTGACGAAGTCAGCTAAGCAAATTCCTTGCGGCAGCAAGGAAAACAAAACTCGTGTTTGAAAATTTATTTTCAAACTTCACTCCGAAATATCTTTTGCTCTTCCTACAATTATACCACGGCTCAAACCGTAATTCAACTATTTCATAAACACAAATTCCGTCAGTTCGAAAAGGCTTCTGCCCTTGAAGTAATCCCCCGTCCAACCGCTGTAATCCGTGGATATTTTGAAATAAACAGCGTGCCTGCCCGTAACGGCTTTCACAATAGCTTTGACAATTCCGCTGTCCTGCCCGATATCGCAGACGCCTATTTCCTCATCGTCCGCAAAAATGTGCATATGACAGTCGCAGCCCATTCCCTTTACCTTTGCGGCAAATTCCATAGTTTTGCTTGAATTATCGTCACCAAAATCAAAATATTTGTAGCCGATAACGTCGCCGTCCTGAATGTTGATTACCGCTCTTTCAAACACATTTCTTTCGGTAATGAATGCCTTGCCTTTAAGAACGCAGGCAATATCCGCAGGGGTTATCTCGTAAGGATTAAGGCTGTCCTCGAAGCCGAGAGAGGTCATTTCCACGGGGGGGATAGTTCCGTCGGGAAGTATCTCTATCCTCTCAACGCAGCCGCGCCTTGACATAATTGTGCCGTTTGTCATGCGGTGGTAGAAAATATACCACTGACCGTTTATGCAGGCA